>NZ_CP160388.1:832500-1132500 GCF_040732315.1 Oryzisolibacter sp. LB2S
CCGGCCATGGGCATTCGGTGCCGTCCGGGTAGGCAAACAAGGGTGCAGGCATTACAATCAACAGGTTTTGCATGGTGCAGAACGCACGCCGGTGGTCATTCCAGCCGCCGGCGCAAGTAAAACCAGGGGCGCGTTCCGTGCGGCCCCGCTTCAGGAAAACATCATGATTGCATCTTCCATCAAGGCCGAAGTCGTCAAGGCCAACCAGCGCGCCGAAAACGACACGGGCAGCCCCGAAGTTCAAGTGGCGCTGCTGACGGCACGCATCAACGAGCTGACGCCCCACTTCAAGCAGCACGCCAAGGACCACCACGGTCGCCGCGGCTTGCTGCGCATGGTGAGCCGCCGCCGCAAGCTGCTGGACTACCTCAAGGCCAAGGACGCTGACCGCTACACCGCCCTGATCGCCAAGCTGGGCCTGCGCAAGTAAGCAGTACCACATGAAAGAACGCCTGGGTTAGCGTGCTGACTCAGGCGTTTTTTACTTCACCCTTCCACGGAGGCTCTTCAAGCAGAGCGAAGCTGTGTCATTCCATACCCGTACGTGCTGCGTAATTCGTAGCTGCCCGCGCGTGTATGGAATGGCATCGCGGTCTGTTTGACCTCCAACACCAGGCTGCTACTGCGGTAACAGCTGCATTTTCAGGAGCAAACCGCCATGACGATGTTCAACAAGGTCACCAAGACCTTCCAATGGGGTCAGCACAGCGTGACCATGGAAACCGGCGAGATCGCGCGCCAGGCCTCCGGCGCCGTGCTGGTCAATATCGACGACACCGTGGTGCTGGCCACCGTGGTCGCGAGCAAGTCCGCCAAGCCCGGCCAGGACTTCTTCCCGCTGACGGTGGACTACATCGAGAAGACCTACGCCGCCGGCAAGATCCCCGGCAGCTTCTTCAAGCGCGAGGCCAAGCCCAGCGAGCTGGAGACGCTGACTTCCCGCCTGATCGACCGCCCCATCCGCCCGCTGTTCCCCGAGGGTTTCTACAACGAGGTGCATGTGGTCATCCACACCATCTCGCTCAACCCCGAGGTCGACGCCGACATCGCCGCCATGATCGCCACCAGCGCCGCGCTGGCCGTCTCGGGCATCCCGTTCAACGGCCCCATCGGCGCCGCGCGCGTGGGCTACATCAACGGTGAATACGTGCTCAACCCCGGCCAGACGCAGCGCAAGAACAGCCAGATGGACCTGGTCGTCGCCGGCACCGAGGCCGCCGTGCTGATGGTCGAGTCCGAGGCTCTGCAACTGCCCGAGGACGTGATGCTGGGCGCCGTGGTGTTCGGCCACGAGCAGGGCAAGATCGCCATCGACGCCATCCACGAACTGGTGCGCGATGCCGGCAAGCCCGTGTGGGACTGGCAGCCCGAGCCCAAGGACGAGGCCCTGATCGCCAAGGTGACCGCGCTGGCTGAGGGCCCGCTGCGCGCCGCCTACCAGAACCGCAACAAGCAGCTGCGCACCCAGGCCTGCCGCGAGGCGTATGCGGCCGTCAAGGCCGGTCTGACGGAGCAGGGCGTGGAGTTCGACGCCGTCAAGGTCGACAACATGCTGTTCGACATCGAGGCGCGCATCGTGCGCGGCCAGATCCTGGCCGGCGAGCCCCGTATCGACGGCCGCGACACCCGCACCGTGCGCCCCATCGAGATCCGCAGCTCCGTGCTGCCGCGCACCCACGGCTCGGCCCTGTTCACGCGTGGCGAGACGCAGGCCCTGGTCGTGACCACGCTGGGCACCGAGCGCGACGCGCAGCGCATCGACGCGCTGGCCGGTGAATTCGAGGACCGCTTCCTGTTCCACTACAACATGCCTCCCTTTGCCACGGGCGAAGTGGGCCGCATGGGCTCGACCAAGCGCCGCGAGATCGGCCACGGGCGCCTGGCCAAGCGCGCGCTCGTCGCCTGCCTGCCGAGCAAGGAAGAGTTCCCCTACACCATTCGCGTGGTGTCGGAAATCACGGAATCGAACGGTTCGTCGTCCATGGCCTCGGTCTGCGGCGGCTGCCTTTCGATGATGGACGCCGGCGTGCCCATGAAGGCGCATGTGGCTGGCATCGCCATGGGCCTGATCAAGGAAGACAACAAGTTCGCCGTGCTGACGGACATCCTGGGTGATGAAGATCATTTGGGCGACATGGACTTCAAGGTGGCAGGCACCACCGCCGGCATCACGGCACTGCAGATGGACATCAAGATCCAGGGCATCACCAAGGAAATCATGCAGGTCGCCCTGGCCCAGGCCAAGGAGGCGCGCATGCACATCCTCGGCAAGATGCAGGAAGCCATGGGCGAGGCCAAGGCCGAGATCTCCAGCTTCGCGCCCAAGCTCTTCACCATGAAGATCAACCCGGAGAAGATCCGCGACGTGATCGGCAAGGGTGGCGCCACCATCCGTGCGCTGTGCGATGAGACCGGCTGCCAGATCAACATCGAGGAAGACGGCACCATCACCATTGCGTCGAGCGACTCGGCCAAGGCCGACGAGGCCAAGCGCCGCATCGAGGAGATCACCGCCGAGGTCGAGGTGGGCAAGGTCTACGAAGGCCCGGTCACCAAGATCCTGGACTTCGGAGCCCTGGTCAATCTGCTGCCGGGCAAGGATGGCCTGCTGCACATCAGCCAGATCGCCCACGAGCGCGTGGAGAAGGTCAGCGACTACCTGCAGGAAGGCCAGATCATCAAGGTGAAGGTTCTGGAAACCGACGACAAGGGTCGCGTCAAGCTGTCCCTGAAGGCCTTGACCGAGCGTCCGGCCGGCATGCCCGAGCGTGAACCGCGCGAGCCGCGTGAACCCCGGGGCGAGCGTCGCGAGCGCCGTGACAACGGCAACGGCAACGGCAACGGCAACGGCGCCCCAGAGCAGCAGTAAACCGCCGGCAGTCCCCTGGCCTGATGCAGGTGATGCTATTGAAATATGAGCTTTAGGCGCTTGCGCAGCAATCGTCTGAGCCATAAATTGATCCAAATTGCACATGAAGACTGTGATGCAAGCGGTGGAGATCGCGGCCTTTGGCCCGCCCGAAGGGCTGTGCCTCGTGCAGCGCCCTCTGCCGCAGCCTGGCGCCGGTGAACTGCTGATCCGCGTTGCGGCCAGCGGTGTGAACCGCCCCGACGTGCTGCAGCGCAAGGGGCATTACGCGCCGCCGCCAGGGGTCTCCGACCTGCCGGGGCTTGAGGTCGCGGGCGTCGTCGAAGGCGGTGACGCGCAGGCCATGGCGCAGGCGGGCATTGCCGTGGGCGACCATGTCTGCGCGCTGGTCGCGGGCGGCGGCTATGCCGAGTACTGCGTGGCACCCGTGGCGCAATGCCTGCCGGTGCCGGCGGGCCTGAGCGACGTGGAGGCGGCTGCGCTGCCCGAGACCTTCTTCACCGTGTGGAGCAATGTCTTCGATCGCGCGCATCTGCAGGCGGGTGAAACCCTGCTCGTGCAGGGCGGCAGCAGCGGCATAGGCGTGACGGCCATCCAGCTGGCGCGCGCCCGCGGTGCCACGGTCATCGTCACCGCGGGCAGCGACGAGAAATGCGCGGCCTGCATGTCGCTGGGCGCGCATCACGCCATCAACTACCGCACGCAGGACTTCGTCGCCGAGGTGCAGCGCATCACCGGCGGGCGCGGCGTCGATGTCGTGCTCGACATGGTTGCCGGCCCGTATGTGGCGCGTGAGGTCGAGTGCCTGGCCGAGGATGGGCGCATCGTCATCATCGCCGTGCAGGGGGGTGTGCAGGCCGAGCTCAATGCCGCGCTGGTGCTGCGCAAGCGCCTGACCATCACCGGCTCCACGCTGCGCCCGCGGCCCGTGGCCTTCAAGGCCGCGATCGCCCAGGCGCTGCGCGAGCAGGTGTGGCCGCTGCTGGCGGCGGGCCAGATCAGACCCGTGATCCACAGCGAGTTCGCAGCGGCGGATGCCGCCCAAGCCCATGCGCTGATGGAGTCGAACCAACATATTGGCAAGATTGTTTTGAGGTGGACGACATGACACAGAAGCAAAAACTCATCGCCGGCAACTGGAAGATGAACGGCAGCCTGGAGGCCAACGCCGCACTGCTGCAGGCGCTGCGCGAGGGTGTGGGCCAGCCCGCCTGTGCGGTCGCGGTTGCCGTGCCCGCGCCGTATCTCGCGCAGGTGCAGTCGCTGGTGGCGGGTTCTCCGATCGCGCTCGGCGCGCAGGATGTCTCGCAACATGCGGCGGGCGCGTTCACGGGCGAGATGTCGACGGCCATGCTGCGCGACTTCGGCGTGCGCTATGTGCTCGTCGGTCATTCCGAACGTCGTCAATACCATGGCGAGACCGATGTCGTCGTGGCCGCCAAGGCCGGGCAGGCGCTGGCGGCGGGCATCACGCCCGTCGTGTGCGTGGGCGAGACCCTCGAAGAGCGTGAGGCCGGCCAGACCGAGGTCGTGGTCAGGCGCCAGCTTGCGGCGGTGATCGAGGCCAGCGGCGGCGCTGTCGCCGACATGGTGGTCGCCTACGAGCCGGTCTGGGCCATAGGCACGGGCCGCACGGCCACTCCCGAGCAGGCGCAGGCCGTGCATGCCGTCCTGCGCGCGCAACTGGCGGCGGCGACCGAGCGTGCCGCGCATGTGCCGCTGCTGTACGGCGGGAGCATGAACGCCGCGAATGCCGCGCAGCTGCTCGCGCAGCCCGATATCGACGGCGGCCTCGTGGGCGGCGCCTCGCTCAAGGCCGCAGATTTTCTACAAATTATTGCTGCAACGCAGACTGTGCAGGCGTAGGCGGCTACTGAATTAGGAGTTGATGGAACATGAACGCAATAGTGAATGTGATTCTGGCGGTGCAGATGCTCACCGCGCTGGGCATGATCGGGCTGATCCTGATCCAGCATGGCAAGGGCGCCGACATGGGCGCGGCCTTTGGCAGCGGCAGCGCGGGCAGCCTCTTCGGCGCCAGCGGCAGCGCCAACTTCCTGTCGCGCACCACGGCGGTGCTGGCGACGGTGTTCTTCGTGGCCACGCTGGCACTGGCCTATTTCGGCAACCAGCGTCCGGCAAGCACCGGCAGCGTGCTGGAGCAGCCTGCTGCCGTGGTGCCCGCGACCACGGCACCTGCGACGGAGACGCCGGCCGCCGAGCCTGCCACGGGCGCGGATCAGATTCCCACCAAGTAAGTTCAACGAGGCGTCGCGAAAAAAACGCCTCTTGGTTTGTGCCAGGGTTTTTCCGAGGTAGAATCCTCTGCTGTCTGGAAAGCAAAAACCGCATCACTGGTCCTCAAGCCATCCAGATGCACACAGAAGCCGTCGTGGTGAAATTGGTAGACACGCTATCTTGAGGGGGTAGTGGCGAAAGCTGTGCGAGTTCGAGTCTCGCCGACGGCACCAAAATAAAAAACCGTCTCACGGGTCCGCAATGCGCGACTTGGGGGCGGTTTTTCAACGGTGAGAGCGTCGCTAGATGAACCTCGATCAATACCTCCCAGTTCTCCTGTTCATCTTGGTCGGCATCGGCGTCGGTGTCGTGCCTCTCGTGCTGGGTTATGTGTTGGGGCCCAATCGCCCCGATCCGGCAAAAAACTCCCCCTACGAATGTGGCTTTGAGGCGTTTGATGACGCGCGCATGAAGTTCGATGTGCGCTACTACCTCGTTGCCATCCTGTTCATTCTGTTCGATCTGGAGATCGCTTTCCTCTTTCCCTGGGCGGTTGCCTTGCAGGATGTCGGGGTGACGGGCTTTGTGGCCGTCGTGGTGTTCCTCTCCATCCTGGTCATAGGTTTTGCCTACGAGTGGAAGAAGGGCGCCCTGGACTGGGAATGAGCCGCGTGCAGCACAAGGAATGACGCAATGATTGAAGGTGTGATGAAGGAAGGCTTTGTCACCACCAGCTATGACGCGGTGGTGAACTGGGCCAAGACCGGATCGCTCTGGCCCGTGACCTTTGGTCTGGCCTGCTGCGCGGTGGAGATGATGCATGCCGCCGCGGCGCGCTACGACCTTGCGCGCTTCGGTGCCGAGGTATTTCGTGCCAGCCCCCGTCAGTCCGACCTGATGATCGTGGCGGGCACGCTGTGCAACAAGATGGCGCCCGCGCTGCGCAAGGTCTATGACCAGATGGCCGAGCCGCGCTGGGTGATTTCCATGGGTTCGTGCGCCAACGGCGGTGGCTACTACCACTACAGCTATTCGGTGGTGCGCGGTTGCGATCGCGTGGTGCCGGTGGATGTGTATGTGCCCGGCTGCCCGCCCACGGCCGAGGCCTTGATCTACGGCATCATCCAGCTGCAGCAGAAGATTCGCCGTACGCAAACCATTGCGCGCGTTTGAGGGGTTTCGATGACCGATATTGCCATTCACCCTGAAGCGCTGCGCAGCACCGTGGCCCAAGCGCTCGGCGACAAGATCCGCGACATCACAGTGGCGCTCGGCGAGGTCACGGTGGTCGTTGCCGCCGCAGACTACCTGGACGTCATGAAGACTCTGCGCGATGCGCCTGGTTGCCGCTTCGAGCAACTCGTGGACCTGTGCGGCGTCGACTATTCCACGTACCGCGAGGTCGGAACGGATGGTCCGCGCTATGCGGTGGTCACGCATTTGTTGTCCGTTTCGCTGAACCAGCGCCTGCGCGTGAAGGTGTTCTGCCCCGACGACGATTTTCCCGTGATCGCCTCGGTGACCGATATCTGGAGTGGCGCCAACTGGTTCGAGCGCGAGGCCTTCGACCTGTTCGGCATCGTGTTCGATGGTCACAGCGACCTGCGCCGCATTCTCACGGACTATGGCTTCATCGGTCATCCGTTCCGCAAGGATTTCCCGCTGTCGGGTCATGTCGAGATGCGCTACGACCCCGAGCTGCGTCGCGTCGTCTACGAGCCCGTGACCATCGAGCCGCGTGAGATCACGCCGCGCATCATCCGTGAAGACAACTATGGAGGCCTGCACTGAGGCGCGGGTTCGCCGGGGTGTCCAATCATGGCTGAAATCAAGAACTATTCCCTGAACTTCGGGCCGCAGCACCCTGCGGCGCACGGTGTGCTGCGTCTGGTGCTCGAGCTCGACGGCGAGGTGGTGCAGCGCGCCGACCCTCATGTCGGCCTGCTGCATCGTGCGACCGAAAAGCTGGCCGAGCACAAGACATACATCCAGTCCTTGCCCTATATGGACCGCCTGGACTATGTGTCGATGATGTGCAACGAACAGGCCTATTGCCTGGCCATCGAGAAGATGCTGGGCATTGAGGTGCCGCTGCGTGCCAAGTACATCCGCACGATGTTTGGCGAGATCACGCGCCTGCTCAACCACCTGATGTGGCTGGGCTCCAATGGCATGGACCTGGGTGCCTCCACGGTACTGATGTACACCTTCCGCGAGCGCGAGACCCTGTTCGACATGTACGAGGCGGTTTCCGGTGCGCGCATGCATGCCGCCTATTTCCGTCCCGGTGGCGTGTACCGCGATCTGCCCGACACCATGGCCCAGCTCAAGCCGAGCAAGGTGCGCAGCGCCAAGGCCGTGGATGAATACAACCGCAATCGCCAGGGCGGCCTGCTCGACTTCATCGACGATTTCTGCGCCCGGTTCCCGGGCTACGTGGACGAGTACGAGACCCTGCTGACGGACAACCGCATCTGGAAGCAGCGCACCGTCGGCATCGGCGTCGTCTCCCCCGAGCGTGCGCTGAATCTGAGCATGTCCGGCGTGATGCTGCGCGGCTCGGGCGTGGCCTGGGACCTGCGCAAGAAGCAGCCCTACGATGCCTATGACCGCGTGGACTTCGATGTGCCACTGGGCAAGAACGGCGACTGCTACGACCGCTATCTGGTGCGCGTGGCCGAGATGCGTCAATCGAACCGCATCATCAAGCAATGCGTCGATTGGCTGCGCGCCAATCCCGGCCCCGTGATCATCGACAACCACAAGGTGGCGCCCCCGTCGCGCGAGCGCATGAAGACCGGCATGGAGGATCTGATCCACCACTTCAAGCTGTTCTCGGAAGGCTTCCGCGTGCCCGAGGGCGAGGCCTACGCCGCGGTCGAGCACCCCAAGGGCGAGTTCGGCATCTACCTGGTGAGCGACGGTGCCAACAAGCCCTATCGCCTGAAGATCCGCGCGCCGGGTTTTGCACATCTGGCCGCGTATGACGAACTGACACGCGGTCACATGATCGCCGACGCCGTTGCGGTCATCGGCACCATGGACATCGTGTTCGGAGAGATTGATCGATGATTACCGAAGCGACCAAGGCGCGTTTCGCGCGCGAAGTGGCGAAGTACCCGCCCGAGCAAAAGCAGTCCGCCGTGATGGCCTGCCTGTCCATCGTGCAGCAGGAGCAGGGCTGGGTGAGCCAGGAGAGCGAAGCGGTGATCGCGGAGTACCTGGGCATGCCCGAGATCGCCGTGCACGAGGTCACCACCTTCTACAACATGTACAACCAGCAGCCGGTGGGCAAATACAAGCTGGCCGTGTGCACCAATCTGCCGTGCCAGCTGCGCGGTGGCAACGAAGCGCTGCATCACCTCGAGTCCAAGCTCGGTATCGCCATGGGCGAGACCACGGCGGATGGCATGTTCACGCTGCAACAGTGCGAATGTCTGGGCGCCTGCGCCGATGCGCCCGCGATGCTGGTCAATGACCGCAACATGTGCAGCTTCATGGACAACGACAAGCTCGATCAGCTGGTCGACGGCCTGCGCGCCGCGGAGGGCAAGCAATGACCACGGCCGCACAAGTTCTGGCGCAGTTCCAGGCCACGGGCGTACAGACCTGCTTCCACGACCGCCATATCAACCCGCAGATCTATGCCGGCCTCAATGGCAGCAACTGGAGCCTCAAGGACTACGAGGCGCGCGGTGGCTATGCCGCCCTGCGCAAGATCCTGGGCAAGGATGGCGGCGAGGGTCTGACGCAGGATCAGGTGATCGCCACCGTCAAGGAGTCCGGCCTGCGTGGCCGCGGCGGTGCGGGCTTTCCCACGGGCCTCAAGTGGAGCTTCATGCCGCGCCAGTTCCCGGGGCAGAAGCACCTGGTCTGCAATTCCGACGAGGGTGAACCCGGCACCTGCAAGGACCGCGACATCCTGATGTACAACCCGCACATCGTGATCGAGGGCATGATCATTGCCGCGTACGCGATGGGCATCTCGCTGGGCTACAACTACATCCACGGCGAGATCTTCCAAGTCTACGAGCGCTTCGAGGCCGCCCTCGAGGAGGCGCGCGCCGCCGGCTACCTGGGTGACAACATCATGGGCAGCGCCTTCAGCTTCCAGCTGCAGGCGCACCATGGCTTCGGCGCCTACATCTGCGGCGAGGAAACCGCGCTGCTCGAATCGCTCGAGGGCAAGAAGGGTCAGCCGCGCTTCAAGCCGCCGTTCCCGGCCAGCTTCGGCCTGTATGGCAAGCCGACCACCATCAACAACACCGAGACCTTCGCGGCGGTTCCCTGGATCATCCGCAACGGCGGCCAGGCCTATCTCGAGTGCGGCAAGCCGAATAACGGTGGCACCAAGATCTTCTCCGTCTCCGGTGACGTGGAGCGCCCGGGCAACTACGAGATTCCCCTGGGCACGCCGTTTGCCAAGCTGCTCGAGCTCGCCGGTGGCGTGCGCAACGGTCGGCAGCTCAAGGCCGTGATTCCGGGCGGCTCGTCGTCTCCGGTGCTGCCGGCCTCCATCATGATGGAGTGCACCATGGACTATGACTCCATCGCCAAGGCTGGCTCCATGCTGGGCTCGGGCGCCGTCATCGTCATGGATGATTCGCGCGACATGGTGGAGTCGCTGCTGCGCCTGTCCTACTTCTATCAGCACGAGTCCTGCGGGCAGTGCACGCCCTGCCGCGAGGGCACGGGCTGGCTCTGGCGTGTGGTCGATCGCATACAGCACGGCCAGGGACGCAAGGAAGACATCGAGCTCCTCGATTCCGTGGCGTTCAACATCATGGGCCGCACCATCTGCGCGCTCGGTGATGCGGCGGCGATGCCGGTGCGCGCCATGATCAAACATTTCCGCCACGAGTTCGAGGCCAAGATCGAGGCCGCAGCCAAGGCGTCTGCCGCCTGATCGCGAGAAAAGCATATGGTTGAAATTGAACTGGACGGTCAGAAGGTGGAGGTCGCCGAGGGCAGCATGGTCATGCATGCAGCCGAGAAGGCCAACGTCTACATTCCGCACTTCTGCTACCACAAGAAGCTCTCCATCGCGGCCAACTGCCGCATGTGCCTGGTGGACGTGGAAAAGGCACCCAAGCCCATGCCCGCCTGCGCCACGCCGGTGACGCAGGGCATGATCGTGCGCACCAAGAGCGACAAGGCCCTGAAGGCGCAGCAATCGGTGATGGAGTTCCTGCTCATCAATCACCCGCTGGATTGCCCCATCTGCGACCAGGGTGGCGAATGCCAGTTGCAGGATCTGGCCGTGGGCTACGGCATGTCGGCATCGCGCTATGGCGAGGAAAAGCGCGTGGTCCTGCGCAAGGACATTGGGCCCCTGATCTCCACCGAAGAGATGACGCGTTGCATTCATTGCACGCGTTGCGTGCGCTTCGGCCAGGAAATCGGCGGAGACATGGAGCTCGGCATGGTCAATCGGGGTGAGCATTCCGAGATCACCACGGTCAAGGGCGATACGGTCGACTCCGAGCTCTCGGGCAACATGATCGACATCTGCCCCGTCGGTGCACTGACCAGCCGGCCCTTCCGCTACAGCGCCCGCACCTGGGAGCTGTCGCGCCGCAAGTCGATCTCCCCGCATGACTCGACGGGTGCGAATCTCATCGTCCAGGTCAAGAATCACAAGGTGATGCGTGTCGTGCCGATGGAGAACGAAGCCGTCAACGAATGCTGGATTGCCGACCGTGACCGTTTCTCCTACGAGGCCCTGAACAGCGACGAGCGCCTGCAGCGCCCCATGCTCAAGCAGGGCGGCCAGTGGCAGGAGGTCGACTGGCAGACGGCCCTGGAATATGTGGCCAATGGCCTCAAGTGCGTGCGCGACAAGCATGGTGCCCGCGCCATTGGTGCCCTGGTCAGTCCGCACAGCACGCTCGAGGAACTGCATCTGGCCACGACGCTGGTGCGCGGCCTGGGCAGCGACAGCATCGACTATCGCCTGCGCAATGCCGAATTCGTGCAGCCTGAGGGCGTCCGTTGGCTCGGCATGCCCATTGCGGCGCTGTCCGACCTGCAGGCCGTGCTCGTGCTCGGCTCCAACCTGCGCAAGGACCATCCGCTGTTTGCACAGCGCATCCGCCAGGCGGCGCGCAAGGGGTGCAAGGTCTTTGCCATCAATGGACGTGCCTATGACTGGGCCTTGCCCGCCGTCCATTCCGTGGTCAACCCTGCCGACTGGACGCAGGCGCTCGCGGACGTGGCCGCGGCCGTTGCTCAGGAAAAAGGTGTCAACCCGCCGGCGCAGGCCGGCTCCGCAAATGCAGAGGCGCTGGCCATTGCCCGCGCGCTGGTCGGCGGCGAGCGCAAGGCCGTGCTCCTCGGCAACGCTGCCGCGCACCATGCGCAGGCAAGCAGCCTGCTGGCCCTGGTGCAATGGATCGCCCAGGAAACCGGCGCGGCGTTCGGCTATCTGACCGAGGCGGCGAACACCGTCGGCGCGCAGCTGGTGAGTGCTCAGCCGCGCCAGGACGGCCTGAATGCGGCTCAGATGCTCGCCGGTCAGGCGAAGGCGCTGCTGTTGCTGAACACCGAGCCCGAGTTCGACAGCGCGGCCGGTGCCAAGGCGGCGCAGGGACTGGCGGATGTGGACATGGTTGTCACGCTCAGCCCGTTCAAGACCAACATGGACGTGAGCGATGTCCTGTTGCCCATCGCACCGTTCACCGAGACATCGGGCAGTTTCGTCAACGCCGAGGGGCGCGTGCAGAGTTTCCACGCCGTCGTGCGACCGCTTGGCGAGACGCGTCCCGCGTGGAAGGTGTTGCGCGTGCTGGCGAACATCATGGGCCTGCAGGGCGTGGACTTCGAATCGTCCCAGGATGTCCTGAACCAGGTGACGGCAGGTGTTGAGCAGTTGTCGGCAGACCAACTGTCCAACACCACCAAGGCACCCATTACCGTCGCACAGGGGCCGTCGCAAGGGCCTGCGGTTGCGAGCATTTATCAGCTGGATGGACTGGTGCGCCGCGCACCGGCCCTGCAACTGACGGCCGACGCGCGTGCGGCACGTGAAGGAGCTGCTGCATGATCGACGCGATTTACAACGGCGGCCTGAACATGGTGGCTGCGAGCTGGTGGTCCAGTATGGCCTGGCCCGTGATCTGGAACCTGATCAAGATCGTGTGCGTCCTCGCTCCGCTGATGGGCGCCGTGGCCTATCTCACGCTGTGGGAACGCAAGCTGCTCGGTTTCATGCAGGCCCGTGTCGGTCCCAACCGCGTGGGCCCGGCTGGTTTGCTGCAGCCGATGGCCGATGGTCTCAAGCTCCTGACCAAGGAAGTGATCCAGCCCACCGCTGCGAGCAAGGGGCTGTTCATTCTGGGGCCCATCATGGCCATCATGCCGGCCCTGGCTGCATGGGTGGTGGTGCCCTTTGCGCCCGATGCGGCCCTGGCCAACGTCAACGCCGGACTGCTGCTGGTCATGGCCGTCGCCTCGATCGAGGTCTATGGCGTGATCATTGCCGGTTGGGCCTCCAATTCCAAGTATGCGCTTCTGGGCGCCCTGCGTGCCTCGGCGCAGATGGTCAGCTACGAGATCGCGATGGGCTTCTGCTTTGTGGTCGTCATCATGGTGACGGGCAGCATGAACCTGACCGACATCGTTTTGAGCCAGGCGCGTGGCGGCATGGCGGACATGGGGTTGACCTTCCTGTCCTGGAACTGGTTGCCGCTGCTGCCGCTCTTCTTCGTGTACCTGATCTCCGGTGTTGCCGAGACCAATCGCCATCCGTTCGACGTGGTCGAGGGCGAGGCGGAGATCGTGGCCGGGCACATGGTCGAGTATTCCGGCATGGGCTTTGCGATTTTCTTCCTGGCCGAATATGCGGCCATGTGGCTGGTGTCGATTCTGGCGGTGCTGATGTTCCTCGGCGGATGGCTGCCACCGGTGGAGGCGCTGGCCTTCATCCCGGGCTGGATCTGGCTTGGAATCAAGACATTCGTGGTGGTGTCCATGTTCATCTGGATTCGCGCCACCTTCCCGCGCTATCGCTATGACCAGATCATGCGTCTGGGTTGGAAGATCTTCATTCCGGTCACCCTGGTGTGGCTGCTGATCGTGGGCGCGTGGTTGATCTCGCCCTGGAACATCTGGAAATAAGCGGGGACACATTCATGTCTGCAGTTGTTGCTCCTGCATCCTTCTCTCTCAAGGATTTCTTCAAGAGCTTCATGCTCTGGGAACTGGCCAAGGGTATGGTGTTGACGGGACGCTACGCGTTCCGTGGCAAGGTCACCGTTCAGTTTCCGGAAGAGAAGACGCCTCTGTCGCCGCGTTTTCGCGGCCTCCATGCGCTGCGTCGATACGACAACGGAGAGGAGCGTTGCATTGCCTGCAAGCTGTGTGAGGCAGTTTGTCCGGCCATGGCCATCACCATCGAGTCCGACGTCCGCGCCGACGGCACACGCCGCACCACGCGCTATGACATCGATCTGACCAAATGCATTTTCTGCGGCTTCTGTGAGGAGAGCTGCCCGGTCGATTCCATCGTCGAAACCCAGATCCTGGAATACCACGGTGAGAAGCGCGGCGATCTGTACTTCACGAAGGACATGCTCCTGGCCGTGGGAGACCGTTACGAGCCCGAGATTGCGGCGGCCAAGGCTGCGGATGCGAAATACCGTTGAGCGGATTGCGTGTCACACCTGACTTTTTGAAAAGACCCGATCCATGGACGTCAAAACCGGATTCTTCTATCTCTTCTCGGCGGTGCTGCTCTTTGCAGCCTTCCGGGTCGTCACGGCGCGCAACCCGGTCCATGCCGTGTTGCATCTGATACTGGCCTTCACTCAGGCTGCGGGCATATGGTTGCTGCTCAAGGCCGAATTCCTGGCCATCGCCCTGGTGCTGGTGTACCTGGGTGCGGTGATGGTGCTGTTCCTGTTCGTGGTCATGATGCTCGACATTCGTTTCGACATCGTGCGCAAGGGATTCTGGAACCATTTCCCCATGGCTGCGCTCATTGGCGCCCTGATAGCGTTTGAGATGGCCGCGATCCTGATGACGGGCTTTCGCGGCGTGGAGGAGGCAAAGCCCGCGCCGGCATTGCTTGACGCCGCGGGTCAGGTTCTGCCGTACTCGAACACCCAGGCCCTGGGCCGACTGATGTACACCGAGTACCTCTACCCGGTGGAGGTGGCTGCTGTCATTCTGTTGGTGGCCATGATTGCTGCCATTGCGCTGACGCTGCGCGAACGCAAGGACGTCAAGGCCAACGACGCGACCGCTCAGCTGCGTGCGCGTGCCAGCGAGCGCCTGGTGATGGTGAAGATGCCCGTGACGCAGGCCGCCCAGGAGCCGGCACCGGTAGAGGGCGAGGCCGCAAGCGCCCAGGAGAAGAAAGCATGACATTGACCCTTGGCCATTTCCTGTCGCTCGGGGCGATGCTGTTTGCCCTCGCGGTGGTGGGTATCTTCCTCAATCGCAAGAACCTCATCGTCCTGCTGATGGCGATCGAGTTGATGCTGCTTGCCGTGAACATCAACTTCGTCGCCTTCTCGTACTACCTTGGCGACATCCACGGGCAGGTCTTCGTTTTCTTCATCCTGACCGTGGCGGCCGCCGAGGCAGCCATTGGCCTGGCCATCTTGGTGCTGCTGTTCCGCAACAAGACCAGCATCAATGCGGAAGACCTCAACATCCTCAAGGGGTGATGGGCTAACCGGTACTTGCAAGGTTCTCAAGAATGAGTCAAACCCTATCTGCTTCGACGCTGCTGGCGGTGCCCCTGGCGCCGCTGGTGGGCTCCCTGCTGGCCGGTGTTCTGGGCACGGCCTTTGGTGGCAACCTGATCGGTCGGCGTGCCTCGCATTCGCTGACCATCCTCGGCGTGTTGGTGTCGTTCGTGCTGTCTGCGCTCACGCTCAGCAGCGTGGTGCTCGATGGCGCCCGCTTCAACGAAACCATCTACACCTGGATGACGGTTGGTGGCCTGAAGATGGAGGTCGGCTTTCTGATCGACAGTCTGACGGCCATGATGATGTGCGTGGTGACCTTCGTGTCGCTCATGGTGCACATCTACACCATCGGCTACATGGAGGAGGATGACGGCTACAACCGCTTCTTCTCTTACATCTCGCTGTTCACGTTCTCCATGTTGATGCTCGTGATGAGCAACAACATGCTGCAGCTTTTCTTCGGCTGGGAAGCCGTGGGCCTTGTTTCCTATCTGCTCATCGGTTTCTGGTTCAACAAGCCATCGGCCATTTTTGCCAACCTGAAGGCCTTTCTGGTCAACCGCGTGGGCGACTTCGGCTTCATTCTTGGAATCGGTCTGATTGCCGCTTACACGGGCAGCTTCAACTATGGCGAGATCTTTGCCAAGAAGCAGGAACTGAGTGGCGTGCTGCTGCCCGGTTCGGACTGGCAGCTCATCACCGTGGCCTGCATCTGTTTGTTCATTGGCGCGATGGGCAAGAGCGCACAGGTGCCGCTGCACGCATGGCTGCCCGATTCCATGGAAGGCCCCACGCCGATTTCCGCGCTGATCCACGCGGCAACCATGGTGACGGCCGGTATCTTCATGGTGTCGCGCATGTCGCCGCTGTTCGAAATGTCGGACGTCGCCCTGAACTTCGTGCTGGTCATCGGCGCGATCACGGCGCTGTTCATGGGCTTCCTCGGCATCATCCAGAACGACATCAAGCGCGTGATCGCCTATTCGACGCTGTCCCAGCTCGGCTACATGACGGTGGCGCTCGGCGTGTCGGCCTACTCGGTGGCCGTGTTCCACCTGATGACCCATGCCTTCTTCAAGGCCTTGCTGTTCCTCGGCGCCGGCTCCGTCATCATGGGCATGCACCACAACCAGGACATTCGCTGGATGGGTGGCCTGCGCAAGTACATGCCCATCACCTGGATCACCTCGCTGCTGGGCTCACTGGCGCTGATCGGTACCCCCTTGTTCTCGGGCTTTTACTCCAAGGAGAACATTATCGAGGCCGCGCGCTTCAGCCAGCTGCCCGGTGCAGGGTTTGCGCATTTCGCCGTGCTTGCCGGTGTGTTCGTCACGGCGTTCTATTCGTTCCGCATGTATTTCCTCGTCTTCCACGGCAAGGAACGCTACGACCAGAACCCCGATGTGCATGAGGATGTGCAGGAGGAGCCCGATCCGCACCACCACCACGGGGACCACTCCAAGCCTCATGAGTCGCCCTGGGTCGTGACGGTGCCTCTGGTGCTGCTGGCCATACCTTCGGTGGTCATCGGCTTCATGTACATACAGCCCATGCTGTTTGGCGACTTCTTCAAGGATGTGATCTTTGTCGACGCGGCCAAGCACCCGGCAATGGCGCAATTGGCGCAGGCCTTCCATGGGCCCGTCGCAATGGCCGTGCATGGCCTGCAGACCGTACCGTTCTGGCTGGCACTGGCAGGCGTGGCACTGTCCTACTACATGTACATCGTCAATCCTGCGCTGCCCGCGGCCATCAAGCGTGCCTGCCAGCCGATCTACACCGTGCTGGAAAACAAGTACTACGCGGATTGGTTCAACGAGCGGGTCATTGCCGCCGGTGCGCGTTGCCTGGGCGTCGGCCTGTGGAAGGGCGCGGACCAGGGCCTGATCGATGGCGCCATCGTCAACGGCTCGTGGAAGGTTGTGGCACGCATTTCGGCCGCATTGCGGCGTGTGCAGACGGGCTTCCTGTACCACTATGCACTGGTCATGATTCTGGGTGTGTTTGTCCTCATGACGTACTTCGTCTGGCTCAACAAATAGGAGCGAATAACAAATGGGTTTGTTGAGTCTAGCCATTTGGACGCCCATCGTTTTCGGCGTCCTGTTGCTTGCCTTCGGCAGTGACAGACATGCACCGGCGGTACGCTGGATCGCCTTGATCGGATCCTTGCTCGGACTGGCGGTCACATTGCCGCTGATCAGCGGCTTCGATACCGGCACGGCGGCGATGCAGTTCGTCGAGAAGGCGCCCTGGATCGCGCGCTTCAACATGCACTACCACCTGGGGGTGGACGGCATCTCGATGTGGTTCGTTCCCCTGACGGCCTTCATCACGGTCATAGTGATCATTGCCTCGTGGGAATCCATCACGGAGCGCGTCTATCAGTACATGGCCGCGTTCCTGATCCTGTCCGGTCTGATGGTCGGTGTGTTCTGCGCGCTCGACGGCATGCTGTTCTACGTCTTCTTCGAGGCGACGCTGATTCCGATGTACCTCATCATCGGCATGTGGGGCGGGCCGAACAAGATCTACGCGGCATTCAAGTTCTTCCTGTACACCCTGCTGGGCTCGCTGCTCACGCTGATCGCCTTCATCTACCTGTACAACCAGGCAGGCGGCAGCTTTGACATCGCGTCCTGGCACAAGCTCCCCCTGGGCGCTACGGCGCAGACGCTGTTGTTCTTTGCCCTGTTCGCGGCGTTTGCCGTGAAGGTACCGATGTGGCCGGTGCACACCTGGCTGCCCGATGTGCACGTGGAGGCGCCCACGGGCGGCTCCGTGGTGCTGGCCGCCATCATGCTCAAGCTTGGCGCCTACGGCTTCCTGCGCTTTTCCCTGCCCATCGCGCCCGATGCCGCGCACGAATGGGCCTGGCTGATGATCACGTTCTCCCTGATCGCGGTGATTTACGTGGGGCTCGTGGCCATCGTGCAGAAGGACATGAAGAAGCTCGTGGCCTACTCGTCGGTCGCGCACATGGGCTTTGTGACGCTGGGCTTTTTCATCTTCAATGACCTGGGCGTGTCGGGTGGCCTCGCACAGATGATTGCGCACGGCTTCGTCTCGGGCGCCATGTTCCTGTGCATCGGCGTGCTCTATGACCGCCTGCACTCGCGCCAGATCGCGGACTACGGCGGTGTGGTGAACCGGATGCCCAAGTTCTCCGCGTTCGCGCTGCTGTTCTTCATGGCCAATTGCGGCCTGCCCGCGACGGCCGGCTTCATCGGCGAGTGGATGGTGATCATCGCCTCCGTGCGTTTCAACTTCTGGACCGGACTGGGCGCCGCCACGGCACTGATCCTCGGCGCCAGCTATTCGTTGTGGATGTACAAGTGCGTCTACCTCGGGCCCGTGACCAACGACAACGTGCGCGGCATGAGCGACATCAACGCACGCGAGTTCCTGGTGCTGGGCGTGCTGGCGATTGCCGTGCTCTACATGGGCATTTATCCCAAGCCTTTCACCGACGTGATGGATGTGTCCGTCGCCGAACTGCTCAGGCATGTGGCGCAATCCAAGCTGAACTGACCGACTAGCGAAGCGAGAGAAACAAGATGATTGACAACATCAGCTGGTTGGCGATTTACCCCGAGATCGTGCTTCTGGTCATGGCCTGCGTGATCGCGCTCGTCGATCTGGGGGTGAGCAGCGCCCGCCGTACCGGCACCTATGTTCTGACCATGCTCACCCTGGCCGTGGTCGCAGCCCTTCAGGGCATGTACGCCAGCAGCGGCAACACCTTCTACGGCTGGAACAACATGGTGGTCAGCGATGCCATGGGCAACTGGCTCAAGTGCTTTGCCACCCTGTCCCTGATGGCCACGCTGGTCTACGGGCGTCCCTATGCCGGTGACCGCGACATGCTGCGCGGCGGTGAGCTGTTCACCCTGACCATGCTCGGCCTGCTGGGTATCTGCGTGCTGATCTCGGCCAACAACTTCCTGGTCATCTACCTGGGGCTGGAGCTGCTGACGCTTTCGAGCTATGCGCTCGTGGCATTGCGCCGGGACCACACGACGGCCACCGAGGCCGCGATGAAGTATTTCGTGCTCGGCGCCATGGCCAGCGGCTTTCTGCTCTATGGCCTGTCGATGGTCTACGGCGCGACCGGGTCCCTCGACATCGGTCAGGTGTTCAAGGCGATCAACGCAGGCCAGATCCGCCATCAGATCCTGGTGTTCGGCGTGGTCTTCATCGTGGCAGGCCTTGCGTTCAAGTTCGGCGCTGTGCCCTTCCACATGTGGATTCCTGACGTCTACCACGGCGCGCCGACCGTGGTCACCCTGATCATCGGCAGCGCGCCGAAGTTCGCCGCGTTCGGCATGGCGATGCGCCTGCTCGTCGATGGCCTGCTGCCGCTGGCGATCGACTGGCAGCAGATGCTTGCGGTGCTGGCGTTCGCATCCTTGCTCGTGGGCAATGTGGCGGGTGTGATGCAGACCAACCTCAAGCGCATGCTGGCCTACTCGACCATCTCGCACATGGGCTTTCTGTTCCTGGGGCTGCTCTCCGGGGTGGTCAACGGCATGGTTGATGCGAACGCCGCCGAGGCGGCTTACAGCTCGGCGATGTTCTACATCGTCACCTATGTGCTGACTGTGCTCCCGGCATTCGGGCTGATTGCCATGCTGGCCCGCGAGGGCTTCGAGAGCGACGAAATCGCCGACCTGGCGGGCCTGAACCAGCGCAGCCCGCTTTATGCCGGCGTGATGGCCGTGTGCATGTTCTCGCTGGCGGGCATTCCTCCGCTCGTGGGCTTCTACGCCAAGCTGTCCGTGCTGCAGGCCCTGGTGGCCTCGGGCCATGCCCTCCATATCGCGCTTGCGGTGTTTGCCGTCGTCATGTCGCTGATCGGCGCCTTCTATTATCTGCGCGTGGTCAAGGTGATGTATTTCGATGCGCCGCTGACGGCTGGTGCCGTGTCCGCACCCTTCGACGCACGCGTGGTGCTGTCCGTGAACGGCGCGCTGATCCTGATCCTCGGCGTGGTGCCCGGCGGCCTCATGGCCCTCTGCGCCGACGCCATCGTTCGCGCGCTGGCGACCTGACCTGATCCTCAGTCCTGTCCATGACCCAGAACGCGGCCATCTGGCTCGTGATCCTGGCCGCCTTCGTGGCGGCCAATCTTCCTTTTCTCAATGATCGCTGGTTGATCGTGGGCGCCCGCGCGAGGAACGGCAAACCGTTCTATGTGCGAGCGCTCGAGATGCTGCTGCTGTACTTTGTGGTCGGTGCGCTGGCCCTCTTCATCGAGAAGCGCGCGGGACAGATCGCCCCGCAGGGCTGGGAGTTTTACGCCGTCACCGCGGCCCTGTTCATTACACTGGCGTTTCCGGGATTCGTCTATCGCTACCTGCTGCATCGCGGACGGTGGCGTCCGGGCGGCGACTGACGGGGACGATCATGAAAGTCTTGGATCTGTTGTGCGCGAGCGACCATGCCTTCGAGGGCTGGTTCGGCAGTGAGGAAGACTATCAGTCCCAACTCGCCAGGGGGCTGGTGCAATGCCCGATGTGCGGCAGCGGCGAGATCCGCAAGGGCCTGAGCGCACCGCGCCTGAACCTGCATGCAGCCTCCACTGCGGCCGAGGAAAGGCGGCAGGTGTCCGCTCCTGAACTCCCCGCCGATGCGTCGCCTCAGGCGCTGCAGGCCGCCTGGCTGCACATGGCCCGACAGGTCATGGCGCGCACCGAAGACGTGGGACAGCGCTTCGCCTCGGAGGCGCGGCGCATGCATTACGGCGAGATCGAGGAGCGCGCCATCCGCGGCCAGGCCACGCCCGAGCAGACGGTGGAATTGCTCGAAGAGGGCATTGCCGTGCTGCCCCTGCTGCTGCCGGAGGTGGCCAAGGAGCCCCTGCAATAGCGCTGGCTGCGCATCATGACTCGGGGGTGAACTCGGCGTTGAACGCCTGGGCAAACGCCGGGCCGCCGGCCAGCGACAAGGTCACGCTCACCCGTTCGTCGGGTTCAGGCTGGGGCGCAGGCAGCAATTGCCCCGATTCCGGGTCGTAATGCATGGCGGCGAGCGGCTGTCCCTCGCGTTCGCATTGCAGGTCATAGTCCCACAGACCGCCGGATTCCACGGGGCCGCGCAAGGGGCCGAACTGCGCGTGCGCCCACGCGAGCAGGGCGCTGACCTCGCCCAGCAACTGTGGCAGGCGCGAGGCGGGCACGCTGGCCACCGCGTCCCAGGTCGAGGTGGCTTCCATGTCCTCGCTATAGTCAAAATCCAGAAAGTGCAGGCGCATGAGGGAGAGCCAATGTCTGTGAATCAACGATCGCCGGGCCATGCCGACTTGGCTGCCGCGCTGGAGCTGAGGCAACTGCGGTTCGGTCATGGCGGCGCGCCCCTGTTCGCGGGGCTGACGGCCGATTTTCCCACCGGCCTGTCACTGATCCTGGGTGGCGATGGCGCGGGAAAGACGAGTCTGCTGCGCCTGATCGCAGGCGATGTCCGCCCCGAGTCGGGGCAGGTGCTTTTCCACGGTGTCGGTGCCGAAGAGCGTCCTCAGGACCATCGCGCCCAGGTGTTCTGGCGTGATCCGCGTGCGCCCTGGCCGGAAGGCATGACGCCGTTGGTGTGGATGGAGGATTGCCGGCGCGCCCATGCAGCGTGGTCGGAGCGGGAATGGGACAGCCATGTTGCCGGCTTTGGGCTCGAGCCCCATCTGCACAAGGCCATGTCGCAGCTGTCCACGGGCAGTCAGCGCAAGGTGCTGCTGGCCGCGGCCCTGGCCAGTGGCGCGCCGCTGACGCTGATCGACGAGCCCGTCGCTGCGCTCGACAGAAGCTCCATCGCCTATCTGACGGCAGCCCTTCGCGCCGAGGCCGAGCTGCCGGGCGAGCCGCGGCGCCTGCTCATCGTGGCCCACTACGAGGCATTCGGTGACCTGCCCTGGCGCCGGACGCTGGCCCTGTAGGGCAGGGCGCACCGCGCGCGGGTGCGCGCAGTGCAAGGGGCAGGATCAGACCACGCCCTGGGCCAGCATGGCGTCGGCCACCTTGACGAAGCCGGCGATGTTGGCGCCGTCGATGTAGCTCACGCTGCCGTCGGCACGCTTGCCATGCTGCAGGCAGGCGCCATGGATGCTCTTCATGATCTGCAGCAGGCGTGCGTCAACCTCCTCGCGCGGCCAGGACAGGCGCAGGGCGTTCTGGCTCATCTCCAGGCCCGAGGTGGCGACGCCGCCGGCGTTGCTTGCCTTGCCGGGCGCATACAGAACGCCCGCCGTCTCGAAGGCCTTGGCCGCCTCGTTGGTCGAAGGCATGTTGGCGCCCTCGGCCACGCACTGCACGCCGTTGGCGATCAGTGTGCGCGCGTCCTGCTCGTTGAGCTCGTTCTGCGTGGCGCTCGGCAGTGCCACGTCGACGGGGATATGCCAGGGCGTCTTGCCGGGCAGGAACTCGGCGCCCACCTTGGCGGCGTAGTCGTTCACGCGGCCGTAGAGGTGGTTCTTCACGTCCATCAGGATGGCGAGCTTTTCCGGCGTGAAGCCCGCCGGGTCGTACACCGTGCCAGAGGAGTCGGACACCGTGACCACCTTGGCGCCGAGCTGCATGGCCTTTTCCACCGAATACTGGGCCACGTTGCCCGAGCCGGAGACGGAAACGGTCTTGCCCTCCAGGCCCTGGCCGCGCGTGGCCAGCATTTCCTGGGCGAAGTACACGCAGCCGTAGCCCGTGGCCTCGGGGCGGATCAGCGAGCCGCCGAACGACAGGCCCTTGCCCGTGAACACGCTGGCGGAGTTGTTCGCGAGCTTCTTGTACATGCCGGCCATGAAGCCGACCTCACGCCCGCCCACGCCAATGTCGCCCGCGGGCACGTCGGTGTCGGGGCCGACATGGCGGAACAGCTCGGTCACGAAGGCCTGGCAGAAGCGCATGACCTCGGTCGGGCTCTTGCCCTTGGGGTCGAAGTCCGAGCCGCCCTTGCCGCCGCCCATGGGCAGGGTGGTCAGCGCGTTCTTGAAGGTCTGCTCGAAAGCCAGGAACTTGAGCACCGACAGATTCACCGAGGGGTGGAAGCGAATGCCGCCCTTGAACGGCCCGACGGCCATGTTGTGCTGGATGCGGTAGCCGCGGTTGACATGCACGTTGCCATGGTCGTCGAACCAGGACACGCGGAACATGATCACGCGCTCGGGCTCGACCAGACGTTCGAGCAGGCCCTGTTCGGCGTAGCGTGGGTGCTTCTCGATGAACGGCCACAGGCTTTCCATGACCTCGGTCACGGCCTGCAGGAATTCAGGCTGACCGGGGTTGCGCTGGGCGAGCTGTTCCAGGAATTGGCCCACGGATTGGTACTTCATAAACGATCTTTCAACAGGGAAAACGAGGAAGGCGGGACGCATGCTGCGGTGCGGCACGCGATTATGCCAAAAAAGCATGCCGCTATGCACCAAATTGGGCATTGCGCCTCACAAGCGGGCACAGGTTTTCCTTGCATGCACTGTCGCCGTGCGTTTTGTTGCCCTCAAATGGGGCGAATGACCGTCTTGTGGCTGTCACATGGCCATGTCACATTGAGCGTTTCAATCAGACTGGAGAAGCAAACCATGCAGGCGACGGGTATCAAGGCGATGGCGGTCTCGCTGCTGGCCGTGGCGGCGCTGGCCGCGTGCGGCGGCAGCGATGGAGAGTCCTACCCCACGCTCGACGGCAGCAAGCCGCTGGTGATCGGGCACCGCGGCGCAAGCGGCTATCTGCCCGACCACACGCTGGAGGGCTACAAGAAGGCCATCGAACTCGGCGCCGACTTCATCGAGCCCGATCTGGTGGCCACCAAGGACGGCGTGCTGGTGGCGCGCCACGAGCCCAACATCACCAGCACCACCGACGTGGCCCAGCGACCCGAATTTGCCAGCCGCAAAACGAAAAAGGTGGTCGATGGCGTGGAGGAGGAGGGCTGGTTTGCCTCCGACTTCACGCTGGCCGAGCTCAAGACCCTGCGCGCCGTCCAGCCCATGGCCGAGCGTGACCAAAGCCACAACGGCAAGTACCAGGTGCCCACCCTCGAGGAGGTGATCGACCTGGCCCAGCAGGAGGGCAAGCGCCTGGGCCGCACGATCGGCGTCTACCCCGAGACCAAGCACCCCACCTACCATGCCAACCTGGGCCTGCCGCTGGAAGACCGGCTGCTTGCCATCCTCAAGGCCTACGGCTACACCAGCAAGACGTCTCCGGTGATCGTGCAGTCGTTTGAGGTGTCCAACCTCAAGTACCTGCGCAGCAAGACCCAGGTGCGTCTGGTGCAGCTGGTGGACGCCTACGACGTGAACCCCGACGGCAGCATGGACCTGACAGCACCCTACGACAAACCCTACGACTTTGCCGTGGCCGGTGACGCGCGCACCTTTGCCAGCCTGCTCACGCCCGAGGGTTTGAAAGAGGTCAAGACCTACGCCGACGGCATAGGCCCGTGGAAGCCGTACCTGATCCCGTCCAAGCAGGTGGATGCCAACAACGACGGCAAGCCCGACGACCTCAACGGCGACGGCAGGATCGACGAGCGCGACCGCGTGATGATGGCCGCCACCGACGTGGTCAAGAACGCCCATGCCGTGGGGCTCATGGTGCACCCCTACACCTTCCGCAGCGAGGCGCGGCGCCTGGCCTCCAGCTTCCGTGGCGACCCCAAGGCCGAGTACCGGCTGTTCTACGAGCTGGGGGTGGACGGCGTGTTCGCCGACTTCCCCGATCACGCCAAGGCCGCGCGCGACGACTGAGCCTCAGCGTCCGCGCAGGAACAGCGCGTCCAGCTCCTTCATCGTGAGCTGGCGCCAGGTGGGGCGGCCGTGGTTGCACTGGTCGGAGCGCTCGGTGACCTCCATCTGGCGCAGCAGGGCGTTCATCTCGTCGATGGTCAGGCGGCGGTTGGCGCGCACCGCGCCATGGCAGGCCATGGTGGCCAGGATCTCATTGCGCGCGCGCTGCACCACGGTGCTGGCGTCATGCTGGCCCAGCTCGGCCAGCACGCTGCGCGCAAGCTCCACCGGGTCACCCTGGGCGAGCGGGGTGGGCACGGCGCGCACGGCCAGGGTGCGAGGCGAGAACGGCACGACCTCCAGCCCCAGCAGGGCCAGCGTGTCGGCATGGGCCTCGGCCGTCGCCACCTCCTCGGGCGTGGCGGCGAAGGTGGCGGGGATCAACAGGGGCTGGCTGGCGATGCGCGCGCCCTGGTCCACCTGGGCCTTGAGGCGCTCGTAGACGATGCGCTCGTGCGCCGCGTGCATGTCCACGATGACCATGCCCTGGGCGCTCTCGGCCAGGATGTACACGCCGTGGATCTGCGCCACGGCACGGCCCAGCGGCCAGTTGGTGTCTGCTGGTGGCGCGGCGGGGGCATTGCCGCTGGCGGTGGCGGCGGCGACGACAGGCATTGCCGCGCGCGGCATGACGTCCGTGGCGGGTGCCGGGGGCTGCGCGGGAGTCGTCGGCGCGCCCCACAGCGCCTGCAGGTCGGATACCTTGTGGCCCGCACGCTCATCAAATTTGATAGCTGTTTGCGCTTGCCATATGGGCGTTTGATGCAATTTTTTTTCTGAATCACCCGCCAGTGAAGCGGCAGGCGCTACAGAAACAGATGCAAGCGCCTGCGCGCGCGGCGCGGCCAGGGCGTTCTCCACGGCGTGGCGCACGGCCTGGTGCACCTCGCGGCTGTCGCGAAAGCGCACCTCGATCTTGGTCGGGTGCACGTTCACGTCCACGCGCTGCGGGTCGATCTGCACGTAGAGCGCGTACACGGGCTGCTTCTGGCCGTGCAGCACGTCCTCGTAGGCGCTGCGCGCGGCGTGCGTCAGCACCTTGTCGCGCACGAAGCGGCCGTTGACGTAGCAGAACTGCTGGTCGGCGCGCGAGCGCGCGGCGTCCGGCAGGCCCGCGCGGCCCGTGACGGTGACGGCGCCCAGGCGCAGCTGGACGGGCAGCGAGTTGGCGATGAAGTCCTCGCCCAGCACGTCGGCCAGGCGCCGCTCGAGTGCCTGCTGCTGCGCGGCCTCGTCGGCATCCGGGGCCAGCGTGGCGCGCCACTGCTCGACCAGCTTGCCCTCATGCCAGATGGCAAAGCCCACGTCGGGCCGCGCGAGCGCGTGGCGGCGCACGGCCTCCACGCAGTGGGCGAGCTCGGTGGCGTCGCTCTTCAGGAACTTGCGCCGCGCGGGGGTGGAGAAGAACAGCTCCTTGACCTCCACGGTCGTGCCTCGGCTGCGCGCCGCGGGGCGCAGCTCGCCGCTGCGCGCGTCGAGCATGAAGGCGCTGGCCTGCTCCGCGGTGCGCGAGAGCAGCGCCATCTCGGACACCGAGGCGATGGCGGCCAGCGCCTCGCCGCGAAAGCCCATGGTGGCGACCGATTCGAGGTCGTGCAGGTTGCTGATCTTGCTCGTGGCGTGGCGGCGCAGCGCCACGGGCAGCTCGGTCTGCGGGATGCCCTGGCCGTCGTCCTCGACGGCAATCAGGCGCACACCGCCGGCCAGCAGGCGCACGGTGATCTGGCTGGCGCCTGCGTCCAGCGCGTTGTCCACCAGCTCGCGCACGGCCGATGCCGGGCGCTCCACCACCTCGCCCGCGGCGATCTGGCTGATCAGCTCATCGGGCAGGTCGCGTATCGGGCGGCGTGGCGCGGCGGTGGGGGAGGCCGAGGAGGCGGGGGAGTCGGGGGGGGGAGCGGTCACGCGGCGATTGTAGGTGCCGGCCCCGTGGACTCCATGGCCTCATGGGTCTCAGTGACGGTGATGGCGGCGCGGGCCGCGGTCGTTGCTCTTGCCGACCTCGTTGCCGATCAGGGCGCCGGCGGCCGCGCCGCCCACGGTGCCCAGCGTCGAGCCGAACACGGCATTGCCCACCAGGCCACCGGCCACGGCGCCCACGCCCGTGCCGATCTGGGCATTGCTCGGGCGATGGGCGCAGCCGCCCAGTGCCAGGGCGCCCAGCAGTGCGGCGGCAATGCCCAGGGCGCGGACGGAGAAGGTGCGATGCAGAATCATGAAACACATTCCTTAGTAGTGGGTATGGGGAGGCGCGCCCGGTACAGTGGTGCGCATGCCTGCACTGTGCAGGCAGGGCGTGAAGTGTGTACGGCCGTTCGGTAGCCAAATGCGAACAAGTGTGTGAAATTGCCAGCGGCCACCGGTGACGATGGTCGACTGTCGGCGGCCGCCATGGCGTCGCGGGTACAGTACGCGCCGCAACCCGACAACCAAGAGACCCGGCCCGTGGACATCATTGCGTTTCTGATCGATTTCATCCTGCATGTGGACAAGCACCTGGAGGCCTTCGTGGCCAGCTATGGGGCCTGGGTCTATGCGCTCCTGTTTCTCATCGTCTTCGTCGAGACCGGTGTGGTCGTCATGCCGTTTCTGCCAGGTGATTCGCTGCTGTTCATCGTCGGTGCGCTCAGCGGTGCGGGGCTCCTGAACTTTCCGCTCGCCTGTGCGCTGCTGCTCGCAGCCGCCATCCTGGGCGACCAGTGCAACTACCAGATAGGGCGCTACTTCGGCCCCAAGGTGTTCCAGTGGGAGAACTCGCGCTGGTTCAACAAGAAGGCCTTCGACCAGGCGCATGCGTTCTACGAGCGCTACGGCGGCATCACCATCGTGCTCGCGCGCTTCATGCCCTTCATCCGCACCTTCGCGCCCTTCGTGGGCGGCGTGGCTGCCATGAGCCGCGCCAAGTTCACGGCCTACAACGTCGCGGGCGCCGTGATCTGGGTGCTGGGCATCGCCACGGCCGGTTACTTCTTCGGCAACCTGCCCTGGGTGCGCCAGCACCTGGAGAAGATCATCTGGGGCCTGATCCTGGTGCCGGGGCTGATCGCCATCTTCGGCGCCTGGCGCGCGGGGCGGCAGCAGGCGGCCTGAAGGCGTTGCTGCCCAATACCCCAATATCTGTACCCCCCGTCATTCCCGCGAACGCGGGAATCCACGGTTGTTGGGGGCGTGCATGGATCCCCGCCTTCGCGGGGATGACGGGGGAGGGGACGGGCTGGGGACGACGGTGCGGGGGATGCGTGAGAAGTGATGCAGGGGGGCGACAGCAGGCGGCCTGAAGCTCATGCCGTGACGGTGCGCTCCACGAGCCGGTCGTCACCGAGCACGATGAGGGCAAACAGCAGTTCCTCCAGGTTGCCGGCCTGCGCCGTCTTGCGCGCCAGCAGCGGTGTGGCCTGGGGATTGAGGATCACGAAGTCGGCCTCGGTGCCGTCCTGCAGCGTGCCCATCGTGCCGGCGAGGCCGAGCGCGCGCGCCGCGCCGCCCGTGTGCTGCCACCAGAGGTTGGAGGGCGCGAGGCTCAGTCCGGTCTTGCTCTGCCCCTCGCGGCCCACGTAGTAGGCGGCGAGCATGGTGTGAAACGGCGAGAAGCTCGTGCCGCCGCCCACGTCGCTGGCCAGGCCGTGCAGCATGTCGTGGCGCTGCGCCGCCGCATAGTCGAAGAAGCCGCTACCGAGGAACAGGTTGCTTGTCGGGCTCACGGCGGCGGCCGTGCCGGTCTCGTGCATCAGCCGGCGGTCGGCCTCGTCCAGGTAGATGCAATGCGCGTACACGGCGCGCGGGCGCAGCAGGCCGAAGCGCCGGTAGACGTCGAGGTAGGAGCGTGCCTCGGGGTAGAGCTCGCGCACCCAGCGTACCTCGTCCCGGTTTTCGGCCACATGTGACTGTATCCAGGTCGTGGGGTGGCGCCGCGCGAGCTCGGCCGCGCCCAGCATCTGGGCGTCCGAGCAGGAGGGCGCAAAGCGCGGCGTGATCGCATAGCCCAGGCGGCCCTGGCCATGCCAGCGTGCAATCAGCGCCTCGGTGTCGATCAGGCTCTGCTCGGTGGCGTCGCGCACGCCGTCGGGGCTGTGGCGGTCCTGCAGCACCTTGCCGCCGATCATGCGCAGGCCGCGCCGCCGGGCCTCGGCAAAGAAGGCCTCGGCCGATGCCGGGTGCGAGGTGGCAAAGGTCAGCGCCGTGGTCACGCCGTGGCGTGCGAGCTCGTCAAAGAAAAAGCGCGCCACCTCGGCCGCATGGGCCGGGTCGGCAAAGCGCGATTCGGCGGGAAAGGTGTAGTTCTCCAGCCAGGGCAGCAGGCCGTCGGCGGGCGAGCCGATGACATCGAGCTGCGGGTAGTGCACATGCATGTCGACGAAGCCGGGCGCAATCAGCCGGCCGGGCAGATGCTCGACCGCCAGCCCCGGATGGCGCGCGGCCACGGCGTCATGTGCGCCCGCATCGACGACGCGGCGCACACCGTCCGCGCCCTGGGCCGTGATCAGCAGGCCGTCGCTGTCGTACAGCGGCCGGCCCGCGCCATCGAAGCGCAGCAGCTGTGCGCGCCAGGCTTGCATCGACGTGGACATGGCTCAGTGCCCCCCAATGTAGAAGAACTTGAACAGGAACACGCCGGCGATGATCCAGACCATGGGGTGGACCTCGCGCACGCGGCCGGTGAACAGCTTGATCGCGGCATAGGTGATGAAGCCGAACGCCAGGCCGTTGGCGATGGAGTAGGTGAAGGGCATCATGAGCGCGGTGACGGCCGCGGGGACGACCTCGGTGGAATCGTTCCAGTCAAGCTCGGTGAGCTCGCGCAGCATCAGGCAGGCGACGAAGAACAGCGCGGGCGCCGTGGCATAGGCCGGCACCACGCCGGCCAGAGGGGCGATGAACAAACAGGCCAGGAACAGCACGGCGACGGTCAGCGCCGTGAGCCCGGTGCGCCCGCCCGCCTGCACGCCCGCGGCGCTCTCGACATAGGCCGTGGTGCTCGACGTGCCCAGCAGCGCACCCGCGAAGATGGCACTGCTGTCGGCCAGCAGCGACTTGTTCAGGCGCTCCATCTTGCCCGGCACCAGCAGGCCGGCGCGCTTGGCCACGCCCATGAGCGTGCCCGTGGCGTCGAACAGCTCGACCAGGAAGAACACCAGCACCACGTTGAGCAGGCCCTTGGTGAGCGCGGTGTGGATGTCCAGCTGCAAAAAGGTGGGCGCGATCGACGGCGGGGCCGAGAACAGCCCGCGGAACTCGTTGCCGCCAAAGAAGAACGAGGCAATGGTCACGCCCACGATGCCGATCAGGATGGCGCCGGGCACGCGCGCCCTGTCCAGCGCCACGATGGCGATGAAGCCGAGCACGGCGAGGATCACGGGGGCCGAGTGCAGGTCGCCCAGCGTGACCAGCGTGGCCTTGTCGGCCACGACGATGCCCGCGCTCTTGAGCGCGATGAGCGCGAGGAACAGGCCTATGCCCACGGTGATGGCATTGCGCAGCGACTGCGGAATGCCGTCGATGATGAGCTTGCGCAGGCCGAACAGCGTGACGATGAGGAACAGGCAGCCCGAGATGAACACCGCCCCCAGCGCCGCCTGCCAGGTGAAGCCCATGTGCAGCACCACGGCGTAGGCGAAGTAGGCGTTCAGCCCCATGCCCGGCGCCATGGCGATGGGGTAGTTGGCGTACAGCCCCATGATGACCGAGCCCAGCGCCGCGATCAGGCAGGTGGCGACGAACACCGCGTCCTTGGGCATGCCGGCATCACCCAGGATTGAGGGGTTGACGAAGATGATGTAGGCCATGGTCAGAAAGGTCGTCAGGCCCGCGATCAGCTCCGTGCGCACGCTGGTGCCGTGCTCGCGCAGCTTGAACAAACGCTCGGCCAGGCCCGTGGCCGGCGGGGTCGGGGTGGACGGGGTTTGCACGCCCGACAGGTCTTTGGCGCTCATGGTGCTTCACTCCTTGCTTGTTGTGGTGGCGCGAGGTGCGTGGGGGGGAAGTGGCTGTCCTGCGGCTGCAGCGCCGCGATGGCATCGCGCGTGCGCTCGCGCAGCCAGCGCGCGCTGCTCGAATGCTGGCTGCGCGCATGCCACAGCTGGTAGTACAGCAGCGGCGGCATGGCGATGGGGCAGGGCAATAGCACGAGGGGCAGGCGGGCGGCCACGCGCTCGCAGTAGCGCCGGCCCGTGGTCAGCACCAGCCGCGTGCCCGCGACCATCTCCGGTATCAGGCCGAAGTAGGCGCTGCGCGCGGCGATGTGACGCTGCAGGCCCATGCCGTCGAGCAGTTGGTCGATGATGCCGCGCGCGCCCGGGTGCGTGGGCATGGGGGCGATGTGCTCGGCGGCCAGCCAGGCGGCCTGGTCCCAGCCGCGGCGCACGGCGGGGTGATCGCGGCTCACGAGCGAGACCACCTCGTCGCTGAACAATCGCGCCATGTGCAGGTCTTCGGGCGGCTGCAGCCAGTTGCCTATGACCAGGTCGATCTCGCCCAGGGCCAGCTGCGCGCGGTAGTCGCCCTCGCGCGTGAGGGCATGGATCTCGACCTTGGCCAGCGGCGCCTGGCGCTGGATGTCGGCCACCAGGCGCGGCAGAAACAGCGGATCGAGGTAGTCGCTGGCCGCGATGCGAAAGGTCAGGCGGCTGGTGCGCGCGTCGAAGCTGCGCGCCTCGGTGAACAGCGTCTCGGCCGCGCGCAGCACGTTGGCAGCGGGCTCGAGCATGCGCTGGCCGGCCTCGGTGGGCACCATGTGCGCGCCGTTGCGCACCAGGAGCGGGTCGCCCGCGAGCTCGCGCAGGCGCTTGAGCGCCGTGGACACCGCCGGCTGGTGCATGCCTAAGCGCAGCGCCGCGCGCGAGACGCTGCGCTCGGTGAGCACGGTGTGCAGCACGCGGATCAGGTGCAGGTCTATGCGGTCGAACAGCGCGCGGTCCTGCGCGCCACTCGCGGACGCGGCAACCGGCGGGGCGTGGTGCGGATCCATGGGCATGGGCGGGAGTTCAGCCGGCCTGCACGGCGGCCAGCGCGCGCAGAATGGCCTCGCTGGTGGCCGGGGCCTGGAGCGGCGGCGTGGCGCCCGGCCTGCCTGCGGCGGCAATGGCGTCGCGGATGGCGAAAAACACCGAGAACGGCAGCAAGAGCGGCGGCTCACCCACGGCCTTGCTGCGGTGGATGGAGTCCTCTGCGTTGGCGCCCTCGAACAGTTGCACGTGGAATTCGGGCGGGCAGTCGTTGGCCGTGGGAATCTTGTAGGTACTGGGCGCGTGCGTCATGAGCATGCCGGTTTGCGGGTGCCAGACCAGCTCCTCCATGGTCAGCCAGCCCATGCCCTGGATGAAGGCGCCTTCGACCTGGCCGATGTCGATGGCCGGGTTGAGCGAGCGCCCCACGTCGTGCAGCACGTCGGCGCGCAGCAGCTTCCACTCGCCGGTGAGCGTGTCGATGACGACCTCGCTCACGGCCGCGCCGTAGGCAAAGTAGTAGAAAGGGTTGCCCTGCATGCGCTCCTTGTCCCAGTGCAGGCCGGGCGTGGCGTAGAACCCGTCGGACCACAGCTGCACGCGGTCCAGATAGGCCTCGCCCACCAGGGTCTCGAAGGCGATCTGCTTGCCGCCTACGGCCACCATGTCGTTGGCAAAGCGCACGTCGGCCGCGCTTCCTCCGTGGCGCGCGGCGGCGCAGGCGGCCAGGCGCTCGCGAATCTGACGCGCCGCGTCCTGCGCGGCCTTGCCGTTGAGGTCGGTGCCCGTGGACGCGGCCGTGGCCGAGGTGTTGGCCACCTTGCTGGTGTCGGTGGCGGTGACGCGCACGCGCTCAAAGGCCACGCCGAGCTCGTGCGCCACCACCTGCGCCACCTTGGTGTTCAGGCCCTGGCCCATCTCGGTGCCGCCGTGGTTCACGAGGATGGAGCCGTCGGTGTACACATGCACCAGCGCTCCGGCCTGGTTGAAGTGCTTGACGTTGAAGCTGATGCCGAACTTGACCGGCGTGAGCGCGAGGCCCCGCTTAAGCACCGGACTCGTGGCGTTGAACTCGGCCACGGCGGCGCGGCGCGCCTGGTAGCTGCTGCGCTCCTCGAGCTGGTCGACCAGCTCATGAATCACGTTGTCGCGCACGGTCTGTTGGTAGGGCGTGACGTTGCGCTCGCTCTGGCCGTAGAAGTTGGCGCGGCGCACGGCCAGCGCATCCTTGCCTAGGCTGCGCGCGATGCTGTCCATGATGTATTCGATGGCGATGGCGCCCTGCGGGCCGCCAAAGCCGCGAAACGCGGTGTTGCTTTGCGTGTTGGTCTTGCCGCAGAAGCCGTGCATGGCGACCTCGGGCAGCCAGTAGGCGTTGTCGAAGTGGCACAGCGCGCGCGTCATCACCGGGGCCGACAGATCCGCCGAATGCCCGGCGCGCGAGACCATGGTGACCGCAGCGCCCAGGATGCGGCCCGCGTCGTCGTAGCCCACGTCGTACTCGTACCAAAAGCAGTGGCGCCGGCCGGTAATCAGAAAATCGTCGTCGCGGTCCAGGCGCAGCTTGACCGGACGGCGCAGCTGCTGCGCGGCCACGCTGGCCATGCAGGCAAACAGCGCGGACTGCGACTCCTTGCCGCCAAAGCCGCCGCCCATGCGCCGGCATTCCACCAGCACGGCGTGCGCATGCACGCCGAGCGCGTGGGCCACCAGGTGCTGCATCTCGCTCGGGTGCTGGGTCGAGCAGTGCACATGCATGGCGCCGCCTTCCTTCGGGATGGCGTAGCTGATCTGGCCCTCGAGATAGAACTGCTCCTGCCCGCCCACGCTCAGCTCGCCCTGCAGGCGGTGCGGCGCCTGTGCGATGCGCGCGACGATGCCTGCCTCATCGAGGCCGCTGCTGCTTCGCACCAGATGCATGGGCGGCACCACGTACTGGCCGCGCGCATGGGCCTGCTGGGGCGTGAGCACGGGCGTGGCGGCCTCGGTCTGGATCACCTTTTTCGCCAGCGCCGCGGCGCGGCGCGCCTGCTCGCGCGTCTCGGCCACCACGGCAAACACGGGCTGGCCCAGGTAGCGGATCTCGCCGTCACAGAGGATGGGGTCGTCGTGCACGATGGAGCCCCAGTCGTTGCTGCCGGGGATGTCGGCGGCGGTGAACACGCGCACCACGCCGGGCATGGCGCGCACGGCGTCCAGGTCCACGCCGAGCAAGCGGCCAGCCGCCACCGGCGCCAGGCCCAGCGCGCAGTGCAGCGTGCCGGCCAGTTCGGGGATGTCGTCGGTGTAGGTGGCGCCGCCGGTGACGTGCAGCGGGGCTGATTCATGCGCCTGGCTGATGCCCACGCGCGCCCCGGCCTGGTGCGCGCTGGCCTCGGCGGCGCTGTCCAGACGCAGGCGCTGGTTGTCCTGGTAAGGGGCGAAGGCGGCGGGGCGGTTCAGCAGGTGGCCGGGTACGGGCTTGTTCATGGTGCTGCCTCCTTACGCGCCCACCGCGGCATGCGGCATGACGCTGAACACGCTGGTCTGGCTGGCTGTCAGCGGCGCCGTGCTGCGCGTCTCGAGCCACAGGCGCTCGATCAGGTTCTGCGCTACCTTCAGGCGGTATTGGCTGCTCGCGCGCATGTCCGTCATGGGTGCAAAGTCCTCGGCCAGCGCCTGCTGCGCGGCGCGCACGCTGTCCTGGCTCCAGGGCTGGCCGAGCAGCGCGGCCTCGGCATGGGATGCGCGGCGCACCGTGGCCGCCATGCCACCATAGGCCAGACGCACGCTCGTGACCCGGTCGCCGTCGAGCGCTATGGCCATGCCCGCGCACAGCGCGGAGATGTCGCAGTCAAAGCGCTTGCTGACCTTGTAGCCGCGCACCTGGCGCGCAAAGGCCGCCAGCGGCACGACGATGGCCTGCACGAACTCGCCCGGCTGCAGGTCGTTTTTCATGTAGTCCAGGTAGAAGTCGGCAAGAGGCAGCTTGCGAATGTTTGGGCCCTTGCGCAGCTCCAGACAAGCGTCCAAAGCTATCAGTATGGGAGCACTATCGCCAATCGGCGAGCCGTTGGCCACATTGCCGCCCATGGTGCCGCTGTGGCGTATCGGGGCCGAGGCAAAGCGCAGCCATGCGTCGGTCAGCGTCGGTGCGCGCTCGGCCAGCGCCGCCCAGGCCTGCTCCAGCGTGGCGCCCGCGCCTATCCAGAGTGCGCCATCGCGCTCCTCCACGATGCCGAGCTCGGCCACGTTGCCGATGTAGATCAGATCGCCCACGTCGCGAAACTGCTTGTTGACCCACAGGCCGATGTCGGTGCAACCGGCAAGCAGCCGCGCTTGCGGCTTGGCCAGACGCAGCGCGGCCAGATCGTCGAGGCTGCGCGGGGCGTGAAAGTGGTCCACGCGACCGCCCGGCGCGGCGGGGTTGGGCGCGCTGTAGTCCAGGGCCGGTGCCTGGGCCAGGGTGCGCAAGGCGGCCTCCACGGCCTGACGATCGAAGCGCGCCGCCGGCAGGTCGAACATGCGCTCGCCCGCGTCGAGTATGGGACGGTAGCCCGTGCAGCGGCAAAGGTTGCCCGACAGATCATCGGCCAGCTGCTGGCGCGTGGGCCGGGTGCCGGCCTGCTGGTGCCGCTCGTAGCTGTGCCACAGCGACATGGCAAAGCCCGGCGTGCAAAAACCGCATTGCGATCCATGGCACTCGACCAGGGCCTGTTGCACGGGGTGCAGGTCACCATCCTGGCCGCTCGCGCCGCAGCCGCCCTGGGCCATGCCCTGCAGGTCTTCGACGGTGAACAAGGCCTTGCCGTCGAGCGTGGGCAGGAACTGTATGCAGGCGTTGATGTTGGCGAGCTGCAGATGGCCATCGGCGTCGAGCTCGCCCAGCACCACGGTGCAGGCGCCGCAGTCGCCCTCGTTGCAGCCCTCCTTGGTGCCGCGGCAATGCGCGTCCTCGCGCAGCCAGTCGAGCACCGAGCGCGTGGTCGGCTGCCCCTCGACGGTGACGATGGCGCCGCGATGGTAGAAGCGGATGCCGCGGCTTGCGGTCGGTGATGTTGCGGTGTACGTCATGGGGCCATCCAGATGCGCGAATCGGGCGCCGGGCGGGGCCGCACCGGCGTGAGTGCAATGGTGCACGCATGCGATGCGGGTGCGCATCCCGGCCACCCGATATTCGATATGCGATAAGTCTTATAACACCCGGGTTATCACCTACGGGTGCGCACGCGCGAACGAGGGCCGCGCCGCATGGTGCAGATCCCAGGCAGGATTCGATGATGTGTGCGCCGCGGGTTTTGCCGACGCGGCAGGGGTGCCTAGACGCCGGGCAGCAGGCAGAGGGTCAGCAGCAGGGAGCTGTCCTGTACGGCATGCAGCGCGTGGGGCTGGCCTGCCGCCAGGTAGACCAGGTCACCCGCATGCATGGGCTGGGTGCGGCCGTCGACGGTGAGGTCGATCACGCCCTCCAGGCAGTGCAGCGTGATCTCGCCCTGCACGCGGTGGTCGCGCATGGTGTGGCCGCGGGGCAGGACCAGGCGCACCACCTCGAGCTGCGCGGCCTTGAACAATGCCGTGGAGACGGACTCGGTCAACCGCTCGCCCAGCGGGTCCAGGCGAACGATCTGTCCTGGGGAGGCGTGGGGCAGGGCCATGGCATGTTCTCCTGTGATGGGCTTACACCGACCGGCTGCGCGCCAGCGGCGGGTTCTTGGCGAAGTAGCGCACGATGCCGCGCATCAGCGCGTCGGCGAGCTGATTCTGGTAGGCGGCGCTGCGCAGCTTGGCCTCTTCCTCGGGGTTGCTGATGAAGGCCGTCTCCACGAGCACGCTCGGGATGTCGGGCGCCTTGAGCACGGCAAAGCCCGCCTGTTCCACGCGCGGCTTGTGCAGCCGGGCCATGCCGCCGATCTCGCCGAGCAGCACGCTGCCGAGCTGCAGGCTGTCCTTGATCTGTGCCGTCGTGCTCATGTCCAGCAGCGCGCGCTGCACATGACGGTCCTGGCCGCCGACGTTCACGCCGCCGATCAGGTCGGCCTCGTTCTCCTTGTTGGCCAGCCAGCGCGCGGCGGAGCTCGATGCACCGCCCTGGCTCAGCGCGAACACGCTGGCGCCGCGCGCGGCCGGGTTGGTGAAGGCGTCGGCGTGGATGGAGACGAACAGGTCGGCCTGCACGCGCCGTGCCTTCTCCACGCGCGTGCCCAGCGGCACGAAGTAGTCGCCGTCGCGCGTGAGAAAGGCGCGCATGGGGTTGCCGCCCACCTGGGTGGCGTTGATGCGATCGCGCAGCAGGTGTGCCACCTTGAGCACCACGTCCTTCTCGCGCGTGCCGCCGGGGCCTATGGCGCCCGGATCCTCGCCGCCATGGCCGGGGTCCAGGGCGATGATGATGAGGCGGTCCGTGGCGCGCGCAGTGGCCGTGCCGCGCGTGCGCGGCGGGGCCGCGGGCGCCTTGGCCACCTCCGGTGGCGCTGCCGGGGCCGGGGCGCTGGACGCGCCAGGCTTGGGCACGACGGTCGTGTCGAGCTTGAGGCCATGCTGCGCGATCAGCTCGCCCAGCGGGTCGGTCGCGGCCGCTGGGGCGGGTGCCTTGGCGATCTCAGGCGCGTTCGGTGGCGCCGGCGCCGTGGCGGGCGCGGCGTCGCGCAGGCGCTCGGCGATCAGGGCCTCGAGCGGGTCGGGCGGCTCGGCCGGGTAGAGGTCAAACACCAGTCGGTGCTGGTAGGCAGCGATGGGCTGCAGCGTGAACACCTGGGGCCGCGCCGCCTGTTTCAGATCCACCACCAGGCGCACCACGCCCGGGGCGTTCTGGCCCACGCGGATGCCGGCGATGTTGGGGTCGTCGGGCTGCACCTTGCCCACGAGCTCGCGCAGCGAAGGGTCGAGGTCCAGGCCCTCGATGTCCACCGCCAGGCGCGGCGGCGTGGGCACAAAGGTGTGCCTGGTGACGAGCTGGCGGTCCGATTCGATGGTCACGCGCGAATACTCGGGCGCGGGCCAGACGCGCACGGCCACGATGCTCGCGCCGCGCGCGATCTGCTGGGCGCCGAGCAGCAGCACCAGGCTGCCGGCCTGCAGCAGCCGGCGCCGGTCGGGCTGTGGTGGGGAGGGGAGCCTGTCGCTCATGGGGTCTCTAGTCCTTGCAGCATGGCCTGGCCATGGGCGGTGTGCGCCTGCAACGTCACGCGCCGGGCCAGATCATCCTCTGCTTCAATGTAAATAGCAAGATCAGCAGGCGGCATCAGCGCGGCTGCGTTGTCCGGCCATTCGGCGAGCTTGAGGCCCGGGCCCGCGAAGATGTCGCGAAAGCCAGCGTCCTCCCATTCGCGCGGGTCATGGAAGCGGTAGAAGTCGAAATGCCAGATGTTCAGACCCGGCGCCTGGTGCGGCTCGACCACGGCATAGGTCGGGCTTTTGATGCGGCCGGTGACGCCCAGCGCGCGCAGCAGGTGGCGCACCAGCGTGGTCTTGCCCGCGCCCAGGTCGCCATGCAGGGCGATGAAGGCGTTGGCGATGCCGCCCTGCGCGGCCAGGCGCGCGGCAAAGTGCGCGGTGTCGTCCTCGTCCTGCCAGCGCAGGGTCAGCCGTGACGGCGTTTCTACAATCGGGCGGTGATGGTCGGCAGCAGTCAACTTCTTCCTCAAATCCGGGGCTGGGCGCGTGAGCTGGGATTCTCCCAAATCGGCGTGGCCGGCGTGGACCTGTCCAGCGCCGAGCCTGGATTGATGCAATGGCTCGCAGAAGGTTTCCACGGCGAGATGCAGTACATGCAGGCCCATGGTCTCAAGCGCGCGCGCCCGGCCGAGCTCGTGCCCGGCACGGTGAGCGTGATCACGGCGCGCATGGACTATCTGCCGCGCAGCACGCCGGACGGCTGGCAGGCGGTGGAGTTCGAGCGCCTTGCGCGCCCGCAGGAGGCCATCGTCTCCGTCTATGCGCGAGGGCGCGACTACCACAAGGTGCTGCGCGCGCGCCTGCAGAAGTTGAGCGACCGCATTGCCGAGGCCGTGGGCCCGTTCGGCCACCGCGTGTTCACCGATTCGGCCCCGGTGCTCGAGGCGGAGCTCGCGCGCCGCAGCGGCCAGGGCTGGCGCGGCAAGCACACGCTGGTGCTCAGTCGCGAGGCCGGCTCGATGTTCTTCCTCGGTGAGATCTATCTGGACATGCCGCTTGCGCCCACCGAGCCCGTCACCGCGCATTGCGGCAGTTGCCAGGCCTGCATGGATATCTGCCCCACGCGGGCCATCGTCGCGCCGCACCGCGTGGACGCGCGCCGCTGCATCTCCTACCTGACCATAGAGCATGGCGGGCCCATCCCGCTGGAGCTGCGCCCGCTCATGGGCAACCGCATCTACGGCTGCGACGACTGCCAGCTCATCTGCCCCTGGAACAAGTTCGCCCAGCCCAGCCATCTGCCCGACTTCGACGCACGCGCGCCGCTCGTGGGCCAGCAGCTGGTGGAGCTGTTCGCCTGGGACGAGGCCACCTTTCTGCGCCAGACCGAGGGCGGGCCGATACGCCGCATAGGCCACGAGCGCTGGCTGCGCAACATCGCCGTGGCCCTGGGCAATGCGCTGCGCGCCGCGCAGGACGCCGAGCAGGCCGGGCAGCTGCGCGCCGCGCTGCAGTCCCGTGCCGACCACGACAGCGCCCTGGTGCGCGAGCATGTGGCCTGGGCGCTGGCCCAGGGTTCTGAATGAAAAATGGCTGCAGCGCTTGTGTATCAAGCGTCATAAGCTACAAAGACAATAGCTTCAGCGCAACACACCCAGCGCCAGCGTGAGACTGGCCACGCCGAGCACCGTGGACAGCGTGACCAGTCCCGCCACGTAGGCGCCGTTGTAGCCCATGCGCGCCGCGAGCACGTAGCAGCTCGAGGCCGTGGAGACGGCGCAGAAGATCATCAGCACCGTGGTCTGCGTGGCATCGAGCTGCAGCAGCCGCGCCAGCAGCCAGGCAATCAGCGGCTGCGCCAGGTGCCGTATGGACAGCACCGAGATCGACAGCAGCTTGCTGCGCGTGAGCAGGCCGAACTGCATGCCCGCGCCCGCGGCCATCAGGCCCAGGGCGAGCGAGGCCGCGCCGATGCGGCTCACCGTGGGCTCGAGCCAGGGCGGGATGCGCAGGCCCAGCAGGTTCGCCGCCAGGCCCGTGGCCGTGGCGATGATCAACGGGTTGCGCAGCAGCTCGCGCAGCAGGCCCTGACCACTGCCACGCGCCATGGGCCAGACCGCGGCCACGTTGAACATGGGCACGCACACGCCGATGAGCACGGCCACCATGAGCAGGCCCTGGGCGCCGGCCAGGCGCTCGGCCAGCGCCAGCACGATGAAGGAGTTGAAGCGAAACGCCACCTGCGCGGCCGCGGCATGGTCGCGCCGGTCGATGTGCCGGCCCAGCCAGGGCAGGTGCGGCAGGCTGTAGGCCAGGGCAATGCCGCACAGCCCCGTGGCCATGCCGGCGATGACCAGACCCGTGGCCTCGCCGATGTCGATCGGGCTCCTGACGATGGACTGGAACAGCAGCACCGGAAACAGCAGGTAGTACACCAGGCTCTCCACCGGCTGCCAGACGCTGCGATTCAGGGGTGTGTAGCGGCAGATCAGATAGCCGCACAGGATGAGCGAAAAGTCGGGGAAGAGCAGCTGTGCGAAGTTCACGGCGCGCAGCATAGCGCGGCGCCGGATCAGCCGCACACCGTCGCCTGGAGGACAGAAGACCGGGTTGTCACCGAGAAATCCGTGGCGCGGCGGCGTCATCGGTGGTTGCACAGGCATTAGGATCGCGCCCACACCGTTTTTTGTTTCACTTCCACAAGAGGAGATCTCGCATGCTGCGACGCAACTGCCTGACCCTGGCACTCCTGGCCGCGACCGGCACGGCCTTTGCCCAGGGCTATCCCGCCAAACCCATCAAGCTGCTGGTGCCGTTTGCCGCCGGCGGCACGACCGACATCATCGCGCGCGCCATCGCCGACCCGCTGGGCAAGGCCCTGGGCCAGCCCGTGGTCGTGGACAACCGTGGCGGCGGCGGCGGCATCATCGGCGCGCAGGAGACGGCGCGCGCCGCCCCCGATGGCTACAACCTCGGCATCGCCACGGTGTCCACCATGGCCGCCAACCCGGCCATCAACCCCAAGGTGCCGTACAACCCGCTGACGGACTTCACGCCCATCGTCAACATTGCGGCCACGCCCAACGTGATCAGCGTGAACCCGAAGTTCCCCGCCAAGGACTACCAGAGCTTCGTCGCGGAGCTGAAGAAGAACCCGGGCAAGTACTCCTACGCCTCGTCGGGCACCGGCACCATCCAGCATCTGCTGATGGAGCTGTACAAGGACCTGTCGGGCACCTTCATGACGCACATCCCCTACCGCGGTGCGGGTCCGGCCCTCAACGACGTCGTGGCCAACCAGGTGAGCATGAACCTGGACAACCTGCCGTCCTCGCTGCCCTTCATCAAGGATGGCCGTCTGGTGCCCATCGTCGTCGCCGCGCCCCAGCGCCTGGCCGTGCTGCCCAACGTGCCGACCTTCAAGGAAGTGGGCCTGGAGCCCGTGAACCGCCTGGCCTTCTACGGCATCGTCGGCCCCAAGGGCCTGCCCAAGGACATCGTCGACAAGATCAACGCCGGCGTGAGGAAGGCCCTGGAGGATCCCGCGGTCAGGAAGCGCATCGAGGACACGGGCTCGCTCATCGTGGCCAACACGCCAGAGCAGTTCGCCGAGCAGATCAAGGCCGAGAACGCCGTCTACAAGGAAGTGGTGAAGAAGCAAAAGCTCACGCTGGAGTAAGCTCCGCGCACACACCACCACGCGCCGCCCGCCACCCGCGGGCGGCTTTTTTTGCCCATGCTTGCCGAAAGCCAGAACGCCATCGACCTGTTTCTTGACGCCCTGTGGCTCGAGGATGGGCTGTCGCGCAACACGCTGGCCGCCTACCGGCGCGACCTGTTGCTGTATGCGCAGTGGCTCGCCGCCCAGCAGCCGCCGCTGGCGCTGGACGCCACGGCCGAGCACCATCTGAGCGGCTACTTTGCCGCGCGCCACCCAGAAACGCGCGCGAGCACGGCCAACCGGCGGCTGACGGTGCTGCGCCGCTACTTTCACTGGGCGCTGCGCGAGGGGCGCATCACGCAGGACCCCACGGTGCGCCTGCTGGCCGCGCGCCAGCCGCTGCGCGTGCCCAAGACGCTCACGCAGGCGCAGGTCGAGGCGCTCCTGCAGGCGCCCGACGACGCCACGCCCCTGGGCCTGCGCGACCGCACCATGCTCGAGCTGATGTACGCGAGCGGCCTGCGCGTCTCCGAGCTCGTCATGCTCAAGACCTTTCACCTGGGCCTGACCGAGGGCGTGCTGCGCGTCATGGGCAAGGGCGGCAAGGAGCGACTCGTGCCGTTCGGCGAGGAGGCCAGGCGCTGGCTCGAGCTCTACCTGGCCGAGGGGCGCGGCGCCATCCTCGTGGGCCAGCAGACTGACGACCTGTTCGTGACCCAGCGCGGCTCGGCCATGACGCGCGTGATGTTCTGGATCATCGTGAAGAAGTACGCGCAGCTCGCGGGCATCACCGCGCCGCTGTCGCCGCACACGCTGCGCCATGCCTTTGCCACACACCTGCTCAACCACGGCGCCGATCTGCGCGTGGTACAGCTGCTCTTGGGCCATGCCGATATTTCCACCACCACCATCTACACCCATGTGGCGCGCGAGCGCCTGAAGCAGCTGCATGCGCAGCACCACCCGCGTGGCTAGCATGGGGCTTTGACCGAGGACGACCCACTTCATGACTGCACATTCCCGCCGCCTTGTTCTGGCCTGCGCCGCCGCCTGCGCGGCCGCGCCCTTGTCCGCCCTCGCGCAGCCCGACTGGCCCACGCGCCCGATACGCATCGTCGTCGCCTACCCTGCGGGCGGCGTCAGCGACGTGGTGGCGCGCGCCCTGGGCGAGAAGCTGGCCGAGCGCCTGGGCACCTCGGTGGTGGTGGAGAACAAGGCCGGCGCCGGCGGCAGCATAGGCATGGACGCCGTGGCCAAGGCCGCGCCCGACGGCTACACGCTGGGCTTTTCCGCCATCAGCCCGCTGGTGCTCAACCCGCACCTGGGCAAGCCGCCGTTCGACCCCGGGCGCGACATCGCGCCCGTCGCCAGCGTCATGTATTCGCCCGTGCTGCTGCTGGGCACGCAGGCGCTGAAGGCGCGCGACTTTGCAGGCCTGCTGGCCGATGCCAAGGCGCATCCCGGACAGGTGCGCTGGGCCACGTCGGGCCTGGCCTCGCTCGGCCACATCATGCTCGAGCACATCATGCAGGGCGCGGGCGTGCAGATCACGCATGTGCCCTACAAGGGCGGCGGCCAGCAGCTCAACGATGCGCTCTCCGGCCAGTTCGAGGTGCTCTCCACCAACGCCGGGCCGGCCGTGATGGCGCACATCAGGGCCGGCAAGCTGCACCCGCTGGCCGTGGGGGCGCCCAGGCGGCTTGAATCCTTGCCCAATGTGCCCACGCTGCAGGAGCTCGGACTTGCAGCAGCCAACCTGAACTCGGTGTTCGGCATCTTTGCGCCGGCCGCGACGCCCGCGCCCATCCTCGAGCGCCTCAATGCCGAGATCAACCGCGCGCTGGCGCTGCCCGACATCCGGGCGCGCCTGGAGGCCGCCGACAACGTGCCCACGGGCGGCACGGCGGCCGAGTTCCGGCGTCAGATTGCCGCCGAGTCGGAGGGCAATGCGCGCATCATCCGTGCCGCCGGCATCCGGCTCAACTGAGCCGGGCCCGGCTACGCCTCGGCGGTCAGGCTCTCGGCCCAGGTCAGGGCCTGCAGGTGGGCCCAGTTGACCTGGCGGTTGGACAGGTGCAGCGCATTGGCCGTGCGCGCAAAGGCCTCGTCGTCGCCGCTCTCGCAGGCCTTTGTGAGTTCGAGAAACGGCGCAAACACGCCCTTGTTGTGCAGCAACGCGTCCTGCACCGACTCGGGCAGGGCCACGCTTTCAAGGGCGCGCTCCATGGGCATGTTCAGCATGCTGTCGAGCAGCGAGAACACGCCGACCACGAAGGCGTTGTCGCATTCCTCCTTGGGCAGCAGCTCGGCCGCGAGCAGCTCCATGAGACGGCCGCGCACCACGGCGGTCTGCCCGACCGCGGGAGGTGCGCCGTCCTTGCTCGACGTGGTGAGCAGCAGCGCGGCCCAGCGGAACAGCTTCTTGAGTCCCAGGATCATCACCGCATGGCGGAACGACGTGATCTCGCACGACAGCCCGAAGCCCGAGGAATTGATGAAGCGCAGCAGGTTGAACGACAGCGTGGGGTCCTTCTTGAGCAGGTCCTCGATTTCGGCCGTGCTGGCCTGCTGGCGCACCAGATTGATGAGCTGGATGATGATGGCCTGCGACGGGCGAATGGTCTGCGCCTTGACCGTCGAAGGGTGGGCAAACCAGTAGCCCTGGAACAGCTTGACGCCCAGTGCCGCCATACGCTCGTGCTGCTCGGCCGTTTCAACCTTTTCGGCGACCAGCGTCGCCTGGCAGTTGGCCTGCACGTACTTCACCAGGGGCTCGGCGAGCTCGGGCTTGATGGCCTGCATGTCGAGCTTGATGAAGGAGGCCAGCGGCAGCCAGCTCGCATAGGCGCGGCGCAGCACCTCCTGGTTGAAGGCCAGCCGAAAGCCGCGCGTGCGCAACGCCTGCATGGTGGGGATGAGCTGTGCGATCTGCTCGGGCGTGGCGTCGGCGCCGAAGGTGGGGACCTCGAGCACGACCTTCTCGGGGTGGATCAACTCCAGATGGCCGCCGGCCAGGCTCTCGTGCGTGCAGTTGATGAAGACGGTCTTCTTGCCGCCCAGCGCCTCGGAGCCGGCATAGCACAGGGCGTTGAACAGCATGGCCGCGTCACTGGCTGCGGTGTGGCAGTTGGCGGCCGTGACGCGGTCGAAGAGCTCGTATCCGAACACGGCTCGCTTGTCGTCCAGGATGGCCTGGCGGGCGATGACAACCAGGTTGTCTGCGTCTGCCGGTGCGGTCTGCGGTGCGGTTGCGGAGTCTGGGGTGCTGGACATGATGGATGGCGTTGTGGTTCGGTACGGGCGATGAGGACGGCCGCGTTCAGGCTTGCGTGATCTGGTCTGCCCAGGCCAGGGCCTGCAGATGGGCCATGTTGATCTGCTGACTCGACAGCGACAGCACCTTGGCCACGCGGTCAAAGCTTGCGTCGTCACCGCTTTCGCAGGCTTCGGCCAGGGTGAGCAGGTGGCCGAAGACGTTGTCGTGCTCGAGCAGGGCCGCGGCCAGATGCGGCGGCAGATGCAGCAGGCGCACGGCGGCGTCGAGCGGGATCTCCAGCATGCGGTCGAGCAGGGAGAAGATCCCGATCACGAAGGCCTGATCGGCCTCCTCGGGGGGCATGAGGTCGCGCGCCAGCAGCTCCATGAGACGGCCGCGCACCACGGCGGCCTGGCCCACGGCAGGAGGGGGGACGCCGTTGCGGGCGGCCGTGAGCAGCATGGCGGCCCAGCGAAACAGCTTCTTCAGGCCCAGCAGCAGCACGGCTTGGCGCACCGAGGAGATCTCGCGCGCCGGCCCCAGGCCCGCCGAGTTGATCAGCCGCATCAGATTGAAGGCCAGGCCGGCGTCCTTCTTGAGGACCTCTTCGATGGCATCGGTGCTGGCCTGGCTCCGCAGCAGATTGAGCAACTGCACGATGTTCGCCTGAGAGGGGGCCAGCAGCTTGGCGTGGACCAGGCTGGGGCGCGCAAACCAGTAGCCCTGGAACAGGCGCACGCCCAGAGCCAGCGCAAGCTTGTGCTGCTGAACCGTTTCCACCTTCTCGGCAATGAGCCGTGCCTTGCTGTGGCGGCCGGCGTAGTTCACGAAGGCGCCGAACTGGTCGGGTGCGAGCACGTTGACGTCGAGCTTGATGAAGTCCGCCAGGGGCAGCCAGGGGGCATATGCCGACTCCAGCACCTGGCGGTTGAAGCACAGGCGAAAGCCGCGCTCGCGCAGGGCCATCAGCATGGGCCGGCGGGCCAGCACCTCCTCGATGGCCGCATGGCCCAGCGGGGGGATCTCGAGCACGACCTTGTCCGGGTTGACGAGCTCGAGATGGCCGCCGCTCAGGCTCTCATGGGTGCAGTTGACAAAAATCAGCGTCTTGCCGAACAGCTCCTCGGTACCCGCATGCGACAGTGCGGTGAACACCAGCAGCACGTCGCTGGCCGCCGTGTGATCGCCATGAATGCGCGAGCGATTGAACAGCTCGTAGCCAATGACCTGCTGCTGTTCGTCCATGATGGCCTGGCGCGCAATCATGGCGCCGCCATGCAGTGTGTCCGGGGCTGCTGCTCTGACAGGGGCGGGTGCGGAGATCAGGGTCGACATGGGGAGATGGATTTCACGAAGATGTCTTCATCCCTCATTGTAGGTAAGTGCGTACTAAAGTTTCTCGGGGTGTTGTTTGGTAACCAATGTTAACGACATTGCAGCCAAAGGATTTCGGCATCGCTGAAACCAGCCGCGCGCCGCGCCGCCTCGTTCAGGGGCGGTTTGGGCTGGGGCGCCTGGTATTGCTCCACGAGGCGCGGGTAGTGCGCGATGGGATCGAGCCCCTCGCGCGCGCACAGCCAGCCGTACCAGTGGTTGCCAATGGCCACATGCCCCACCTCCTCGGCGAGGATGATGTCGAGGATGGAAACGGCGGCGAGCGCATCGGGCGTGCCCACCTGGCGCAGCTTGTGCTGGATCAGCGGCGTGGCGTCCAGGCCGCGCGCCTCCAGCGTGCGCGGCACCAGGGCCATGCGCGCCACGATGTCCGGCGCGGTCTTCTCGCACATGGCCCACAGGCCCTGGTGCGCGGGAAAGTCGCCGTAGTCATGGCCCAGGTGCGCGCGCAGATGGTCGCGCAGCAATCGAAAGTGTTTCGCCTCCTCGCCCGCCACGCGCAGCCAGTCCAGGTAGAAGCGCTCGGGCATGCCGGCAAAGCGCCAGATGGCATCGAGCGCGAGGTTGATGGCGTTGAACTCGATGTGCGCAATGGCATGGATCAGCACCGCCCGCCCCTCGGCCGTGGCGGGCGAGCGGCGCGCCACGGCCGTGTGATGCAAGAGCTCGGGCCGGGCCGGGCGGCCGGGCAGGGCGGCCGCGTCGGCGGGCGTGATCAGGGACTCTGTTGCTATTGAAAAGGAAGCTGCCCGCGCTTGCATGTCAAGCGCTGCATCCGATTTTTCCTCTGGGTCTGAAATGCGCAAGACCTCCAGCGCACGTTGACGAAGCTCCATCCCTACAATTGTAGGTTTTGAACAACGGAGGCAGCGGGCAATGGCGATCTATGAACTCGATGGCGTCGCTCCCGAGGTGGCGGAGTCGGCCTGGGTGGCCGACAGCGCCCAGGTCATGGGCAAGGTGGTGCTGCATGAGGATGCCAGCGTGTGGTTCGGCACCGTGGTGCGCGGCGACACCGAGTGCATCACCATCGGCGCCGGCACCAATGTGCAGGACGCGAGCGTGCTGCATGCCGACCTCGGCCAGCCGCTGGTCATCGGCGAGCGCGTGACCGTGGGCCACAAGGTCATGCTGCATGGCTGCACCGTGGGCGACGAGTCGCTCATCGGCATAGGTGCCGTGGTGCTCAACGGCGCGAAGATCGGCAGGAACTGCCTGGTGGGCGCCGGATCGCTGGTCACCGAGGGCAAGGAATTTCCCGATGGCTCCATGATCCTGGGCAGCCCGGCGCGCGTCGTGCGCCAGCTCACGCCCGAGCAGATCGAGGGGCTGCGCCAGAGTGCGCACAACTACATGCTGAACGCGCGCCGCTTCAAGGCGGGCCTGCGCAAACTGGATTGATACAAGCGGATGTCTGAACTGCACAAGTTTTTGTTTGAGGGCCTGCCGGTGCGCGGCATGATCGTGCGCCTGACCGACGCGTGGACGCAGCTGCTCGCGCGCCGCGCGGGCAATACCGAGACCGGGCCCTATCCCGCGCCCGTGAGCGAGCTGCTCGGCGAGATGACGGCCGCCGCCGTGCTCATGCAGTCCAACATCAAGTTCAACGGCGCGCTGGTGCTGCAGGTGTTCGGCGACGGCCCGGTCAAGCTGGCCGTGGCCGAGGTGCAGTCCGACCTGAGCCTGCGCGCGACGGCGTCGGTGACGGGCGAGGTGGGGGCCGATGCCGGCCTGGCCGACATGGTCAACAGGGGCGGCAGCGGGCGCTGCGCGATCACGCTCGACCCGCAGGACCGCCTGCCGGGCCAGCAGCCCTACCAGGGCGTGGTGCCGCTGCATGGCGACCGCGGCGAGAAGCTCGACCAGTTGAGCGACGTGCTGCAGCACTACATGCTGCAGTCCGAGCAGCTCGACACCACGCTGGTGCTGGCGGCCAACGACCAGGTCGCCGCGGGGCTGTTGATCCAGCGCATGCCCGCCAAGGGCGAGGGCAATCTGGAGGGCACGCGCGGCCAGGGCGACGAGGACCGCATAGGCCAGAACGAGGACTACAACCGCATCGCGACGCTGGCCGCGAGTCTCACGCGCGAGGAACTGCTCACGCTGGACGTGGAGACCATTCTGCGCCGCCTGTTCTGGGAGGAGACGCTGCTGCGCTTCGTGCCCCAGCGCGGCGAGAGCGGCCCGCGCTTTGCGTGCTCGTGCAGCCGCACGCGTGTGGGCGGCATGCTGCGCAGCCTGGGGCAGGACGAGGTGCAGAGCATTCTCGACGAGCGCGGCAGCATCGAGGTGGGCTGCGAATACTGCGGCCAGCAATACCGGTTCGACGCCGTGGATGCGGCCCAGCTGTTCACTGCGCCGGGGCAGCAGCCGCCGGTCTCCTCGTCCGTGCAATAGCCCACGAGCGCGTGCCCGTGTCGCGCCGGCGGGGCCTTCCCGGCGGGGTCGCCGCGCGCTGCGGCGACAATACGCGTTTTGCCTTCTGTTCCAAGGAACCCAACCCATGCGCAAAAGCATCATTGCCCTGGCGCTCGCCGGCCTGGCAGGCAGCGCCGTTGCCGCCGACCTGCGCGTCGGCCTGAACCCGGCCTACGAACCCTTTGAATCCAAGACCGCGACGGGCGAGATCGTCGGCTTCGACGTGGACATCGCCAACGCCCTGTGCGAGCAGATCAAGCGCAAATGCGTGTTCGTCGAGTCCGAGTGGGATTCCATCATCGCCGGCCTGCAGGCCAAGAAGTTCGACGTGGTCATCAGCTCCATGTCGATCACGCCCGAGCGCGCCCGCGTGGTGGACTTCACCAAGCGCTACTACAAGACGCCGAGCGCCATCGTCGTCAAGAAGAGCGTCAAGTACGACGGCCCGGCATCGCTCAAGGGCATGAAGATCGGCGTGCTCAAGGCCAGCACGCAGGAGAAATGGGCGCTGGGCGAACTCAAGCCCGCGGGCGTGAACGTCGTGCCCTATCAGTCACAGAACCAGGTCTATCTGGACATCCAGGCCGGCCGCATCGACGGCACCGTGGCCGACAAGGTCGAGGTCAACGGCGGCTTCCTGCGCAAGCCCGAGGGCAAGGACTATGGCTACGTGGGTCCCGACCAGTACGACACCAAGTACTACGGCGAGGGCATTGGCATTGCGCTGCGCAAGGGCCAGGGCGACCTGAAGAAGCAGCTCAACGACGCCATCGACGCGATCCGCGCCAACGGCACCTACGACAGGATCGCCAAGAAGTACTTCGACTTCGACCCGTATGGGAAGTAAGCCCCGGAGCGGCCACGCCGCTCCCCTCTTGCCTCTCGGCTGACGCCGGGGCAGGGGGCGATGCCGGCGCTGCGGGGCGGCCCTTGCGCGGTGACCACCGATCCGGCCTGCGCGAGTGGCGGCCGTCCATGCCCGGCGTTGCCAATGAATGTTGATTGATTGATGCGTGATTACTACCTGGCCATCTTGAATGGCTCGCTGCTGACCGTCGGCGTGTCGCTGGCCTCGCTCGCCGTGGCCACGCTGCTGGGCCTGCTCGGCGCGGCGGCCAAGCTCTCGGGCAGCCGGCCGCTCATGGGGCTGGCCCAGCTCTACACCACCGTGGTGCGCGGCGTGCCCGAGCTGCTCATGATGCTGCTGGTGTTCTATGGCGGCGCCATAGGTCTGAACAGCCTGGTGGAGCTCTGGGGCAACCAGGAGGGCGTGGACCTCGACCCCTTCGTCGCCGGCGTGCTGACGATTGGCTTCATCTACGGCGCCTACATGACCGAGACCTTCCGCGGCGCCATCCTGGCCATCCCGCGCGGCCAGATGGAGGCCGCCTGGGCCTTTGGCATGGGGCGGTTTCGCACCTTCATGCGCATCACGCTGCCGCAGATGGTGCGCTATGCGCTGCCTAGCTTTACCAACAACTGGCTGGTGCTCATCAAGGCCACGGCCCTGGTGAGCCTCATCGGCCTGCAGGACATGACCTACCTGGCCAAGCAGTCGAGCGCCTCCACGCGCGAGCCCTTTGCCTTCTTTCTGTTCACGGCCGCCATCTATCTGGCCTATACCTCGCTGTCGCTGTGGGCGCTCCGGCGCGTGAGCGCACGCTACAGCCTGGGCACGGACAAGGTGCAGCTGCTATGAACTGGGCCGTCATCTTCGAGCCCGACACCCTGGCCCTGTATGCCGAGGGCCTGGTCGTCACGCTGCAGCTCACGCTCTACAGCCTGGGACTGGGCGCGGTGCTGGCGCTCGCCTGCGCGCTGGCGCTGGTCAGCAGCCGGGCCTGGCTGCGCTGGCCGGCCCAGGCCTTCACCTATTTCATGCGCGGCACACCGCTGCTCATACAGGTCTACCTGATCTACTACGGCGTGGCCCAGCTCGAATGGGTGCAGGCGCGCTGGGACGATGTCTGGCCCTGGACCAACTTCAAGGAGCCGTTCTTCTGCGCGCTCCTGTCCTTCAGCCTGAACACTGCGGCGTACACGGCGGAGACGCTCGCGGGCAGCATCCGCGAGACCTCCAAGGGCGAGGTCGAGGCTGCACGCGCCATGGGCATGGGCCAGTGGCTGCTGATGCGCCGCATCGTGCTGCCCAGCGCCATCCGCCGCATGCTGCCGGCCTACGGCAACGAGGTGGTGATGATGCTGCACAGCTCCAGCCTCGCGAGCACCGTGCCGGCGCTGCTGGACCTCACGGGCGCGGCCAGCCGCGTCTATGCCGACTTCTACCTGCCGTTCGAGGCCTATCTGTTTGCCGCCGCCATCTACCTGTGCATCACCATGTGCCTGCTGGGCGTCTCCAGGCTGGTGGAGCGCCGCTTCCTGGGCTATCTGGCGCCGCGCAAACACTGACATCCCGAGACATGAACCGCCCCATCAAACTCCAGGCCCTGGACATCCACAAGCGCTACGGCGCCAACGAGGTGCTCAAGGGCGTCTCGCTCACCGCCCATGCGGGTGACGTGATCAGCATCATCGGCAGCTCGGGCTCGGGCAAGAGCACGCTCTTGCGCTGCATCAACCTGCTCGAGCGGCCGCAGCAGGGCCGCATCCTCGTCGCGGGCGAGGAGCTCGGGCTGCGCCCGGGGCGTGATGGAGCGCTCGAGGCCGCCGACCAGAAGCAGCTGCAGCGCCTGCGCACGCGCCTGGCCATGGTGTTCCAGCATTTCAACCTGTGGGCGCACATGACGGTGCTGGCCAACATCACCGAGGTGCCGGTGCATGTGCTCGGCCTGTCCCGCGACGAGGCCGTGGAGCGCGCGCGCAAGTACCTGCGCCTCGTGGGCCTGGAGGGGCGCGAGGACGCCTACCCCAACCACATGAGCGGCGGCCAGCAGCAGCGCGTGGCCATCGCCCGGGCGCTCGCCGTGGAGCCTGAGGTGATGCTGTTCGACGAGCCCACGAGCGCGCTCGACCCCGAGCTCGTGGGCGAGGTGCTGCGCGTGATGCAGCTGCTCGCGCAGGAGGGGCGCACCATGCTCGTGGTCACACACGAGATGGGCTTTGCGCGCGAGGTGTCGAATCAGGTGATCTTTCTGCACCAGGGCCTGGTCGAGGAGCAGGGCGACCCGCGCGAGGTGCTGAGCAACCCCAGGAGCGAGCGCCTGGCGCGCTTTCTGTCGGGCAACCTCAAATAGGCCTGCTCATAAAAAAAGAGCTGCCAGCGCTTATCCATCAAGCGTTGGGAGCTCTTTTGACTTGCAATGGCTAGCGCTGCGGGGTGCGCACCACCTGCACAAAGATCTCGCCCTGGCGCACCATGCCGAGCTCGCTGCGCGCCTTTTCCTCGACCATCTCCAGGCCGTCCTTGAGGTCATTGACCTCGGCGGCCAGATGTTCGTTGGCCAGGCGTGCCTGGGCGTTCTCGGCATGCTGGGCGGCGATCTGCTGGCGCAGCTCCTGCACGCGCCCTATGCTGCCGCGCCCCGACCACAGCTGCACGTGGATGCCCACGAGCAGCGCCAGCAATACCAGCGGGATGAGGCGTGTGACCATGGTGGCGCGGCGCTGCGTCTGGGCTTAGCGCAGGTTGTAGAACGCGGCGCGGCCAGGGTACTCGGCAATGTCGCCCAGGTCCTCTTCAATGCGCAGCAGCTGGTTGTACTTGGCGATGCGGTCCGAGCGCGAGAGCGAGCCCGTCTTGATCTGGCCGGCGTTCAGGCCCACGGCGATGTCGGCAATCGTGCTGTCCTCGGTCTCGCCCGAGCGGTGGCTGATCACGGCGGTGTAGCCCGCGCGCTTGGCCATCTCGATGGCGGCAAAGGTCTCGCTCAGCGTGCCGATCTGGTTGATCTTGATGAGGATGGAGTTGGCGATGCCCTTGTCGATGCCTTCCTTGAGGATCTTGGTGTTGGTCACGAACAGGTCGTCGCCCACGAGCTGGACCTTCTGACCCAGGCGCTCGGTGAGCAGCTTCCAGCCGTCCCAGTCGCCCTCGGCCATGCCGTCCTCGATGCTGATGATGGGGTATTTGTCCACCCAGGTGGCCAGCATGTCGGTCCACTGCTGGGCCGTGAGTTGCAATCCGCCCTCGCCCTCGAGCACGTACTTGCCGTCCTTGTAGAACTCGCTCGCGGCGCAATCGAGGCCCAGCACGATCTGCTCGCCGGCCGTGTAGCCGGCCTTGTCGATGGCCTCCAGAATCAGCTGGATGGCCGCCTCGTGGTTCTCCACGGAAGGCGCAAAACCACCCTCGTCGCCCACGGCCGTGCTCATGCCGCGGTCGTTGATGATCTTCTTGAGGGCGTGGAACACCTCGGCGCCCCAGCGCAGGGCCTCGCGGAAGCTCGGCGCACCCACGGGGATGATCATGAATTCCTGCAGATCGAGCGTGTTGTTGGCGTGCGCGCCGCCGTTGATGACGTTCATCATCGGCACGGGCAGCTGGCAGCCGTTCATGCCGCCGAAGTAGCGGTACAGCGGCAGCCCGGCTTCCTCGGCGGCGGCGCGGGCCACGGCCATGGAGACGGCCAGCATGGCGTTGGCGCCCAGGCGGCTCTTGTTGTCCGTGCCGTCCAGGTCGATCAGGGTCTTGTCGAGGAAGGCCTGCTCGGAGGCATCGAGGCCCAGCACGGCCTCGGAGATCTCGGTGTTGATGTGCTCCACGGCCTTCAGGACGCCCTTGCCCAGGTAGCGGCCCTTGTCGCCGTCGCGCAGCTCGATGGCCTCGCGCGAGCCGGTGGAGGCGCCGCTGGGCACGGCCGCGCGGCCCATCACGCCCGATTCGAGCAGCACGTCGCACTCGACGGTGGGGTTGCCGCGGCTGTCCAGCACTTCGCGGCCTACGATGTCAACGATGGCACTCATGGTGTTTCCTCAGGGTTGCTTGAAATCGGATGGATGAAGGGTCAAATTCGCCTCTAGCGCGCTTCAGTCAAGCGCAAGCAGCTATTGAAACAATAGGTATCAGGCCGTGAAGTCGTTTTCCAGAAAGCCGTTCTTCTTGGTCACGGTGTCGATGGCGACCAGGGATTCGAGCAGCGCGCGCATGTGGTGCAGCGGCACGGCGTTGGGGCCGTCGGACCAGGCCTCGGCGGGCCTGGGGTGCACTTCCATGAACAGGCCCGCCACGCCCACGGCCACGCCCGCGCGTGCCAGCACCGGCACCATCTCGCGCGCGCCGCCGCTCACGGCACCCATGCCGCCGGGCTTTTGCACCGAATGCGTCACGTCGAACACGACCGGCGCGCCGGAGTTGCGCATCTCGGCCAGGCTGGTCATGTCGGCCACGAGGTTGTTGTAGCCAAAGCTCACGCCGCGCTCGCAGGCCAGGAAACGGTCCTCGGACAGGCCCACCTCGGCGGCGGCCGCGCGCGCCTTGTCGATGACGTTCTTCATGTCCCAGGGCGCGAGGAACTGGCCCTTCTTGATGTTCACCGGCTTGCCCGACTGCGCCACGGCGCGGATGAAGTCGGTCTGGCGGCACAGAAAGGCCGGCGTCTGCAGCACATCGACCACGCTCGCGACCTCGGCCACCTGGCCGGCCTCGTGCACGTCGGTCAGGATGGGCAGGCCGAGCTGGCGGCGCACCTCGTCGAGGATCTTCAATCCCGCCTCCATGCCCACGCCGCGCCGGCTTGTGCCGGACGAGCGGTTGGCCTTGTCGAAGCTGCCCTTGTAGATCAGCGGCACGCCCAGGGCGGCGCAGTCTTCCTTGAGGCGGCCGGCGACATCCAGCGACATCTGCAGGCCCTCGATGGAGCAGGTGCCCGCGATGAGGAAGAAGGGCTGCTCCAGGCCGACATCAAAACCGCACAGTTGCATGGCTCAGGCCTTTTTCTGGTGGGCGATCGCCGCCTTCACGAAGGCGTTGAACAGCGGGTGTCCATCCCAGGGGGTGGACTTGAACTCGGGGTGGAACTGCACGCCGATGAACCAGGGATGGACCGACTGCGGCAGCTCGACGATCTCGGTCAGATGCTCGCGCTGCGTGAGCGCGGAGATCACCAGGCCCGCCTTGCGCAGCTGATCCAGGTACTGCACGTTGGCCTCGTAGCGGTGGCGGTGACGCTCGGTCACGACGTCGCCGTAGATGCTGTGTGCGAGCGTGCCCTTTTCCACGTCGGAGCTCTGCGCGCCCAGGCGCATGGTGCCGCCCAGGTCGGAGTTCTCGTCGCGCGTCTTGATCGTGCCGTCCTCGTCCTTCCACTCGGTGATGAGCGCAATTACCGGGTGGGGCGTGGCGGGGTCGAACTCGGTGGAGTTGGCGTCCTTCAGGCCCGCGACATGGCGCGCGTACTCGATGGTCGCCACCTGCATGCCCAGGCAGATGCCGAGATACGGCACCTTGTGCTCGCGTGCATAGCGCGCCGTGGAGATCTTGCCCTCCACGCCGCGCGAGCCGAATCCGCCCGGCACCAGGATGGCGTCGTAGGCACCGAGCTGCTGCGCCGCGTTGTCGTCGGTGATGGTTTCCGAATCCACGTGGGTGATCTTCACGCGCACATGGCTTTGCATGCCCGCGTGCTTGAGCGCCTCGTTGACGGACTTGTAGGCGTCCGAGAGCTCCACATACTTGCCCACCATGGCGATCTTGACCTCGCCCTGCGGGTGCTCGGTCTCGTGCACCAGCGCGTCCCAGCGCTTCAGGTTGGCGGGCGGCGTGTTCAGGCGCAGCTTGTCGCAGATCAGGCCATCGAGCCCCTGCTCGTGCAGCATGCGCGGCACCTTGTAGATGGTGTCCACGTCCCACATGCTGATCACGCCCCATTCGGGCACGTTGGTGAACAGCGAGATCTTTTCCTGCTCGTCCTGCGGCACGGCATGCTGGGCGCGGCACAGGAGCGCGTCGGGCTGGATGCCGATCTCGCGCAGCTTCTGCACCGTGTGCTGCGTGGGCTTGGTCTTGAGTTCGCCGGCCGTGGCGATCCAGGGCAGGTAGGTCAGGTGCACAAAGGCCGAGTTGTTGGGCCCGAGCTTGAGCGAGAGCTGGCGCACGGCCTCCAGGAAGGGCAGGGACTCGATGTCGCCCACCGTGCCGCCGACCTCGCAGATGGCCACGTCGACCGCGTCGCTCGTGCCAATGCCGGCGCCGCGCTTGATGAACTCCTGGATCTCGTTGGTCACATGCGGGATGACCTGCACGGTCTTGCCCAGGTAGTCGCCGCGGCGCTCCTTTTCGAGCACGCTCTGGTAGATGCGGCCGGTGGTGAAGTTGTTGGCCTGCTTCATGCGCGTCTCGATGAAGCGTTCGTAGTGGCCCAGGTCCAGGTCGGTTTCGGCGCCGTCGTCGGTCACGAAGACCTCACCATGCTGGAATGGCGACATGGTGCCCGGGTCCACGTTGATGTACGGGTCGAGCTTGATGAGGGTGACTTTGAGACCCCGCGATTCGAGGATCGCGGCAAGGGAGGCTGAGGCGATTCCCTTGCCCAGGGAAGACACCACACCGCCGGTGACGAAGACGAATTTGGTCATGTCGTAAGGGGAGGTGGGAAATGCCGATTATAAGAACTGCGCCCGCCACGACCCGGCCGCCGAGCGCTTGCCCCCGCGCACCGTCTGCTAAATTGCGCCCATGAATGCACTTGCCGGAAAACACATCGTCCTGGGCCTGTCGGGGGGCGTGGCCTGCTACAAGAGCGCCGAGCTCACGCGCCTGCTCACCAAGGCCGGCGCCAGCGTCCAGGTGGTGATGACGGAGGCGGCCGAGCAGTTCATCACGCCCGTGACCATGCAGGCGCTCTCGGGCCGCGCCGTCTATGCCTCGCAGTGGGACGCGCGCGAGGCCAACAACATGGCCCACATCAACCTGAGCCGCGAGGCCGACGCCATCCTCATCGCGCCCTGCAGCGCCGACTTCATCGCGCGCCTGGTGCAAGGGCGCGCCGACGAGCTGCTGAGCCTGATGTGCCTGGCGCGACCCATCGAGCGCGTGCCCCTGCTCGTCGCCCCGGCCATGAACCGCGAGATGTGGGCGCATCCCGCCACGCGGCGCAACCTGGCGCAGCTCGCGCAGGATGGCGCCACCGTGCTCGGCGTGGGCAACGGCCCCCAGGCCTGCGGCGAGACCGGCGACGGGCGCATGCTCGAGGCCGAGGAGATCCTGGAGGAGCTCGAGACCTTCTTCACGCCCAAGCTGCTCGCCGGCCAGCAGGTGCTGATCACGGCCGGCCCCACTTTTGAGGCCATAGACCCGGTGCGCGGCATCACCAATCTGTCCTCCGGCAAGATGGGCTTTGCCATTGCCCGCGCCGCCCATGCGGCCGGGGCCGAGGTCACGCTGGTCGCCGGCCCCGTGCATCTGGCGACGCCGCGCGGCGTGCGGCGTATCGACGTGCGTTCTGCGCAAAATATGCTTGCAGCGGTTGAGGGGCAAGCGCGGGAAGCTACTATTTTTATAGCTACCGCGGCCGTGGCCGACTGGCGCCCAGCCAGCAGCGCCGAGCACAAGATCAAGAAGGACGGCTCGGGCCAGACGCCGCAGCTGGCCTTTGTCGAAAACCCCGACATCCTCGCCACCGTGGCGCAGTCCGAGCGCGCGCGCTCCGGTCGGCTCTACTGCGTGGGCTTTGCCGCCGAGAGCGAGAACCTGCTCGCCCACGCCCAGGCCAAGCGCGCGCGCAAGGGCGTGCCGCTGCTGGTGGGCAACATCGGCCCGGCCACCTTCGGCCAGGACGACAATGCGCTGCTGCTCGTCGACGCCCAGGGCCACCGCGAGCTGCCGCGCGCGTCCAAGTCCGAGCTGGGCCGCCAACTCGTCGCCGAGATCGCGCGGCGCCTGGCGCAGGCCGTTACGCCATGAGCCTTCCTCCCGCCGGCGACTATGGCGAGCCGCCCGATGGCGACTACGCCCGCTATGTCGAGCGCCTGCTGCAGGGCCGCGGCGCAGCGCATGGCGCGCAGTCTCCCGCCGCCGCCAAGGCTGCACCGGCCGTGACCCGGCCCGTGCCCGCCGCTGCACGCGGCACCGCCAAGTCCGGATCGCAGCCAAGGCCCGCCGTGCGCCTGCGGCTGTCGGCCAAGTGGCCGCTGCTGCTCTGGGCATCGTTCGTGCTGCTGATGTGGTTCGCGCCCGCGCTGCTGCCCATGGCCATCGGGATGGCGGTGGTGTTCGGCGTGGGCTACGGCGTATGGAAGTCCCGACGCGGCCAGGCAGGACGCGGCCATGCGGCCTCCCAGGACCGCTGATTCACAACCCCTCTCGTTCCCATGAAGCTAGACGTCAAGATTCTCGATCCGCGCATGGCGGATCAGCTCCCCACCTATGCCACGCCCGGCAGCGCCGGGCTGGACCTGCGCGCCTGCATCGACGCGCCGCTGCACCTCGCGCCCAACGCCTGGCAGCTGGTGCCCACCGGCATTGCCATCTACCTGCGGGATCCGGGCTACGCGGCGCTGATCCTGCCGCGCTCGGGCCTGGGCCACAAGCATGGCATCGTGCTGGGCAACCTCGTGGGGCTGATCGACAGCGACTACCAGGGCCAGCTCATGGTCAGCGCCTGGAACCGCAGCGACCAGGCCTTCACGCTCCAGCCCATGGAGCGTCTGGCGCAGCTCGTCATCGTGCCCGTGGTGCAGGCCGAGTTCAACGTGGTGACGGACTTCCCCGCGAGCGAGCGCGGCGAGGGGGGCTACGGCTCCACCGGCAAGCATTGAGCGAGCGCTGCCCGCGCTGCCCGTGCTATGGCAGCGGGCCGATCCTGCCGAGCCAGGACGCGCGGCCGCGCCAGGCAGACCACAGCAGATTGCCGCCCAAGCCCAGCAACACTGCGGCCCCGACGAGCGGCAGGGCGTCAAAGGCGGTGAGCGCCACGTACAGGCCCGAGGCGACAAACATGGCCCCGAGAATGGCGCCGGTGACGCGATAGGCGCGGCTGCTGGCCGGTTCCGTGGAGGGCTGTGTCATGGCGCGAGTCTGGACGCGGTTTGCCGTCTGATCCGAGTTCACAGTCTCTCAGTGCAGCAGGTCGCTGCCCGGTGCCTGGGGCTGGACGCGGAAAAAGCCCGTACCCGCCGTGCCGCGGTCGATCTCCTCCTCGGTGGCCTCGCGCACGCCATGCACCTTGAGCGTGAGGCGCAGGGCGATGCCCGCGAGCGGATGGTTGCCGTCGAGCACCACATGCTCGGGATAGATCTGCGCCACGGTGTAGAGGCCGTCCCGCGGCGCCTCGGGGTTGACGCCCTGGGGCAGGGCGGTGCCGTCGAAGGTCATGCCTTCCTCGAGGTCGTCGGGGAAAAGATGGCGCGGCTCCAGGAACAGCAGCTTGTCCTGGTAGTCGCCAAAGGCGTCCTCGGGCTCGAGGTGCAGCGCCAGCTCGGCACCCACGCCATGGCCCTGCAGCGCCTCTTCGATGCGCCTGAGCAGATCGTCGCCGCCGACCAGAAACTCGACCGGATCGTCGAGCACGTCGAGCTCCTCGCCCAGCGTGTCCTTCAGGACCCAGGTCAGGGCCACCACACATTGTTCGGTAATTTCCATAGGACAATTGTCGCAGTTCGCTGCCCTGCCGCGCCCGCGGCCCTCATCACCCCATGGACGTACAACAACCCTTGGCCCTGCTCGGGGGCCTGAGCCCGGCGCAATTCATGCGCCGCCACTGGCACAAGAAGCCCCTGCTGGTGCGCCAGGCCATCCCGGGCTTCAAGCCGCTGCTCTCGCGTGCCGAGCTGCTCGAGCTCGCCGGCCGCGACGGCGTGGAGTCGCGCTTCATCCAGGACCGCGAGGGGCAATGGGTGCTGCGCCACGGGCCGCTCGCACGCCGATCCCTGCCGTCCCTGTCCACGCCGCGCTGGACGGCGCTGGTGCAGGGCGTGGACCTGCACAGCGATGCCGTGCATGCACTGCTGCAGCAGTTTCGCTTCGTGCCCGAGGCGCGCCTTGACGACCTGATGATCAGCTACGCCACCGATGGCGGCGGCGTGGGCCCGCATTTCGACAACTACGACGTGTTCCTGCTGCAGGCCCATGGGCGCAGGCGCTGGCGCATTGGCCGGCAGAAGGACAAGACGCTGCGCCCCGGCCTGCCGCTCAAGATCCTCGCGGCCTTCGCGCCCGAGGAGGAGTACGTGCTCGAGCCCGGCGACATGCTCTACCTGCCTCCGGGCTGGGCGCATGACGGCATTGCCGAGGGCGAGTGCATGACCTATTCCATCGGCTTTCGCTCGCCCAACGGCGCGCAGATCGCGCACGAGGTGCTGCAGCGCATGGCCGAGGCCGCGGCCGATGCCGACGGCGCCATCTACCGCGACCCGCAGCAGCCCGCCGTGGACGGGCCCGGCGCGATTCCGGCCGCGCTGCAGGATTTTGCGCGCAAGGCCGTGCAGATGGCGCTCGACGAACCCCAGGCGCTCGAATGCGCGCTGGGCGAGGCGCTGACCGAACCCAAGCCCAATGTCTGGTTCGAGCCCGCCGCGGGGCGGGTGATGCTCGAGAGCGTGGTGCTCGATCGGCGCACGCGCATGATGTACGACGAACGCCATGTCTTCATCAACGGCGAGAGCTACCGCGCCAGCGGGCGCGACGCCACGCTCATGCGCCGCCTGGCCGACGAGCGCCGGCTCGACGCCCGAGCGCTGGCGCGCGCGAGTGACGATGCGCTCGAGCTGCTGTCCTCATGGTGCGAGGCGGGCTGGCTGCACCCCGGCCCTGCCGCCTGAGATGGACGACGCAGTTTCGGTGATGCCGCCGCTGCCCACCGGCCGCTTCGAGGGGCGCGAGGCCTTCCAGCAACTGGTGCGCGACGCCCTGGCCTGCGCGGTGCGCGAGGGCTGGCCCGAGCTGGTGCTGAGCGACGCGGATTTTCACGACTGGCCGCTGGGCGAGCGTGCTGTGGCCGAGTCGCTGCAGCAATGGGCGCGCACCGGTCGGCGCCTGACCCTGCTGGCGGCCGACTATGCGCCGCTGCAGCGCCGCCATGCGCGTTTCGTGCAATGGCGCGTGCGCTGGGACCACATCATCGTCTGCCGCCGCGCGGGCGCTGCCGACGCGCTGGAACTGCCCAGCGCCATCTGGTCGCCGCAGTGGGTGCTGCAGCGCCATGACCCGCTGCGCTGCAACGGCGTGGCGGGCCGCGAGCCCGAGCGGCGCATCCTGCTGCGCGAAGCCCTCGACGAGTGGCTCGAGCGCAAGAGCGGGCCGGGCTTTCCGGCATCCACCCTGGGGCTCTGATGGACTGACGCAGGGTGTTGTAACGAGGGTAATGATTCCTGCGTGTTATCCACTATTGACGAATTATTTCTATAATTCGTAGTTGGTTAATCGCCGGGTGTTTGCTTTTGATCAAGCCCTGCATCCATGTCGGGCTCACCGCTGCAAGAGGCGGGCGCCACGGCCTTTTACTGACTCTCTCTTGTTCCTATAGGAAACTGAAATGAAGAACTCCGTTGTTCTGGCTGCCCTGATCGCTGCTGCTGCCCTCGCCGCTTGCGGCAAGAAGGAAGAGCCCGCTCCCGCACCTGCTCCCGTGGAAGCTCCCGCTCCGGCTCCTGCAGCAGAAGCTGCCGACGCTGCCAAGGACGCTGCTGCCGCCGCCGTGGACGCCACCAAGGACGCCGCTGCCGCTGCTACCGACGCTGCCAAGGACGCAGCCGAGGCCACCAAGGACGCCGCTGCCGCTGCTGTCGACGCCACGGCCGAAGCCGCCAAGAAGGCTGCCGATGCCGCTGCCGATGCAGCCGCTGGCGCTTCCAAGTAAGCACATCGCGGTACCGCCGGGTGTCGTCACCCGGTCGCCACAAAAAAACCCCGGCCATGCGGTCGGGGTTTTTTGTTTGACGATGACTCCAGCCCGGTACTTCGCTGGACTGCGTCGCAGCTCGATACAGCAGGTTTATCAAGAACTTACGCGCGTCCATCATATGCCGGTGCTTTCTGAAACTTGACCCGGTTTTCCCTCGCGCCGCTCCTATCTGGCTCTTGGAATCCGGGTCGTTCCAAGGAGTCATCATGGCAAAGATCAAGCTCACCAAGACCGCCGTAGAGTCAGCGCAACCCCAGGCCAAGGACATCGAACTACGGGATACCGTGGTGCCGGGCTTCCTGTGCAAGATTACCCCGAAGGGCCGCCGGGTGTTCATGCTCCAGTACCGCACGAACTCCGGGCAACCCCGCAAGCCCTCGCTGGGCCTGTTCGGGGAACTGACCGTGGAGCAGGCCCGCGTCATGGCGCAGGACTGGCTGGCCGAGGTTCGCCGGGGCGGCGACCCCGGTGGCGCCAAGGCCGAGGCGCGCAAGGCGCCCACGGTCGAAGCGTTGTGCAAGAAGTTCATGGAGGACTACTCCAAGAAGCGCAACAAGCCGAGCACGCAGCGCGGCTATCAGGCGGTCATCGACCGCTGCATCGTCCCGCTGATCGGCCGCAAGAAGGTGCAGGACGTGAAGCGGCCCGACATTGCCGGGCTGATGGAGAAGCTGGCCTACAAGCCGGCCGAAGCGAACAACGCCTTCGGCGTGCTGCGCAAGATGTTCAACCTGGCCGAAGTGTGGGGCTACCGCCCGGATGGCACGAACCCGTGCCGACACGTCCCGATGTACCCGCCCGGCGAGGAAACCCGGCTCATCGTGGACGACGAGCTGGCGCTGATCTTCCGCCAGTTGGCGAAGCTGGAGGCGGAAGGACTGGAGAACTACGTCATCCCGCTGGCGATCCGCCTGCAATTCGAGTTCGCCGGACGCCGCTCCGAAATCTGCATGCTCGAATGGGGTTGGGTCGATCTGGAGAACCGGCGTGTGGTCTGGCCCGACAGCAAGACCGGCGGCCTTTCAAAGCCCATGAGCGCGGAAGCCTATCGGCTGTTTTCGACGGCTCCGCGCCGGGAGGGCTGCCCCTACGTCCTGCCGTCGCCCAACGACCCGACCAAGCACCTAACCTTTGGCGAGCACTACGGCGGTTGGTGCCGGGTGCTCAAGGCCGCCGGCGTCCCGCACGTCGGCACGCACGGCATCCGCCATCGCTCGACCACCGACATTGCCAATTCGGGCGTGCCGACCAAGGTAGGCATGAAGCTCACCGGCCACAAGACCGTGGCGATGTTCATGCACTATGTCCACACCGAGGATAAGCCGGTGCGCGATGCGGCCGAGCTGGTGGCCAGCCGGCGGCAGGCCATCACGGGCGCGCGGCGCCCTGCGGAGGCCACGGCATGAGCAAGAAGACGCTTTCAGTGGCGGGGAAACCTCCCGCCGCCTTGCCGGCCGACTATCCCCGTTCCGCGATTTCCCAGACAGAGTCTGGGAAATTCGGCCTCGCCGAGCTAGGGCCTGTTAACACATCCTCAGTCCATCAGCGACGAGCACGAAGCTGATGAAGCCCAGGAACATGAGGTCGAGTTTCTCGAACCGCGAGAAGATACGGCGATAGCCCTTGAGTCGACGGAACAACCGCTCCACCTCATTGCGGCGCTTGTACATCTCGCGGTCGTAGTCCCACGGTTCGATCCGCGTCTTCATTGGTGGCACCACCGGAATGAAACCCAGATCCAGTGCCAGCTGCCGTGTCTCGTTGCCTTCGTAGGCGCGGTCCATCAACAAATGCACCGGCCTGCTGGCGGGCCCAAGACTGCTGAGCAGGCGCCGGCCTTCGGGTGCGTCGTGTGCCTGCCCAGGCGAGAGGCAAAACGTCACGGCCGTTCGAGCATCCGCGGCAACCATATGAATCTTGGTGTTCCATCCGCCTCGGGACTTTCCGATGGACTGCGGACCGTTTTAGTGCCCCTGTGCCGTCGGGATGGACCTTGATGCTTGTGGAGTCCAGCGAGACGGCTTTGATCCTGATACGCACGACTTGCGCACGCTGCAACTCCTCGAACATGCGATGCAGGACGCCAGCTTTGGTCCAGCGATTCATGCGCGTGTAAATCGTGTGCCAGTTGCCGAAGCGTTTGGGCAGTCCGCGCCACTTGCAACCATGTTCGGCCACATAAAGGATCGCATTGACCACCTGCAGATTGCTCAGGCTGACGTTGCCACGCTGCCTGGGCAGGCAGTGTTCAATGGTAGCGAATTGTTCGGGCGTGATCTCCATGTCGGAGATTTTCTGGCGCAATCGTCGCCGTCGCCATTAGTGTTAACACGCCCTAGCCAAGGTCTTCGCGCTGCCGTGGTCGGCCTATGCGCTGTTGATTTCGGCCATGGATGCCCGCGTGACCGGTGGCCGGCATCCCGTCCCGTCGGCTCCGATTGTCGTGCCGGCGTCACGACAATCGGGCGGGTCATCCCTTCTATCTAGGTGCTACACCGGAGACTGGAAAAGTATGCCCGTTTCGGGTATAGTTTGGAGGTCGAAATGACGGACATCCTGAAGCGCAAGGACTTTGCACGCTGGCAGTCGGGCGAGAAGCTGCCCGATGCCGTGTTGTGCAAGGCGGTTCAAGAGATGGAAAGCGGTCTGATCGACGCGGACTTGGGCGGCTCCCTCTACAAGAAGCGGGTGGCCCGCCCCGGCGGAGGCAAGAGCGGCGGCTACCGCACGCTGGTATCGGCCAGGATCGGCAGCCGCTACGTGTTCCTGTATGGGTTCCCGAAGAACGACAAGGCGAACATCACGCAGGACGAAAAGAAGGCGCTGCAATTCGCAGGCAAGGTGTTCTTGGAACTGTCCGCGGAAGCCCTGTCGAAAGCATTGCAGACCGGCGTGTTATTGGAGGTGCATTGTGAGCAAGATCATTGAATCGCTGCGTGGCGACCTGGCTGCGCTCCACGAAGTGGGCGCGATCAGCAAGGTGACGATGCGCAAGTTCGACGCGATCTGCCCGCCACCGGTGCGGGAGTTCGGTGCTGCCGACATCAAACGCCTGCGCGAAGCCTTGAAATTCAGCCAGCCGGTGTTCGCGCTTCACCTGCACACCACAGCCTCGACGGTGCGCAAATGGGAGCAAGGCGAGACTCGCCCGGCCGGTCCGGCCCTCAAGCTGCTCAACGTCATTGCAGACAAGGGCTTGCAGGCCATCATCTGATGCCTGACGAGGGAGACAGGCATTGGCGACGCGAATTGACCCTTTCAGCTCACAGAATCTTGAAGCCGCTTGCCGTGTGCTTGCAGATACTGAGCGGGGCCTGAGCGGAACGCAGATCGAGCGCCTGCTGCAAGAAATAGAGGTTGCTGACACGTCGCCCGGCATCACCAAATGGAAGCGGTTGTTCAATGCGTTGGCTGGCGCGCAGAACCGGCATCAGATCGGGAACCATCTCATCATGTTCATCAATCGCGCGATGAACCCGGTGAACTACGCCCGCGACCCCGCGACGTTCACCTGGCGGCGCGACGAACTCAATGTCGTCCTGGCCTTCTCCGGCTTCTACGTGCGCGAAGACGGTAAGGTTGGGCACGCCGACAAGGCCACGACGCTTGATGCCGCGCGTGCCCGAGCTGGACGACTAAAGGCTGCGCTCGAAAGCCGCGTCGTCCACGCGGAAGTGCTGAACTATTGCCGTGCCGAGCTGCTGGACGAAAACTACTTCCATGCCGTGTTCGAGGAAACGAAAGGTGTTGCGGAGCGGATTCGCCTGCTGTCGGGCCTGAACGGCGATGGCGCCGACCTAGTGAGCAAGGCATTCGCAGGCCAGCAACCCGTTCTCACCTTGGGATCGCTCACCACCGAGTCCGAAAAGAGCGAGCAGAAAGGCTTTGCTAACCTGCTGATCGGCCTCTTTGGCGCCGTGCGCAATCCGCTGGCCCATGCACCCAAGACGAATTGGCCTATGTCCGAGCAGGACGCACTGGACATCCTGACGCTGGTGTCGCTGATCCACCGCAAGCTGGATGGCGCCACGAAAGTCGCCGCCGTATCGCAATAACGGAAAGAGAAGAATGGACGAGGCGATCGTTGTCTTCTCTCGGAAAGGGATCTTTCAGACCACGATCGCCGCGCGCGACGTTCGCAGCCGGGAACATGCGCGCAAGCTCTGGCCCCTGGTATCTCCCGGCGCATCACGGCAGATGGTGACATGGGTCAGCCCATCCTTTGAAAGCGGGAAGCTGCGCCGGCGATCCCATTTCCGGATGCTTCCTGCCCAGCACACCTATAACCCAAAAGCGCACTTCGATGATGAAGAAGCCAGCCGGTGGCGCACAGTGCAGGAAAGCGCTGAACACCGACGTGCGAAGGAACTTGTCGCGGCTGAACTAGCCCGACGCTTGAACGCCGGACTTGCAATGCCCTGGGCGTTCAAGGACGCGGATGCGTCTGACTATTCGCTGGAAGGCAACTTGCTGCTCGGCGCCGATCGGGTGGCGATCGAGCACCCGCTGGAGACACCATTCGGCAGCAAATTCCGACTCGACGTTGCCGTGATCGGGCCGCCTGTCCAGACCGAGCCGATGGTGCTGGGGGGCGTCGAAATCGAACTCGGGCATGCCTTTGATGGGCGCAAGGCGCTAATCGGAAAATCGCTCGGATTCCCCCTCATCTCCATCGACATTACTGAGATGACGCTGGCAGAACTCACACCAGAATGGGCGCAGAAGGTGCTGACCGCAACCACGCGGAGTCATGAGCAAGGGCGCCGGCAGACCTACATCTACCTGCATGATCTGCTGTACCCCCTCTACGCGCAGCTACCGGCATTTCTCGACGATGAACAGCGCCACCAGTTTCTGGTGTTTGCGGACGACAACACTCTAAACAAGCTGGTGCGCTGGATGAACGCGCTGGCCGAAAAGCTGGAGTACTCGAAGGGTACGGTCGCCGTTGCCCTGGTCAATGGCAAGAACGAACAGTCGCGCAAGATGCTGGAACGCGCCGGACAAGTGGTTGGCCCCGACTGGGCTGAATTCAACGACCAACGATGCCTGCGTCTGACTCTTCCGCGGCCAAAAGGTCCGGCTGATCTCCAGGCTCATCGCTTCCACATGACGATGGCGCGCGTTCTGCTGTCGCGCACCGATGCGCTAGTTGGCTACAAGTATTGCAACGGTGTGGACAACAACCACCCCGAAGAAGATGTATGGGTTGCGCCTCGCTGGATCGCCGACCTGAAAACTCATACCCAGCACCGCGTATTGCCCAAGCGACTGTCTGAACCGATCAACAGGTTGATCGCGGTGGTTTCGGACCTGCATCGCAATCACGCGGCAACCAGCCAAGAGGCGTGACCATTCCCATACTGAATTTCAATCTATAGCTGTTTTTTGCGCTTTTTTCCGAGGGGCCGAAGAAGACAAAGATGGCAAGCACTCGAATAGGCGGGCGGTCTCAACTCCGAAGTGCAACACCACTGGTTGATATTCAATGAATGGTAGCTGCGTTTTTCTCGTTGATGGCGGCCATGAATTTCTGGAACGCCTGATAGGGCGAGTCCCAGCCCAGCGTCTGCCTGGGCCGGTTGTTCATCAAGTCGGCCATGGAGTCCAGCGCATCCTGGTCATGCACGCTCAAGTCTGTGCCCTTGGGCAGCATCTGGCGCAGCAAGCCATTGGTGTTTTCGCAGCTGCCCTTCTGCCAAGGGCTGTGCGGATCGCAGAAGTACACGCGCATGCCCGTGGCCGCCGCGAGCTCCTTGTGCCGCGCCATCTCCTTGCCTTGGTCGTAGGTGAGCGTCTGGCGCATGGGCTCGGCGATCTGGCGCAGCTTGTTGGTAAACGCGGCAAGCGCACTCTCGGCCGAAGCGTCGGGCATCTTGCACAGCAGTACCAGGCGGGTCGAACGCTCCACCAACACGCCCACAGCAGACTTGTTACCCGCTCCCTTGATCAGGTCGCCCTCCCAGTGGCCCGGCATCACGCGGTCATTGACCTCGGGCGGGCGCACATGGATAGAGACCATGTCGGGAATCTGCCCGCGCCTGTCCTGGCCCGCCGACCGGGGGCGGCGCGTACTCTTGCCCTGGCGCAAGAGCGAGATGAGCTGGCGACGCAACTCCCCTCGCGGGTAGGCATAGATGGCGGTGTAGATGCTCTCGTGGCTGGCGTGCATGGCCGAATCGTTGGGGTACATGCGCTTGAGTGTGCGGGCAATTTGCTGAGGCGACCACAACCAGCTGAGCATGGTGCTCACCAGGTACCACAGACAACCATCGCCATGCAGTTTGGGCAAGGGGCGGGAGTCAATGCGTCGCTGCGTGCACAGGCGTTGGGCCACTGCGCTGGCGTAGCTGCCTTCGCAGGCATTGCGCCGCAGCTCGCGGCTGATGGTGCTGGGGCTGCGCCCTTGCAGCTTGCCAATGGCCCTGAGGCTCCAGCCCTGCTGGTGCAGCGAGGCCAGCGTCATTCTCTCTTCAGGCTGCAAGTGCGTGTATGTCGATCCCATTTGCGTACATTACCCCGGGTGCGGGTGTTGCACTTCGGAGTTGAGACCGCCGCGTTCTGCATAGACGAAGCCCATTCGCCTGACAGAATCCTGATCGAAATACAGCAGCCAAGCGGCAAGCAGCGCTAGGGAAATGAGTAGTGTCAAGCCGGCTGCGAGCCCTGGATCAGCAAAACTCATTGGGTTGAAGTGAGGCGGTGCTACCCGTAGGACCTTCGCGATCAAAAGTCCGTAAAGGATGCCCACGAGACACGACGCGACACCGACGGGCTTCATCGCCAACATGTTGCGATGGAATCCATACGCGATGTTCTCCTTCAGCAAGAGCTGCTTGTTCGAGCGCGTGAGTTCGCGAAGTCGTTTGGTTGCCCCTATGTACGTGTCGTCTGCCTGTTCAGGGGCTGCCAACTCTTCTTCCGCTGTTGGCATCGCGATGCCAAGTTTGGCAGTGATCGCCGTGTGGTAGCGCTGCTTGCTGACACCATCGAGAAACCTGTCGCGGTGGCGCAGTGCAATGGTGGTGGGCATGCCCCCCCACTTGGCAACTAAGGTTTCTTCGAGTTTCTTACCGCGGCCACGGGCAACGCTCGCAAGCGCATAAATGGCCCCACAGCCACCAAGCAGGCCAATCACACTCGTAAGCACAGGATGCTTGGCTCCGTAGACGCACAACAACGGAACCAGTACCGGCAAGGCCACAAGAAGCCCAGGAACAACCCGCGCCTTGCGCTCATAAGGGTCCTTGACCAGTTCAAAAATTGTTGTCATACGGAGTCAAGCCTGTGCCGTAAGGGCATCGATGTAGGGTTGAATATCGTCACGATTTTTCAGCGCGATCTGTTGTGCGAGCGGATCTGGTGCTTCCTTGGTGTGCAAGCCCAAACGTCTTAGTGTGTAGTAAAGGAATGCTTGACGGCATGGAAGCTTGACCTGCCCGTCTTCCATGCCGTAGTCCAACTCCAACACTCGTTTCTTGGCCGCCGGTAAGTCGGGGTGTGGCGCAAGGATCAGTGTCAGCACAGTATGCCAATGCGTATCCTGACTGAAGTCCACTTGGCTCGGCTCTATACCATCGATGCGAAGGATTCGAGCGAGGACGAAATCGCTGAAACGCTGGCGCTTGTGGCAAAACGCGCGCACGTGCCAACGAAAGCCATCGTAGCCAAGAGCGTGTGGCGACAACAGGCGAATTGACTCGTTCAAGGACGTCATGGACTGGTAACTGACTCGAATAGCTTCCTGCTGCCGTATTGCACGAACCACCAATTCGACAGTCTGCTCGTCGATGGTGCGCCAGGGGGAAGGAGCCCAATCTGTCTCCGGCGCGGAGCCGATAAAGCTGGCAGTTGACTCAACCACCCCCATCTTGGTTGCCAACAGTTCTGCCAGATAACGTTGTGCAGAGCTTCGCTGGTAAAGCGGACGAAAACTCGGCGCTGCCGTGTAGGTCTTGGAGCTGCGGTCGTATGTCAGATTGTTCGGTGCCAGTTCTGTGTACTTGGCAATGTCAAGTGACGCTTGAGGCACTGATATGCCGAAGTGCTCAGTGAGATCCATTCGATTGATGCGCCGCTCCCAGCGCAACCGAAAATCGATGAACTGAAGTCTGCTCTCCAGCCCCCAGCTCAGCCCCTTGGGCTCAACAGGTTCGGCAGTAGCAACGGGGGGCTCTTGCATCAGTAGCACCTAAAAAGTAGACGGATCGAAAAAATAGTCGTACATTAACTATACGCGATCACTCCTCAGTCGTCTACTCGGAGACCCCAAGTGCCCACCACCATCACCTTTTTCCCCGTTGACAACGGGGACATGACCCTCATCAAGTTCGGTGATCTTGATGCCACCACCCTGCTGATCGACGTAAACATCCGACAAGATGCCGACGATCCAGAGGGGGAGGCGCGTGATGTCGCCAAGGACCTGCGTGATCGACTGAAGAAGGATGAAAACGGCAGACCATATGTTGATGCTTTCCTGCTGAGCCACCCCGACGACGACCACTGCCGAGGGCTGACTCGTCACTTCTACTTGGGCGAGTTGGATAAGTACCCGGACGACAAGAAGGACGACAAGGACAAGAAGATCGTCATTCGCGAGATGTGGTCGTCTCCCATTGTGTTTCGCCGTGCGAGCAAGACCCTCACCTTGTGTGATGACGCGAAGGCGTGGGCTACCGAGGCGCGCCGACGTGTTCAGTTGAATCGAGACAAAAACTTCACCGTTGGGTCCGGTGATCGCATCCAGATCATGGGGGAGGACATCAATGGAAAGACCGATGACCTCACCTCCATCGTGCGGAAGGTCGATACGCGCTTCTCTACGATCAACGGCAAGAGTTCTGCATTCTTCTCTGCGTTTCTTCTTGCACCTTTGGAGGCCAAGGACGATGAGGAAGAGGAAGAGTGCCTGGTCAAAAATCAGTCCAGTGTGATCTTGAACTTCACATTAGCTGCCGATGCAGCGACACCAGATGGCGCGAAGTTTCTTACTGGCGGGGATGCTGAAGTATTCATCTGGAACCGCCAATGGCAGCGCCATGAGGCCGAGACTGAGGTGCTGGAGTACGACATCATGCAGACGCCTCATCATTGCTCTTGGCACTCTTTGTCCTATGACAGTTGGTCGAAGTGCGGAGAAAAAGCAAAACTGGATGCAGATGCAAGAAAGGCGCTCTCACAGACCCGTGACGGCGCCGTCATCGTCGCAAGTTGCAAGCCCATCAAAGATGATGACAGCGATCCGCCCTGCATCCGTGCAAAGCGTGAATATGTAGAAATCGTGGAGGAAGCAAAAGGTGAGTTCTACTGCACGGGCGAGTACCCGAGCGAGAAATCTGTGGAGCCCCTCGTTTTCACCGTCACTTCCCAAGGTGTGCAGCCCCCCTCGAAGAAGGAAGCTGGATCGAAGGCCGCCGCCGTGATCACCTCCGCGCGAACTCCCATGCCGCACGGGGCATCATGACGGACGCTATCGCAGACGCACTGCATCAACTTCAGCGACATCGGGGCTTGACCCGCGTTGGCGAACCAAAGGTAATCGGTGCATCGACGCAGATAGAGGTCGATGTTGCCGTGCAACTGCCAAACAGGTCTCGGCGTAGCGGCGTCTCCGAAACCGGGGTGCGTGCCGTCGAGACATGCGTGCTGGTATTGGGCAGTGACTGGCCCCTATCCGCGCCCAAGCCCTTCTTGCGTGCGGACTTCCCACTCAACTTGCCACACATAAACCCCCATCGCGAAGGCGAGTTGGTTTCGCCATGCCTGTTCGAAGGATCTTTGAACGAACTGCTGCATCGGTTTGGTCTCGACGCCATTGTCGATCAGTTGGTTGATTGGCTGCACAAGGCTGCTGCCGGAACGTTGTTGGACCTGGAGCAAGGGTGGGAACCGACGCGGCGAGACAGTTGTCCTTCGACCGTTGTCTTCAGTGCCGAAAAGGTCGCGGCCGCCGCCCCCGTTGACGGCGCGGTTTTGGTGGTTTCCGCGGGCTACGTGACGATTGATGGCGGGCTATACGCCATCATCGATGACGAGCTGAGCGCACAAGTCGATCCTGTGTTTTCCCAAGGCGTTCACAACGACAAGTTGGGAAAGTGGGGGAATGGCCATACCGCGACCTTCATTGCGCGGGGACCAATCACCGATGGCCACCCGTATGTAGTCGAACGCTATCAACCGGAGACGGTTGTCGATCTCACGACACTGCTAGATCGAGCAGCGGAGCTTGGTATCGATCGTGACGCTTTAGCCCAAAGCTTGGAGGGTTATTACGGGCGCTCGATTCTGGATATGCAACAAGACTCGCGTGGTTGGGTTCACGGTTTGTACGCGATTGTGATTCTGACTGTACAAAGACCAGCGCCGCTTGTTGGATCACCAGGCCGGAGTGTCGAGGTATTGCCCTATGTGGTGCGCTATGAACTCAACGCTCAATCGCTCCTAGAGCGAAATGCCACGGTTCACCCCGCCTTTCACGCGCATGCGTTGTCTCCCGAACTGCTGGCAAGGACATCCGGTATCCCGTCAGCAGCCACATCGCAGCCGCTGGTCATCCTCGGCTGCGGTAGTGTGGGATCAAAAATCGCGATGCACCTCGGGCGGGCTGGTTTCGGCTCAATGACTTTCGTTGACAACGAATCCATGTCACCTCACAACGCAGCTCGGCATGCACTCATTGAGCGAGCATCGGTGCTGGTCCCACCCCGGAAGTCGGCGCTGATGAAGACGGTCTTTGAGGAACTGTCGCATCTTCAATCGCGCGCGTTCGACGCTGATGCTGTGACTCTCTTGGTCGATCCGGAACGATTCGCCACAACTGTTCCGCAGGATGCTGCCCTTATCGTGGACACGACGGCTTCACTTCAAGTGCTGGCCGCAGAAACGCAATCAAAAGCATTGGACCAATCCCCAGCTCGACTGACACGGGTAGTGATGTATGGCCAGGGGCGTTGTGTCGCGGTTTTGCTTGAAGGGCCAAGTCGCGCTGGTCGGGTTGATGACCTCACGGCATTCTTGTTCGAGTGCTGCCGGTTTGTGCCAGAACTTCGTGCGTCGATTGCCGGTGATACGTCTGAGCCGACGCGCATTTTTGTAGGGGACAACTGCCGCTCACTGACCATGCCAATGTCAGATGCCGTTGTTTCGCGGTCTGCATCACTGGCTGGAGTGCAACTGGAACGCTGGCTCGTTGATGGGCTTCCGGAGGAAGCGACGCTTTGTGCTGGTATCTCGGACGCCGAAGGCCTTGGCATGGCATGGAGCCGCGCCAGTCTTGGCCCGACCACTGTGCTCGATGTAGTGGACGATGGCGGCTGGAGCATTCGGATTCTGCACCCTGTGGCGCACGCGATCGATGCTGATGCGCTGCACTGGGGTGCGGTGGAAACAGGAGGCGCCTTGGTTGGCCGTATCTCGTTTGAAAATCGAACCATCACCATTGCGGGCCTTGTTGAGGCACCGTCTGACAGCGTTCGCGAGGCCGCTCGTTTTGTCCTTGGAACCAGTGGGCTTGTCCAAAGTTTGCGCGCTGCAAACGCGGCCTCTTTAGGGTATCTCGCTTTCATTGGCACCTGGCACAGCCACCCGAAAGGCGGGGCTCATTCGGGGATAGACCGAAATACATTGCGCAGCATCGCAGAGGATGCCGGTGGCCTTCCCGCCGTGTCGTTGGTATGGACTCCGACAGGACTCACGTGCGCGGTTGACCGCTGGTAAGAACAAAGTCGCCGGCACTTTTTTTGGCAGGAAACGAGGGGGATTTATGGCTGACTACTTCGAGATTGATTTTTTAGGCGTCGAAACAGCGAAAAGTGGGGATGCGATCACGCTACGCTATTCGGTGGATGGCACTGAGGGCGTGCACGTCGTTGACGGTGGATATCTGGATACGGGAGATCAGATCGTCGAGCACCTGAAAACCTATTACGGAACAACTGTCATCGACCATGTGATCCTCACGCACCCTGACCGCGACCACGCCAATGGGCTGCGGAAGGTCTTGGAGCAATGCACAGTCAAGAATCTCTGGATCAACAGACCATGGATATACGCAGATCAACTGATTGATCGCTTCGAGAACTATGAGTCAGTTGAAGCCCTGAGAAGGAAGTTGCGATCCATCTACGATGCTTCGGCAGCTCTTGAGGATATTGCGCTGGAGAAGGGAGTTTCTATCCATGCCCCTCTTCAGGGGCAAAGCATTGGCCCATTCATGGTAATGGCACCAACTTTGGGCCGCTATCTTGACCTGATCGCAGATTCATCGAAGACACCGGAAGCTGTTGAGGAAAGCGCTAGGGATAGTGCGCTGAGCAGCCTATTCCGGGTAGTAAAGGCCGCGACGGCCTATATCAAGTCCCTGTGGGGCGAGGAGTATTTTCCACCTGCTCCCACCAGTAGGGAGAATGAAATGAGTGTGGTGCAGTCGGCTGTGCTGAACGGCCATCGCATTATGCTTACTGGTGATGCCGGACGAGAAGCGTTGCAGGAAGTGATCGACTATGCCCCCTTTGCGGGACTGACGTTGCCCGGAATTCGATACTTCCAAGTGCCTCACCACGGAGGTCGGCACAACGTCTCGACGGAAATTCTGGATCAATTGCTGGGGCCACGCTTGGACGCGATGCCTGACAATCACCACTGGAATGCCATATGCAGCTCCGCCAAAGCGGACGAGGATCACCCGCGGAAGTCGGTGATTCGCGCTGTATTGCACCGGGGCGGGCACTGGGCGGCAACTGAAAGCAAGAACATCCGCATCGGCGCGGGCATCACCCGTGATGGCTGGGTGCCGATTCCTCAGGCGCCATATCCCGAAGATCAAGAGAACTGACTTCGACAGAAGGTCAGCACCATTTTGATTTTCTGCTGACTACATTGTTTGCGTCTCGGCGTGCCGCCGTCGGGTTCGCGGGCTGCGCCCCGCGCTTCGTTCCGAATCGCGGCCGTCCGGCTTTGACCCCTGACGCCTTCGGCCCTTGCGGGCCTGCGCACTCCGCTTGCACAAAGGCGGGGGTGGGCAGTGGGCGGGTGTAGGCGGTCTTGCTGTTCCCTTTCACCCTACCACGGCGTTCTCGCCGTCAAGGGCTGCGCGTGCTCGCACGCTTGCGGCCGTGGCCGTCTTTGCCCCTGTGACGGCTTGCGCTGCGCCGTGCTGGCGACGGTTCCGGGCAATTCCGCCCGAGCAACCGGAGCACGATCATGTCGCAACTGTCCATTCCTTCCTTCGATTCCCCGTTGATGCTGCGTGACTCGCGCGGGCGCTACCGTCAGGCATCGGCCGACCAGATTCTCGAAGCCGCGCGCCAGGTCATCGACCAGAAGATGCAGCGCGGTGACGAGTTCACTTCGCCGGCGGCGGTCAAGGATTACTTGCGCGCCAAGCTGGCCGGCTTCGAGCAAGAAGTCTTCGCGGTGCTGTTCCTCGATACGTGCCATCGGCTGATCGACTATGCCGAGATGTTCCGCGGCACGATCGACAGCGCGGAGGTTCATCCGCGCGAAGTGGTCAAGGAGGCGCTGCGGCTCAACGCGGCAGCGGTCATCATTTCGCACAATCACCCGAGCGGGAACCCCGAGCCGAGCGCGGCCGACAGGGCACTGACCTCGCAGCTTCGGCAGGCGCTGGCGCTGGTGGACGTTCGCACGTTGGATCACATCATCGTGGCGGGCGGCACCACCACGTCTTTCGCCAAACGTGGCTTGATCTGATCGAGGGGGCTTCGGCCCCCTTTTTGCTGTGCCCGGTGGCGCAGCTCCGGCCCTCGCGGGCCTGCGCGTGCTGCGCACTTGCCAAAGGCAGGTGTGAGTGTCGCGTTGAGGGGGCGGTCTTGCTGTGTCCCTTCACCGTATCACGGCGTTCTCGCCGTCAAGGGCTGCACGCGCCTTGCGCGCTTGCGTCCTGGCGGCCGTCTGCGACCCCTGACTGCTTGCGCTGCGCCGTGCTGGCGACGGTTCCGGGCAATTCCGCCCGTGCAACCGGAGATCGTCATGAACGACAAATCGCACGTTTCGCTTGAACAACACGTTTGCCTTGTCTGCGGTACTCGCTTCGACACCGGCGGCGTCCTGCTGGATCGCCGCCTGCGCGCGAGCATGGAGCGCCACACGGCAACCGGCTGGGGCTTGTGCCCCGAACATCAGAAGCTGTCCGACGATGGCTTTGTCGCGCTGGTCGAGTGCGACCCGCAGCGCAGCGGCTCGCCGGCGGGCGGTGGCCGCGTGAAGCCCGAACAGGCATACCGGACGGGCCGCCTGGCGCACCTCAAGCGCGAAGCCTTCGCGCAGGTGTTCGACGTACCGATCGCGGCCGACCAGCCGTGCGTCTTCGTCGAACCCGGCGTGATCGAGCAGTTGCAGACGATGACTGCGAACTGATCGCGCCTGGTGCCATCCGGTGCGCTGCCCTGCGGGGCGGCGCACCTTTTTTTCTGCTGCGCCCTGGTGCCGATGACTTCGCGCCTACGGCGCTGCGCGCTGGTGCTTGCACTCCAGGGGAAGTGCCTTCGGCACATCCCCGCCGCGCTTCGCTTGGCGCCCCTGCAACACCGCCGCCCCGGCTGCGCCGGCGCGGCAATACCGATGCCGCAAAGGCTGCTTGTCCACCACAGAAGATCCACGCTGCATCTCCACCACTGCATGGGCGTCCCCGGCCAAGAAACATGGCCGGTCGCGCTGTCGTGCTTCGCATCGAGCCGCCTGCGGCGTCTCGCCCCTGACGGGCTTCCATCGTTCCCTCGCTCCGCTCGGCTGACGCCTACGGCCCGGCTTCCAGCTTCGGGCCTGCGCGCTTCGCTTGCGTGCGGTCGGCACACAGGGATGGCCGTTGCCTTGTCCAGCCGTCTCCCCTGACTTCATCACCTTACCCGCGACCGTAGCCCGCTCCCGCGTGCCGTCAAGGCGCGCAGGGCCGTGTCCTCGGCTGCGCCTGCGGGCCGCACCAACCCTGCGCTTGTCTCCTTGACGGCCCCCGTCCGCGCGCTCCTTTGGCCGCGGGCGATGAACTCAGGAAAGACGGTGGCAACAGGGCCAACCGGGTTCCTCGTGCCGACCGCACCGAACAGCCGAAAGGCTGGGCTCCGAATCTTGGAATCCGGTGTGCGGTTTGAACAGCAAACCCTTTTCGTCAGGAGAAATGCAATGCAACTCGCATCCCGATTCGCTTCCCGTTCCCCGGTGCTGCGTTCGGAACGTCCCTTGTCCGACGACCAAATCCGGGCCGTGGCCCCGTCCATCTTCGCGGACGCCCCGCACGAAAGCCGCTCCGAGCGGTACAGCTACATCCCCACCGCGACCGTGCTGCAAGAACTGCGCGGAGAAGGCTTCGAGCCTTTCATGGTGACGCAGACCCGCGTGCGCCACGACGACCGCCGCGACTACACCAAGCACATGATCCGGCTGCGCCATGCCAGCCAGATCAACGGACGCGAGGCCAACGAAATCATCCTGCTGAACTCCCATGACGGCACCAGCAGCTATCAGATGCTGGCCGGGATGTTCCGCTTCGTTTGCAGCAATGGCCTTGTCTGCGGCGACACCGTGGCCGACGTGCGCGTGCCGCACAAGGGCGACGTGGCGGCGCAGGTCATCGAAGGCGCTTACGAAGTCCTGCACGGCTTCGACCGGGCGCAGGAATCGCGCGATGCCATGCGCGCAATCACGCTGGACGCCGGGGAATCGGAAGTGTTCGCCCGCGCTGCGCTGGCGTTGAAGTACGACGAGGACAAGCCCGCGCCCATCACGGAATCGCAAATCCTGATGCCGCGCCGCTTTGATGACCGCCGCCCGGACTTGTGGAGCGTGTTCAACCGCACGCAAGAGAACCTGACCCAAGGCGGCCTGCGTGGGCGCAGCGCCAACGGACGCCGCCAGCAAACCCGCCCGGTGCAGGGCATCGACCAAAACATCCGCCTCAACCGTGCGCTTTGGCTGCTGGCCGATGGCATGCGCCAGTTGAAAGCCTGAATCCCCACGCGGCAGGGGCAGGCAGCAGCCCTTGCCGCTTCTCTCGCTGCTGCATCCCAACCGCTAGGAGTTATCACCATGAACGCCGTTACCCAAACCGAAACCCACGCCATCGAAACCGCCGCGCCGCTAGAAGTGGCCGACCCGACCAAGAACCTGATTTTGGTTCCGCTCTCGCAGTTGCTGCCGCGCCGTTCCAAGCGCAACGCACGCAAGACCCCGCGCCTGTCCATTCCCGAACTGGCCGCGAGCATCGCCCGCATCGGCTTGCTGCAAAATCTCGTCGTCATCCTCGCCGCCGATGGCGAGCAGTACGAAGTGGTGGCCGGCGACCGCCGACTGACTGCGTTGAAGCTGCTGGCGAAGAAGAAGCGCATCGCCGCCGATTTTGAGGTGCCTTGCCTGCTGGTGCCGGATGCTTCGGCCCGTACCGTCAGCCTCGCGGAAAATCTGCTGCGCGAGCAGATGCACCCCGCCGACCAGTTCGAGGCGTTCGCCGCACTGGTCAAGGAAGGCCGCCCCATCGAAGACATTGCCGCCGACTTCGGCGTGTCCCCGCTGGTGGTGCAGCGCCGCTTGAAGCTGGCCAACGTCTCGCCGCGCCTGCTGGCCGACTACCGGGCCGGAGCCGTCACGCTGGAACAGTTGATGGCCCTGACCATCACCGACGACCATGCCGCGCAGGAAGCCGCGTTCTACGGTGCGCCCGAATGGCAGCGTGGCGCGTCCGCGCTGCGCGAACGCCTGACCGAACGCGAAATCGACGCCACGCATCCGCTGGTGCGCTTCGCCGGGCTGGACACCTACACGGCGGCGGGCGGTGGCATCCGCCGCGACCTGTTCGCGGAAGGCGATGCCGGAACCTACCTGACCGACGCCGCGCTGCTGGAAACGCTGGTGCGCGGCAAGCTGGATGCGCTGGCCGGGGACGTGCGCGCCGAGGGTTGGGCGTGGGTGGAAGCCGTGCCGCACATGAGCTACGCCGAACGGCAGGCGTTCCAGAACGCACCGCGCCAGCGCCGCGAACCGAACGCCCGCGAAGCCCGCCGCATCGCTTCGCTGCAAACCCGCCTCGACAAGATCGACGCCGAACTGGAAGACGCCTACGACGCCGAGGACGAGGACAAGACCGAAGCGCTGGAACCGCGCCGCGAACAGGTTGCCGGGGAACTGCAAGCCGTGGAGGAAGCCTTGCAGGGCTACGCCCAGGACGTGTGCGCCGTGGCCGGTGCCATCGTCACCCTCGACCGCAGCGGCGAACCCGTGATTCATCGCGGGCTGCTGCGCGAGGCAGAAGCCAAGGCGCTGCGCACGCTGGAACGCTTGCGGCAGGGTTTCGGCGGCGCGGAAGGCGAAGCCGGGAACGACGACGAAGGCGAGGACGCCGAGCAGCCCAAGGCCGCGAGCCTGTCCGACCGGCTGGCGCAGCGGTTGAGCGCGCACCGCACCGCCGCGCTGCAAATCGAAGTCGCCCGGCATCCGCAGGTCGCGCTGGCCGCGCTGGTGCATGGCATGGTGCAGAAGGTCTTGCAGCCCGACGCCTACGGCGATGGACTGCCACTCGGCGTGCGCCTCACGGCGCAAGACCGGCTGGAAGACATGGCCCCGGACTGGCCGGAATCGCCTGCCGCCGTGGCGCTGCGCGAACTGCAACAGGTAGCCGGTGAAGCCTTGCCGGAGCACAGCGCCGAACTGTTCGCCGCGCTGCTGGCGAAGTCGCAAGACGAACTGGTGCGGCTGCTGGCCGTGTGCGTGGCTTCCACGGTGGACGTGGTGACGCCCCGTGCCACGCCGCACCAGCCCGGCAAGGAACTGGCGCAGGCCGTGGCCCTCGACATGGCCGCATGGTGGAAGCCGACCGCAGAAGGCTACTTCAAGCACGTTTCCAAGGCCGTGATTCTGGATGCCGTGGGCGCGTTTGCACCGGAATTCGTCACCCGGCTGGCGAAGCTCAAGAAGGCCGACATTGCCAGCGAGGCCGAGCGGCTGGCCGATGGCACCGGCTGGATGCCCGCCATCTTCAAGGCCGAAGGCCCGCAGGAGGCCGCGCAGGAAGAAGGCCCGGAGCAGGACGCCCCGGAGGATACCGAGGCAATGGCGGATGAACCCGCCGAGGCACTGGCCGCTTGACCCGCGCCGAAGGCAAGCGCCCCGGCCTCGACCGGGGCGCTTCGCTTTGTGTGGTGGCGCATCGAGACGAAGGAATAACCGCGATCAGCACCGCGCCCAGGCCGTTCCGCCCTGGGCGCGGTGGACGCGAAATCCGGGTGCGACAGTGGCCGCGCCCGGTGTTCAAGGCCAATAGCCGAATTAAAACGCCGCCGCCTTCGCGCTGGCTCAGGCGGCGGCGTTGAAGGCATCGCTGTAGTGCGCGATGCCTTCCGGCACTGTCCCATGCAGGGCCAGCGCCATGAAATAGCCGGGCGGCACGCCCGGCAGTTGCAAGCCCGCATGGGCCTGGAAGCCAAAGCGCGTGTAGTACGTTGGATCTCCCAGCAGCACGCAGCCTGCGGCCTGCATAGCCCGCAGTTCAGACAGCGCCTGTTCCATCAGGCGCGAACCGATGCCTCGCCCCTGCCTTGGCGGCAGGACGGAGATCGGCCCCAACCCATACCAGCCCTCGGTCTTTCGCCTGTGCTCATGGGTGATCGTTACTGGCGACAGCGCGACGTGACCGACGACGCGCCCATGTTCTTCGGCCACGATGGAAAGCGTCAGTTCGTTGGCGGCACGCAAGGCGCGCACGATGAATTGCTCGGTGTGGCTGGTGTGTGGTGCATCAGCGAAGGCGGCGGTCGTGACCGCTTCGATGGCGGCAATGTCGTCGGCGGTTTCGTGTCGGAGCTGGATGGTCAGGGTGTGCCACATGAGATTCAGACGCCCATCGCCATGACCCAGCCCACCAGCCCGGCTAACAGCACCACGAGCGCCGGCGGCACGCGCCCCACCGTCAGCAGTCCGAACGAGAGCAGCGCCAGCCCAAAATCCGCCTTGCTGTGGATGGCACTCGTCCATACCGGGTCATAGAGGGCGGACACCAGAATACCGACCACGCCGGCGTTGATGCCGGCCATGGCCGTCTGGATGCCCGCGCGGTGGCGCAGCCCTTCCCAGAACGGCAGTGCACCGACCAGCATGAAAAAAGCGGGGAGGAAGATCGTGCCCAGGAGTGCCAGCCCGCCGATCCAGCCATGCAGCGGTCCGTGGGCGACCGCGCCGAGGTAGGCCGAGAAAGTGAACAGCGGCCCCGGCACGGCCTGCGCCGCACCGTAGCCGGCCAGGAAGTCGGCATTGCTCACGACGCCGCTGGGCACCACCGAGGCCTGCAGCAGCGGCAGCACAACGTGTCCACCGCCGAAGACCAGTGCACCGGAGCGGTACACCCCTTCCAGCAGGGCTATCGTGGACGAGTCCGTGGCTGCCGCCCACAGGGGCAGCCCGACGAGCGGTGCGGCAAACAGCAGCAGCGCCACGATGCCCAGCTTGCGCGAGACGGGGTAGCTGTGGGCGTGGCCGCCGCCGGGTTGCGCGATCTTCAATGTCCACCAGCCCAGCAGCCCTGCCACCGCGATGGCGGCAAGCTGTCCCGCGGCCGAGGGCAGGACCATGGTCAGCAGCGCCGCCAGAATGGCCAGCGCGGCGCGCGGCCGGTCCGGGCACAACGACTTGGCCATCCCCCAGACCGCTTGCGCCACGATGGCCACGGCGACGACCTTGAGCCCGTGCACCCAGCCGGACTGGGCCAGCCCCTGGTACTCGGCGATGCCAAAGGCGAACAGGATCAGCGCAATCGCCGATGGCAAGGTGAATCCGGCCCAGGCCGCCAGCAGCCCCAGCCAGCCCGCGCGGCCCAACCCCAGCGCCATACCGACCTGGCTGCTGGCCGGCCCCGGCAGGAACTGGCACAGGGCGACCAGATCGGAGTAGCTGCGGTCATCCAGCCAGCGGCGACGCTCGACGAACTCCGAGCGGAAATAGCCCAGATGCGCGATCGGCCCGCCGAAGGAGGTCAGCCCCAGCTTGAGGAAGGCGCCGAAGACTTCGACGGGTGAGCCGCGCGCGGCAGCGGCCTCATGCTGCAAGGTGTTGGTGGAATCTGTCATTTGTGCATCGCCTCCCCGGTGAACTCCCGGATGCGGTCCTTGGCCAGCGCCAAGCCTTCCTTGCCCTTGGGCGTGATCGTGTAGAGCTTGCGCACGGTGCGCCCTTCACGCTCCTGGCGGGAGACGAGGTAGCCGTCGCGCTCCATCTTGTGCAGCATCGGGTACAGCGTTCCGGGGGAGAGGCGGTAGCCGTGGTGGGCCAGCTCGCCGATCATCCATTGCCCGTAGATCTCCTGCTCGGCTGCGTGGTGCAGCACATGCAGGCGGATCAACCCCGACAGCAGGTCGTGGTGCTCCATGGCACGTGGAGTAGGTTTCTCTTTCATATCGAATATCGATAACGAAATTCGATAATACCAGCCTCACTTCAGATTGCCTGCCGCTTGTGCGGGAGGTCTCAGACCCTGCGACCCTCCGCATCCACAACGGCTTCGCCGTCTTCCTTGCGGAACGCGCCGCGCTGCGGCTGCGGCAGGATGTCCAGCACGGCCTCCGAAGGCCGGCACAGGCGCGTGCCCAGCGGCGTGACCACAATGGGCCGGTTGATGAGGATGGGATGCTGGAGCATGAAGTCGATCAACCGGTCATCGCCCCACTGCGGGTCGCCCAGGCCCAGTTCGGCATAGGGCGTGCCTTTCTCGCGCAGCACGGCGCGCGCCGATACGCCCATTGCGGCGATCAGCACCATCAGCGTCGCCCGATCGGGCGGGGTCTTCAGGTACTCGATGACCGTGGGCTCCTCGCCGCTGTTGCGGATCAGGGCCAGCACGTTGCGCGAGGTGCCGCAGTCGGGATTGTGGTAGATCGTGACGGTGCTCATGGGAGTGACCTGGTTGGTTATCGGGTGGCGGAGTTCGGGCCGCATTCGTACCAGCCGCGCGAGCGGTTGACCACGCGCACGACCAGCAGCATCACGGGTACCTCGATCAGCACGCCGACCACGGTGGCCAACGCCGCGCCGGACTGGAAGCCGAACAGGCTGATGGCGGCGGCCACGGCCAGCTCGAAGAAGTTGGAGGCACCAATCAGCGCCGAGGGACAGGCAATGTTGTGCTGCTCGCCCAGCCGACGGTTGAGCCAGTAGGCCAACCCGGAGTTGAAGAACACCTGGATCAGGATCGGCACCGCCAACATGGCGATCACCAGCGGCTGGCGGATGATGGCCTCGCCCTGGAAGGCGAACAGCAGCACCAGCGTGAGCAGCAGCGCCGCGATCGACAGAGGGCCGATGCGCTCCAGCGCCCGGTCGAAGGCGGCTTGGCCCTTGCTCAGCAACGCGCGGCGCCAGAGCTGGGCCAGGATGACCGGAATCACGATGTACAGTCCGACCGATACCAGTAAGGTGTCCCACGGCACCGTAATGGACGATAAGCCCAGTAGCAGGCCCACGATTGGGGCGAAGGCGAAGACCATGATGGTGTCGTTCAGCGCCACCTGCGACAGCGTGAACACAGGATCGCCCCCGGTCAGCCGGCTCCAGACGAACACCATTGCCGTGCAGGGTGCGGCGGCCAGCAGGATCAGGCCCGCGACATAGCTGTCGAGCTGGTCGGAGGGCAGCCACTGCGCGAAGACCTGGCGGATGAAGATCCAGGCGAGTAGCGCCATCGAGAAGGGTTTGACGGCCCAGTTGACGAACAGCGTCACGCCGATGCCGCGCCAATGCTGCTTGACTTGGCCGAGAGCGCCGAAGTCCACCTTGAGCAGCATGGGAATGATCATCACCCAGATCAGCAGGCCCACCGGCAGGTTGACCTGCGCGATCTCCATGCGGCCGATGGCATGGAACACGCTGGGCGCGAACTGGCCGAGCGCGATACCGGCGACGATGCACAGCAGTACCCACACGCTCAGGTAGCGCTCGAAGACGCTCATGGTGGGGGCGGCCGGCACGCGGCTGGCCGTTTGGGTTCCAACACTCATCGCGCAGACCTCACTTCGTGCCGATGCTGCGCAGCTCGTGCTGCAGCGACATGGCATCCAGGCGTTGCATCGGCAGCGACAGGAATAGCTCGATGCGCCGGCGCAAGGTCAGCGCCGCATCCGTGAATGCCTTGCGCTTCTGTTCGTCGGTGCCCTCGACGGCTGCGGGATCAGGCACACCCCAATGCGCCGACATCGGGCGTCCCGGCCACACGGGGCAGACCTCGCCGGCGGCGTTGTCGCAGACCGTGAAGATGAAATCCAGCTCCGGCGCACCGGGCGCCGCGAACTCGTCCCAGTTCTTGCTGCGGTAGCCGGCGGTCGGCATGTGCAGCCGCTCCAGCGTGGCGAGCGCCAGTGGGTGGACTTCGCCCTTGGGGTGGCTGCCCGCCGAGTAGGCGCGAAAGCGCCCCTGGCCCAATTCATTGAGGATGCCTTCGGCCAGGATGGAGCGGGCCGAGTTACCCGTGCAGATGAACAGGGCGTTGTAGGTCTTGTCGGTGGTCATGGGTATCTCACATCAGCAGCAGGAGGAAGCCGGCTTCACCGCAACGCCCACCGGCTTGCCGCGCACCGGGGTACAGCACGCTGCGGCGGAAGTCGCTGCAGGCGCCGCTTCGTTAAAGACCGGAATGTTGCCCAGCGTGTGGAAGTGCTCCCAGGCCACGCCCTGCGGATCGGTGATCCAGTGCTTCTCGCTGCGCGCGTAGCAGCAGGTCGTGGTGCCCTCGTCCAGCAGCGTCATGTCGGCCGCCTCGGCGCGGGCCTTCAGCACCGCCAATTCCTCGGCATCGTCGGTCTGGATACCCAGGTGGTCGATGCCCGGCTTGTTGCCACGTGTGGAGATGGCGAAGTTGACCGGCGGGTCTTCGAGCATCCATTTGGCGTAGTCGCCTTCGACGCGCGCGGGCTGCGCGGCGAACAGTTGGGAATAGAAGCCGATGCTGCGGTTCAGGTCATCGACGTGCAGGTGGACGTGAAAGCGCTTCATGGGGGTGATCCTTTCAGCAGGAAGTACAGGCAGAGGAGGATTCGGTGACCTCGCACGCGCCGCCCTGGCAGCAGTGCTCGGTCAGATAGCCGAGCAGCCCATTCATCTGGGTGAAGTCGGCGCGGTAGATCAGGTTGCGGCCCTGCTGCTCGATGGTGACCAGGCCGGCATGGGCCAGTTCTTTCAGGTGGAAGGACAGGGAGTTGCGGGCCACGTCGAGCTGGTCGGCGAGGACGCTGGGTGTCAGCCCTTCGGGGCCGGCGACCACCAGGGCGCGGAACACGCGCAGCCGCTGGGTATGGGCCAGGGCGCCGAGGGCGGAAATGGCTTGGGTCTCGTTCATGATTCGATAATACAACATTTATTGAATCATTGGCAAAACGCTTCAATTGAATGGAGCCTGCGCGCTTGCGAGGCTTGACTTTCAAGACAGTTGCTCACGCCTTCGCGCCTGCGGCGCTGCGCGCTTCGCTTGCCTCCAGGGGAAAGCCCTGCGGGCTATCCCCGCCGCGCGCAGCTTGGCGCCCCTCGATGTGGCCGAACCGGCTGCGCCGGATCGGCCCGTCCAGCGCCCCGCCGCGATGAACGGGGCGCTGGCGAACACGCTGGCGCTTGCTGCGGCAGGTTGTGCAGGTGCGTGCCGTCCTCAACGCTGGCGGTTCCTGCCCATCACGTCACGAAGGACGGTTCACGGACAACCCGCCCGGCATCGCTATGGAGCTTCCACGCCACGCCTCAAGACCGGCGCCGCAAGGTGTGGTGGAGGCGTTCTCGCCTGTCGTTGCGGGGTTGACCTCGCCCGCGTCAGCGGGCGAGCCGGAGAAGCCTTCGAGCGGGGATGCCGAGCCGGCCCCATCTCCTTTCGGAGCGGTTCGGCCCAAGGCGTCCTTGTCTCGTTGTGAATCCTGGCGGTGGCGCGGCTGCGCCTCGGGCTTCATGGCTGCAACCGTCCGGCGAAAACAATTTCCCCGCCGCTGCACGGCTTCCTCGCGCAGCAAATTCTCTTCGCCTCCCGGCTCTCCACTGCGTTTCGACCGCAAGCGGTGCGGCCAGCCCGTCCCCTGCCGGCCGGATCACAACAAGGACGCGATGGGCGCGAACCTTGTTCAACCGAAAGGAGAAAACATCATGGCCAACATCGGCACCTTCACCGCAGACAAAGACGGCTTCACCGGCACGCTTCGCACCCTGACACTCAACGTCAAGGCCAAGCTGGTTCCCAACGACAAGGGCAGCAGCGAGAACGCCCCCGACTTCCGCCTCCAGGCCGCCGGCCACGACATCGGCGCGGCGTGGAAGAAGACAAGCGAGGCCGGGCGCGATTACCTGTCCGTGACCCTCGACGATCCTTCGTTCCCGGCTCCGGTCTATGCCCGCCTGATCGAAGGCGAGGACGGCACGCACGACCTTATCTGGTCGCGCAGCAAGCCCCAGGCGGCGTGACCGCCGCAGCGCCCCGCCCATCGCGGCGGGGCGCTGTGCTGCTGGTCGCAGCACATCACAACGTCACGCGCGCGGCTTCGCCGCGTCGCGTTCCTTCAACACCGCCTCCAGCTCCTGGCGCACCTGCGCCAGCAGTTCGTCGGCCTTGTGCGGGCTATTGCCCGCATAGGCCAGCGTCAGCAGTGTGAGCGGGTGGATCTCCATCACCTCGCACAGCTCGGCCAGCTTGTTCAAGGTCGGGCTTTTCAGGTCGCGTTCGAGGGTACTCATATAGGTACGGCTGGACACGTCAGAGAAGGCTTCCTGGCTCAAGCCACGGGCCTTTCTAACTGTCTTCAACGCCTTCGCCAATGAGTTCCCAGCCGCCACCTATGGTTTCCCTCGAAAAACCAAGATGACAGCCCATTGCGTCCTATAGAGCTACAATCTATAGTGTTCATTTGGTGTTCTACGTTTTTGTGCCTTTACGGAAATCCGCATCGGCGGGTTCCAGCAAAGCCACGCAAGCGCATCCGCGCTTGCGCACGAAGGCGTAAATCCGGTTTGGCGGTTCTGCGCTTGGGCGTGAAACCGCATCCGTGCATCATTGGATTTGTGGGATTGCCGACCATGCCCCAGCCACTCGCCACCGTCCCGGAGCGCGCGCAACTGCTCGCCAACGGCGAGGCCCGCGCCGCTGGCCGGGCCATCGACCCGGTGCCCGTGGTGCGGCTGTTCACGCCGGACGCGCATGTGACCTGGCTGCTGGCTGCGCTCGATCCCGCCGATGGCGACACCGCCTGGGGCCTCATCGACCTGGGAATCGGAATGCCGGCGCAAGGAACCGTCAAGCTGTCCGAGCTGGCTGGCATCGTCGGGCCGCATCAGCAGCCCGTGATGCGCGACCTCTATTTCCGCCCCACGCGCACGCTGTCGGAATACACCCGGCTGGCCGAGCGCGACGGGGCCATCCCGGACTGAACACAGCCTACTGTGGCTTTCTCAGTCTGGTGTCATACCAGATAGGTCTCAATCGAGATTCTTGCGGCGTAGCCGCACCAATCTGATCCAAATAGACATGATGCCCGGCGCGGGCTGCGGCAGGCTGGCTTGTATGGCGCCCCACATCGGGGCGCTGCCGCCGCAGCATTGAGACGAATACCGCAACGCATCGGAGCCAATCGGTCTTGACAGCCCCAATCCACTTTTTAACCCATGACGTTCTGACGATGGCGATGTAGCGCGTAGCCCTGCCGTGGCGGCGAGTCCTGTTCGCGGGAGGTTGCGTCATGGTCGATCCCCATCACGTCGTGCATTGGTATCCAACTGCGGCATACCTATACGTCTTGTGGCTGGATGCGCTCGCACTGGCTTGGGAATACCTGCGCAGGCATCCCGACTACCGGCTCGACTGGCTGCGCTGTCACCGTCGGCCACAGGCGGCACAGGAAGCGGCGCACCGCTGGGGCTTGCGCCTGCTGGAAGACCCGATACTGGATGCACGCGACGCGCATCCGGCTTGGCTGCCTGGCCATGCAGCCGTAGTGCAGCTCTATCCCGACGCTGACCCGCCACAGGATGCCGCCGCTTTCGCGTTCTGGCGCATCCCCGGCCACAAGCAGTTGCTCCACGACGGCAAAGGGCTGGCGTTGATCGCGCGCAGCCCAGGCCGTTGCCTGCGCTTCGCGCTCGCGCCTGGACTGGAAGACGGCATGGCTGTCGCCTATGCCCACCGCGGCGGTGCTGCAGCGCCTGCGCGCAGCCAAGCACCCGGTGCGGCCCTGGTCGATGCCAAGCCCAGGCCAACACCTTCCGCGCTGCTGGAACTGCATACCCTGCAGGCGCTCGACGCGACCCTGGCGGGCGCGTCCTTGCGCGAGGTCGGCGAAGGCTTGTTCGGCATGGACGCCGTGGCCGATTGGTACAGCGACGGCGGGCTGCGCTCGAAGGTGCGCCGCCTGGTACGGCGTGGCGATGAATTGATGCGCGGCGGCTATCGCCGATTAGCACAGCTTCCGCCGCCTGAGAAGGGCCGTTTTGATGGAGACGCAAAACGTCCCTGAGCAGAGCAGCTTCGTTTTCTGAGACTGGCTTCCATCCGGTTGCGCTGTGTGGCCGGAGCTTTGCAACCGATGGAGGTTCATCTCATGCGTCCCGCTCCTTTGCGGCCTGCCGCCGCTGTCTCAACTGCTGCCGCGCAGCCCCAACGCTATCTGACCAACGACGAAGCCGCCGAATACCTGCGCCTGTCGCCGCGCACGCTGGAAAAGCAGCGCGTGATCGGCGGCGGCCCGCGCTTTCGCAAGTTCGGCCGGCGCGTCATGTACGCCGTGGCCGACCTCGATGCCTGGGCCGCCGACCGCAGCTTCGAGACGACTTCCGATCCCGAATACGCCGAGCACCACTCGGCCGACAGCCGTGCGCGCTGACCACTGGAGCGCGGGAGGCCATCGCCATGTCCAGCCCTGCGCTGCCGTCCCGGCAGCGGCCGTTGCAAGAGCGCGAACAGCTCGACCTGTTCCGCGCCTTGCCCGGCGACATGGCGCCGCGCGACAGCCAGGACTTGATGGCCTTTCCGTTCTTCTCGCTGGCGAAGTCGCGGCGCGTCGCGCCGATCGACTTCCGGGCGGGGAACGTCACGATCCGCGTGGAAGGCACGGCCGAGCATGGCATCGCCACGATTTGGGACGCGGACGTGCTGATATGGGCGGCCTCGCAGATCGTGGAAGCCCGCGACGCGGGCTTCCGCTCGTCGCGGCTGATGCAGGCCACGCCCTACGAGATCCTGCGGTTCATCGGGCGCGGTACGTCGCTGCGCGACTACCAGCGCCTCAAGGCCGCCCTCGACCGGCTGCAATCGACCACGGTGGCCACGTCGATCCGCGAGACGACCGGACGGCGCCTGCATCGCTTCTCGTGGATCAACGAGTGGAAGGAACTGGCCGATGCCAAGGGCACGCCCTTGGGGCTGGAGCTGATCTTGCCGGACTGGTTCTATGCCGGCGTCGTGGACGCCGCCCTGGTGCTGACCATCGACCCGGCGTATTTCCGGCTGACGGGCGGCATCGAGCGCTGGCTGTACCGGCTGGTGCGCAAGCACGGTGGCCGACAGCCGGGCGGCTGGCAGTTCGATTTCCGACACCTGTATCGGAAATCGGGCAGCGCTACGCGCTTCTCGGACTTCGCCTACGACCTGCGCACGCTGGTCGCGCGGCAGTCGCTGCCGGGCTACGCCCTGGGCATCGAGCGGATGCCGGACAACGGCGCCGAGCTGCTGACCTTTCGGCCCGTGCCATACACGGCACGGGGATAAACGGTGCGCAACTTGTGGACGGGCTCGTGCTATCAGGAGTACGAGGTGTCGTGCTATCGGGAGTACGGCTATCGTGCTATCAGGAGTACGAATCGGCCGCAAAGCCAATAACGGCGCGGGTTTGCGGCCCCTCTAACTTCCCTAACTTAAAACCTCTAACTGGTAGTAGAAGCGCCGCGCCACGGTGGACAACCATCACTCGGCCACAAGCGCAGCAGCAAAAGCCCGGCTTTCCAACACGGAGGGCCGCGCCATGATCGTCGCTCTGCTCAACCAGAAAGGCGGCGTGGGCAAGACCACGCTCGCCACGCACATCGCCGGCGAGCTGGCGATGCGCGGCCAGCACGTCGTCCTGCTGGACGCCGACCCGCAAGGTTCATCGCTGGACTGGACACAGCGCAGAAGCCAGCAAGGCTTGCCACGGCTGTTCAGCGCCTTGGGCCTCGCACGCGAAACGCTGCACCAAGAGGCGCCAGAACTCGCCAGGCGGGCCGATCACGTCATCATCGACGGCCCGCCACGCATCGCGGCACTGGCGCGCTCCGCGCTGCTGGCGGCCGAGCGCGTGCTGATCCCCGTGCAGCCCAGCCCCTACGACCTGTGGGCCAGCGCCGAGATGGTGGCGCTGATCCGCGAGGCGCAAGTCTTTCGGCCTGCGCTGCGCGCGGCCTTCGTCATCAATCGGCGCGTCAGCACCACCGTCATCGGGCGCGAAGCACGCCAGGCGCTCGCCGACCAGCCGCTTCCTGCGCTGCGCGCGGAAGTGCATCAGCGCATCGTGTTCGCCGACAGCGTGGCCGCTGGCCGGCTTGCACGCGAAACGGCGCCCGACAGCACCGCCGCCCGCGAAATCACCGCGCTGGTGGATGAACTGTTGCGGTGGCCGACATGACAGCGAAGCCGCCACCGAACAGCAGACGCACGGCCAAGCGCGTCGGCATCGGCGCGCGTCCGCCCGCGAATCCGCACGCCGAGGCGTGGATTCGCCAGGGCAACGCCGATGCGCTCAACAAAGGCGACCTCTACACCGCTCGCCTGACCCTAGACGTGACGCCCGCGCTACGCGCTCGCATCAAGATCGCCGCCTTCGGTCAAGGCGTGACGGTGGCCGATCTGCTGCGCGGCCTGCTGGAGCGCGAGTTTCCAGAACACCGCAGGGAGAACACGCCATGACCGCATCCGCTTCACCTGCCGCTGGCGCGGTCACGGCCGCGCTCGCAGCACCATCCGGCCAGTCTGCCAGCGCGCCGCTGACGCGCGTGGCACTGGCCTACATCGAACCGCTCTTCAAGCTCTACCTGCGCTTCGGTGAACCTGCGCGCACGCACCAGCTCGACCGCTGGCGCCGCTGCGCCGTGTTCTTGCCGGGTGCCATGTTCTGCCGCATCCGCTGGCAGGCCAACGACTATGGCACCGTGCGCTGGCAGCTCATGGTCATGCAGGCTTGCACGCCGCTCGATGCGGCGCAGCGCATTCCCGGTGTGCAGCCCGGCGCACGCCTGCTGCTGCACGCCGAGGGCGAGAGCCAGGTGCGCGCCGTGCTGGAGCGCATCGACGCCATCGAGGCGTTGGGCATCACGCCCGCCGCTGTCTCGCCCGCTTACTGGCGCACGCTCGCCAATCGGCTCGCCGCGCGTCTGCCGCTGCCCGAATACACCACCGAGCGGCACGCCGCCTGGCTGACCGGGAGGGCGCTGCCATGACACTTCCATCCGCCGCTGCCGGCGCAGACGGCATTCCGCCGCGTCCTCGCTCGCGCCTGCGCGCTCGCCTCGTGCTGGCGGGCCTGTCCGCCTGCGGCCTGGCTGCGCTGGCCTGAGCGTCCTTCGTGCATCCGCTGCCGCGCCTGATCTACAACCCGTCCGACAGCGTGGCGGTCGGCTGGTATCGCGTCGATCCGCTGGGCCACGGCACCGGCTCGCTGCCACGTCCCTTGTCCGTGGGCAGCATCGTCCTGACCACACTTCCGCCAGACGCCGCCGCGCTGGCCGCGCAGCGCGGCTACCTGCCGGCGCGCGTGCCGCTGCTCAAGCGCGTGGGCGCCGTCGCGCCGCAGGAGGTGTGCATCACTGGCCGCGTCGTCCGCATCGACGGCGTGCCTTCGGCCGCCGTGCTGCCCGCTGACCGCTGGGGCCGGCCGCTGCCATCCTGGCAGCAATGCCGTCGCCTCGAAGCCGGGGAACTGTTCCTCTTGAGTGTGACCAACCCGGCGTCGTTCGACGGCCGGTATTTCGGGCCGGTCAGCGCATCTGCCGTGATCGGCGTCGCGCATCCGGTCTGGCTGGAGTCCCGCCCATGATGGCCGCCGACTCGCTGCACGTTGCCGTGCATCTTGTCGTGCCATCGGGCGTGACGTTCTGCTGTTCGTCGGCGTGTCGTCGCGCGTGCAGTGCGGGTGCATTCTTACCGCACTTCACGCTGCCTCCGGCGCAGCCGTCCCATGTGCAGGCGTCTTGCCTCGAACGCGCCCGGCCTGCGGCCCTCATCGCGCTTGTTCGCGCGTTCGCCGGCGCGCTGGCTGCTCGCGCAGCGCCGCCGGGCCGCCGCTGCCCGGAGCGCCGGCGAGGGGCAAAGGCGGAAGGCAAGACAAAAGGGTGCGGCACCTGTCGGCCCGCAAAGCCAGTCTGCACGTGGGGGTGGCGCGGCACGCAGCGGCTACGCCGCCGTGCCGCGTGGGGCGCGAGGCCCGCGCCGATGCAGGCATGTCCGCGTGCTTCGCACGACCGGACACGCCATAGCTTGCAGGGAGCGCGGCCATGACCGACCGCCGCGACGACGATTTTCGGGTGCGTCCCGGCGCCCCGAAGAACCGGGGCCAGTGCTTTGTCTCCAAGGTGCTCAAGCAGGCAGGCAAGGCCAGCAGCGGCAAATCCTCAGTGCGCCGTCTTGGGACGGCTGGGGGCACCGGGAGGGGCACTGGCCAGCGGCCCGGCTCGCGCCTGGGGCGCGGCCACACGGCGGCGCGCTTCGCCGGGGCGAAGCTGACGCCCATGTCGCGGCGCGTGACCATCAAGATCCTGCTGGTCAACCAGCGCCAGGTCAGCCCGCAGTCGCTCGCCAAGCACCTGCGCTACATCGAGCGCGATGGCGTGGGCCGCGATGGCGAGCCGGGCCAAGCCTACGGGCCGCAGACCGATGCCGCCGACCTCGACGCCTTCAAGGAACGCTGCGCCGATGACCGGCACCATTTCCGCTTCATCCTCTCGCCCGAGGACGGCGCCGAGCTGGAAGACCTGCGCACCTACACGCGGCACCTGATGGGCCGCATGGAAGCCGACCTGGGCACCGGCCTTGATTGGGTGGCCGTCAACCACTGGAACACCGACAACCCGCACACGCACATCGTCGTGCGCGGGCGCGACGACACCGGCAAAGACCTCATCATCGCTGGCGACTATATCGCCGATGGCTTCCGCCATCGCGCCGCTGAACTGGCGACCGAATGGCTGGGGCCACGCACCGAGCTGGAGATCCAGCAGACCTTGCAGCGCGAGGTAGAGCAGGAGCGATGGACAAGCCTGGATCGCACGCTGCAACGCGAAGCCGGCGAGGATGTCCGAGTGCAGATCGAACGGTTCAACGAACCGCGGCTGCAACGCCAGCGCCTGCTGCTGATCGGCCGGCTGCAACGCTTGCAGCGCCTGGGTCTGGCCGACGAGATGCAGCCCGGCACCTGGGCTGTCCATTCCGATGCCGAAAAGACGCTGCGCGCCCTGGGCGAGCGTGGCGACATCATCCGCACCATGCAGCGGGCCATGCGCGGCGAGCCCCGCGAGCTGGCGGTGTTCGAGCCGGGAGACGATGGCCGAACCATTCTCGGTCGCGTGGTCGCGAAGGGGCTGGCCGACGAGCTGCACGACCGGGGCTATCTGGTCATCGACGGCGTGGACGGCAAGGCCCACTACGTCGCGCTCAACGCCCGCGACGAGCTGGCGAACTATCCCATGGGCGCCGTGGTGGAGGTGAAGGGATCGGCCGACGTGCGCGCGGCCGACCGCAACATCGCCGCGTTGGCGAGCGATGGCCTGTACCGCACCGACCATCACCTTGCGATCGCCCAGGGTCAGGCCGTACCGGGCCGTGATCCGCAAGAGGTGGTAGCCACCCACGTCCGCCGACTGGAAGCCTTGCGCCGGGCAGGCATCGTGGAACGTGTGGCCGAGGGGCTATGGAAGGTGCCGGACGACCTGCCCGAGCGTGGCCGCCAGTACGACGCGCAGCGCCTGGGCGGCGTGGCGGCAGAACTGAAATCGCACTTGCCCATCGAGCGGCAGGCCCGCGTGATCGGGGCCACCTGGCTCGACCAGCAGTTGATCGGCGGCGGCTCGGGGCTGGGTGACCTGGGTTTTGGCAGCGAGACCAAACAGGCGATGCAGCAGCGCGCCGACTTCCTGGCCGAACAGGGACTGGCCGAGCGGCGCGGGCAGCGCGTGATCCTGGCGCGCAACCTGCTGGGCACGCTGCGCAATCGAGAACTGGCGCAGGTCGCCAAGGACATCGCTGCGGAAACTGGCTTGGAACACCGCCCGACGGCGGACGGGCAGCGCGTGGCTGGCATCTACCGCCGGAGCGTGATGCTCGCCAGCGGACGGTACGCGATGCTGGACGACGGCATGGGGTTCAGCTTGGTGCCGTGGAAGCCAGCGATCGAGCAGCGACTGGGGCAGCAGCTTGCGGCGACGGTGCGTGGCGGAGCGGCCTCATGGGAAATCGGGCGTCGGCTTGGAGTTTCTTTGAGCTAGTCACTTGAGGCTATGCGCCCCATGAACATGACCCCTGCGCGTTGCTGGCTCGTGCACCTGGCGCGATGCTGAGGACAGTTCGGTCAAGATGCCGCACTGACTGGCCTGCTGGGATTCCCGGCAGCTTTCCCGCAAGGTCTTGAGTTGTCGTTCCAGCGCTTTCAATTCCTTGATGCGAGTAGCCACATGGTCTATGTGCTCGTCGAGCAGGTCATTCACCTGGGCGCAGTTCTCGTGCGGAGCATCCTTGAAGCGCAATAGAACCCGGATTTCATCCAGTGTCATGTCCAAACCCCGGCAGTGCCGGATGAAGGACAGTCGGTCAACGTGTTCTTCTGCGTACATGCGGTAGTTGCCATCTGTACGGGCCGTTTCTGGTAGCAAGCCTTCACGCTCGTAGTACCGGATCGTCTCTACCTGGGTATGTGCGGCCTTAGCCAGTTCGCCGATTTTCATAGCTTCATCTTGAGCGGTCGCGGGTTTTTTCTCCAAGGCTCATTGTAGGAGCTTGACTCTGTAGTGGGTACAGGGTTTCCAATTTGCCTGAAAAGGAGAATTTCATGAACTCTGCCCGCCAACGCCAACACGCTGACCCTGCCTGCTGCGGGAGTGGCTGTGCAACAGTGCCTGCGGTGCCCGAGCCAACAGCGTCTGATGGAACGACTATCGAGCCGCAACGCTTTCGCATAGCGAACATGGACTGTGCCTCGGAGGAGTCGGAAATCCGCCGGGCGCTGGAAGGCATGGCGGGGATTCGCAGCCTGCGATTCAACCTGGGGGATCGAGAGCTTGCCATTGCCGCCGATGACCACGCGCTGCCCCAGGCCCTGGAAGCGATCCGCAAAGCGGGTTTCAAGCCAGAACCCCTCGGCGCGAAGAATGTCCAGCGCTTCCGCATTGCGAATATGGACTGTGCCTCGGAGGAGTCGGAAATCCGCCGGGCGTTGGACGGCATGGCGGGAATTCGTAGCCTGCAATTCAATCTGGGCGAACGCGAGTTGGCCATTGCCGCCGATGATCCTGTCTTGCAGCAGGCGCTGGACGCAATCCGCAAGGCAGGCTTCAAGCCGGAACCTCTTGGCGACACAGGCTCGTCGGCTGCTGCGGTTGCCTCGCCAACGGGCTTCTGGACGAGATGGGGCAAATCGCTGGGCGCCCTTGGGTTGGCTGTGGCGGCCGAGGGCTTGGCATTCGCCTTTCCAGACAGCGTACCTGTCAAGGCGCTGGGAATGGCGCTGGCCGCGGCGGCCATCGCGCTGTCGGGTTTCTCGGTTTACGGCAAAGGGCTGGCTGCACTGCGGCAGGGCCGCTTGAACATCAATGCCCTGATGACCGTGGCCGTGACCGGCGCTTTCCTGATCGGCCAGTGGCCCGAAGCGGCGATGGTGATGGCCCTGTATGCGATTGCGGAAGCCATTGAGGCCCGCGCCGTGGATCGGGCGCGCGGCGCCATCAAGAGCCTGCTGGCGCTCGCGCCGGAGCAAGCTGAAGTGCGTCAAGACGATGGCAATTGGGTGCGCATGGGAGTCAAGGAAGTCACCGTGGGCACGACCGTGCGTATTCGCCCCGGCGAGCGCGTTCCGCTGGATGGCATCGTGAGCCTAGGTCAGAGCGCTATTGACCAGTCCCCCGTGACCGGCGAAAGCTTGCCGGTGGACAAGAGCCCCGGCGATGAAGTCTTCGCCGGCACCATCAATCAGGCTGCGGCGTTGGAAATCCGTGTCACGGCCCCCGCGTCCGACAGCACGCTGGCGCGGATCATCCACGCCGTTGAGCAGGCCCAGTCTTCCCGTGCGCCCACGCAGCGTTTCGTGGATCGCTTCGCCGCCGTCTACACGCCTGCGGTGTTCGTCCTGGCCGTTGCCGTTGCGTTGTTGGCGCCCTGGCTCATGGGGCTGACCTGGACGCAGGCCGCCTACAAGGCCCTGGTGCTGCTGGTCATCGCCTGCCCTTGCGCCTTGGTGATTTCCACGCCCGTCACCGTCGTCAGCGGTTTGGCCGCTGGGGCGCGGCGAGGCATCCTGATCAAAGGTGGTGTGTACCTGGAAGAGGCGCGCAAGATCAAGGCCGTGGCGCTGGACAAGACCGGCACCATCACCGAAGGCAAGCCCAAGCTGGTGGCTTTCGAGCCCGTGGACACAGGACTCGGCCAGCAAGCCCTGGAGGGGTTGGCCAAGAGCCTCGCAGCGCGGTCGGATCATCCAGTGTCCAAGGCCATTGCGGACGGCGTGTCGTCCGCCACGCAAGAAGTGGATGAGTTTCAGGCTGTTGCCGGGCGCGGCGTGCAGGGGGTGATCGACGGCCATACCTATGTGCTGGCTAACCACCGCTGGATTGAAGAGCGCGGGCAGTGTTCGGCTGACCTCGAAGCCCGCCTTGCAGTGCATGAGCAAGCTGGCCGCACCGTCACGTTGTTGGCCAGCAGCGAACGGGTCATGGCCATCTGTGCAGTAGCCGACACCATTAAATCCTCATCCGCGCAGGCCGTGGCCGACCTGAAGGCATTGGGCGTGACGCCGGTGATGTTGACGGGCGATAACCTGGCGACGGCGCAAACCGTCGGCACCCAGGCGGGCATCGCCGAGGTGCGTGGCAACCTGCTGCCCGAGGACAAGTTGCAGGCCATCGGAGAGCTTCAGCAGCGCTTGGGCGTCACGGCGATGACCGGCGACGGCATCAACGACGCCCCCGCGCTGGCGAAGGCTGACATCGGCTTCGCTATGGGCGGCGCTGGCACCCACACCGCGATGGAGGCTGCCGATGTGGTGGTCATGAATGACGACCTGCGCCGACTACCCGAAACGATCCGACTGTCCAAGCGCACCCACGCCGTGCTGTGGCAGAACATCGTGCTCGCGCTGGGCATCAAGGCGGTTTTCCTGTTGCTGGCCGTCTTCGACGATGCCTCCATGTGGATGGCCGTGTTCGCCGACATGGGGGCGAGCTTGCTGGTGGTCTTCAACGGACTGAGGCTGCTCAGACAGCGGGCGGGTCGATAAAACGGAATACGGAGTTTGAAAATGGGAATCTTAGGTCGAATTTTTGGCGGAGACAGCGGAGGGCATGGCAGTTCCCACGGGCATGGCAATAGCCACGGCCGCGGCAGCTCCAGCGGTCATGATTGGGGGCGCAATCCAACGCCTTCGGCCAGTGGCATCCCATGCCCGCAATGCAAAACGATCAATCCGCAAGGCTCCCGCTTTTGCGGCCAGTGCGGGACATCGCTGGTGCCAGCATCGTGTAAGAAGTGCAGTAGCGTCATTCCCATCGGCGCGAAATTCTGCGCTCAGTGCGGCAACGCAGTAACTTGAATCATGGTGATCTCGGCCTGGATCTACACCTTGATTCCGGCAGCGGCCGCCATCATCGGAGCTACGGTCGCGGTGAACGTGCGGCCGGGGCCAACACTGGTCAGTGCGATTCAGCACTTTGCCGCTGGCGTCGTGTTCGCGGCGGCGGCCGGCGAAATTTTGCCCGACATCATGCACCGCGCCTCACCTTTGGCGACGATGATCGGCGGCGGAATCGGCGTCGCCACCATGCTGCTGGTGAAGCATCTGGAAGCATTGGCGAAGGGGCCAGCCGGTCTCCTGACCGTGATCGGCATCGACATCCTGATTGATGGCTTGGTGCTTGGTATCGGGTTTGCGGCTGGCCCAAAGGTCGGCTTGCTTCTGACCATCGCCCTGACCATTGAGGTTCTGTTCCTGGGATTGACGGTGGCGACGGAACTCGGCGAGAGCGTTCGTTCTCGTGCCAAGGTCATTTGGATTACGTCCGCGCTCGTGCTCTTGCTGCCGATCGGGGCCTTGCTTGGAGCGCCGGTGGCGCTGTTGCCCAACCCTCTTCTGACTGGCTTCTTCGCGTTTGGTCTGATTGCGTTGCTCTACCTCGTGACCGAAGAACTGTTGGTCGAAGCGCACGAAACGCCAGATCGTCCCTGGGTGACGGCGATGTTCTTTGTCGGCTTTCTGGCGCTTCTCCTGCTAGAAGAAGTAATTGGCTAGTAGGCCAGCCTGTTGGTAGGGCGCGACCCGTTGAACTATTGCGTGTTCGGGGTAGGCACCGCGAGCCCGATAGATGTGACGCCGTTGCTCGAATCGACCATAGTCCGCCCTCCGTGCATGCGGGCGATGGCGGCCACGATGGCCAAGCCCAGTCCATGATTGCGGGCGGCATCCGACCGCGCTGCATCTGCCCGGTAGAAGCGGTTGAACAGATTGGGCAAATGCTCGGCTGAGATCGTCGGCCCTTCGTTCATCACCCGCAGGGCGATCTCACCATCCAGTCGGTCGATTTGCACGACAACGGTGCTGTGCGGATGCGCGTGCCGGGTTGCGTTGCCGATCAGGTTGGACAATGCGCGCTGCAATAGGCGCACGTCGGCCAAGCCAGTGGCATCACCATTGATACGAACTTTCAGCCCGGCTTCCTCAATGGCCGCCTCGTGCAATTCCACCACCGCGCGCGCAACGCCGGCCAGACTGGCGACATGCTCGCGGCGGGCTTCAGCTCCTCGGTCGGCTTGCGACAAGAAGAGCATGTCCTGCACGATCATCGACATGCGCTGGATATCTTCGAGGTGCGAGCCCAACACATCCCGCAGCGTGTCGGCATCGCGTGCTTTGCGCAAAGCGACTTCGGTGCCCCCCATCAACGTCGCCAACGGCGTGAACAGTTCATGCGCAACGTCAGCATTGAAGGCTTCCAGTTGTTCGTAGGCTTTGTGCAGACGCTTCAGCAATTCGTTGACGTGGGCCACCAGCGGAGCCAGTTCGTCGGGTTGAGCGGAGCCATCCAGAAGCCGGTGCAGAGTATCGGCCTCCAGCGCCTGGATCTGAGCCGAGAGGTCGCGCACTGGACGCAGCCCGATCTGCACCAGCGTAAATCCGCCAACAGCAATCACCACTGCGCCAGCGAGTGCGGCGGCGACGAGCGTGCGGGCTAGACGCTCTAGCACACGATCGTCCTCGCTGACATCAAGACTCAGCACCGCCTGGATGGGGGGAGTGCCGGTCGTAGCCTCGAATCGCATGTCGATCACGCGGTGATGCACTGGAATGCCGGCGCTGGCATAGATGACGCTGCCGTCGGCACGGGTCAGGATCAATTTCATGTCCTGTCGGCCGACCATGCCATCGTCAAGCTTGTGTGCAAGCGTACCGCTTCCCAACCCTGCTGCCTCAGCAATGAGATGGTTCACCTGGATCTGCTGTTGCCGCAGCGTGTCCATCTGCCGCTCTTTGAAGCTCAGTGCGGTGACGGTGTAAATGCCCAGACAGGTCAAGGCCAGCCCGACCAGGGTGAGAAGTGCGAGCCAGCGGGCAAGCCGCCGCCCCAGCGATCCGGCACGCCTGGGTCTCACGGTTGCCGATCTTCGAGTACGTAGCCCATGCCACGGACGGTGTGCAGCAGTGGGCGCTCGAAGGGCAGGTCGAGCTTGCTCCGAAGGCGACGCACAGCGACGTCGATCACGTTGGTACCGTGATCGAAGTTCACGTCCCATACTTGCTCCGCGATTTCAGTACGTGACAGAACCTCGCCCTTGCGGCGCAAGAGCAGCGTCAGCAGTTGGAACTCCTTTGCGGACAGGTCGATGCGCTGGCCGGCCCGAGTAGCGCGCCGCCTCGCCAGGTCCACTTGCAAGTCCCCAAGGCACAGCACCAGCGCATCAGGCGCGGGTGCAGTACCAGCAGCGCGGCGCAGCAGCACCTCAATGCGTGCCACCAGTTCGGAAAAGGCGAACGGCTTAACGAGGTAGTCGTCCGCTCCCGCCTTCAGTCCGCGTACGCGATCCTCGATGCGATGGCGGGCCGTCAACATGATCACCGGCGTCTGCTTGCTCTGCCGCAGCGCGGCCAGCAAGCCGAAGCCATCAATGCCCGGCAGCATGGTGTCGAGGACGATCAGGTCGTAGTGGCCGTGGGAGGCCATGTGGAGGCCATCAATGCCGTTGGCAGCCACATCGATCACATAGCCCTCTTCAGAGAGACCCTTGCGAAGATAGTCCGCGAGCTTGGCTTCGTCTTCAACGATCAGCAGCTTCATGCGCAGCGTTCCCGCTGCGGCCTCTCGCAACCTGTCCAAATTGTCATCTGCACGTTTTACTCCCGTTCTGTGCCGGTTCTTACATTGTCCTCATGGCTTCGGGCATATCGATTATCTGCACTTAGCAATGGAAAGGACCATGAAATGAAACTGACCCATCTTGCTGCCTTGAAGGCGATCATCCTGGCTACGGCACTCCCCCTGACGGCCCAGGCCAGTTCGATGTGGCACCCGGCCCCCACCGAGGAGGGCTTCACGTACCACCCGGATCACTTCCAGAGTACCAAGACACGCGCCCAGGTGATGGCCGAAGTCGAGGCCGCCCGTAAGGACGGTACGCTGGCGATACTGCAACGTGGAGCACCGTTGCCCATCAAGAGTTCCGAAGCGCCGAAGACGCGCCAGCAGGTTCTCGATGAGATGCGCAGCGAATCACCAGAAGCTCGACGTGCGCGGCTCGAAATGTACTCCGGCGGTTGACCTGCTGCTGCCCGTACCCTGCGCTGTGGCGCCCCCTCGTGTCGCCCCAGTCGTCAAAGCGGCCACAACTCGCCGAATATCGAAGCGGCTCTGATTTGATGCAGGATGAACCTGAGAGGAGGCACGCTACGCGCACGGGGCTCTGAGAAAACCCAAGCAGCGAGGAGTGGCAAAGTAAAGCCTGTAGCTGCTACACTGTTACCCCTATGCGCAAATGGCTGGCCCTCGTCTTGCTGGTGTTCTTGCCGCTTCAATTCAGTTGGGCGGCAGTGGCCAGTTATTGCCAGCATGAAACCGGAGCTGCGGCCAAGCACTTCGGCCACCATGCGCATCAGCACAAGGCGGCCGACGGCAAGGATGCCAGCCCTGATCCGGCCAAGACCCTGGGTGGCGATCCTGATTGCGCGTCCTGTCATGCCGGGTGCTTCTCGGTCTTGTCAGGGGATGTGAAGCTGGCGTCGCCAGTCAGCCCGTCCCTGGTTACGGGGTATCCCCCGGAGCACCTTGCTGCGCCTCCACCTGAACGTTTAGAGCGCCCTCAGTGGCGTGTCCTCGCCTGATCGGCGGGGAGCGCGTTCCTTTCCCTTCGTCCTCACCCCTGCCGTCGCGCATGGCGCGCTACGGTATCCAGCCGGCTTCGCGCGGCTGATGTGATGACGTTGCTGGCGATCATCTGGATTGCCCCCCGCCGATTCCCTTGTGTATTTCAAATCACTGGAGAATCGGATGCTGAAGGATATTCACAATTACAACGCGAGGGCGGTTGCGGCAGGCTTGCTCCTTGCGCTCATGACGGGGACGGCTTTCGCTCAGTTATTGCCGACGGCACCAGCTCTTGGGCAGAGCGCCAACGGCGTAGAGCAGATTGAAGCAGCAACGCCCCTGACCCTGCAAAAGGCCGTCGCGCTGGCTTTGGAGGCGAATCTTGACCTGACTGTCGCCCAACGGGAGATCGAGGCCGTGGAGGGCCAGGTAATTCAGGGACGAGTACGTCCTAATCCCGAGCTGGCGTACTCGCTCGAAGACCAACGCACGCCAACCCGCACGCAAAGCGTCCAGATCAATCTGCCCATCGAGCTGGGGGGCAAGCGCGCTGCCCGCATTGCCGCGGCAGAGCGAGGGCGTGACGTCGCAGTTGAAGAACTGAACACGCGGCGCGTCGAAATTCGCGCCGCTGTGGTTGCCGCCTTCTTTGAGGCGCTGGCCACCCAGGATCGCACGGCCTTAGCCCAGGACAGCGTTGACCTGGCCAGGCAAGCGACGGATGCCGTTGCCAAGCGCGTGACGGCGGGCAAGGTGTCCCCGGTCGAAGAAACCAAGGCTCGGGTGGCCGAAGCCGGCGTGCGGGTTGAACTGGCACAGGCGCAGAGCGAACAACGCAGTGCCCGCGCGCGGCTGGCTAGTTTGCTCGGGGCCAACCCGCCGCGTTTCACCCAGGTAGCGGGCAGCGTGGATGATCTTCCCAACGTCCCTTCGCTGGATGACATCCAGCAGCGCCTGTCGGCCTCTTCGGCACTGCGCCGGGCGCAGTTGGAGATCGAACGTCGCCGGTCGCTGGCCGACGTGGAGCGCAGCAAGCAGACGCCCGATGTCACGGTCAGCCTGGGCGTGAAGCGTCCGAACGAGTTAGCGCGCAATCAGTTAATGCTCGGCATTTCCGTGCCGCTGCCTTTGTTCGACCGCAATCAGGGCAATCTGCTGGAAGCGTTGAAGCGTGAAGACAAGGCGAGGGATGAACTTCAGGCGTTGAATCTGCGCCTCAGCACAGAGGTGTTGCAAGCCCGCGAGCGGCTGGCGTCGGTTCGCGGCGAGATCGACGTATTGCAGCGAGAGGTGCTGCCAGGGGCCAAGAGCGCCTATGACGCGGCCACCGTGGGCTTTGGTTACGGCAAGTTCAACTTTCTGGAAGTGCTGGACGCGCAACGCACCTACTTTGCCGCCAAGTCCCAATACCTCAAGGCGCTCGCCGATGCGCACCGCGCGGCGGCGGACATGGATCGCGTGATCGGCGCATCCGAATCCACGACCACCCTGCCTGCAAACAAGGAATGAACATGAAACCCGAAACGAACAAACTGAACGTCAGCAAGAAGCAGTGGTTTGCCATCGCCGTGATCGCCGCAGTGGGCATAGGACTGGGCAGCGCCATTCTCGGCGGCAAGACGGATAAGAGCGCTGAGGGTGAGGGTCACGGCAGCCACGTGGAAGCCAAGGCCCACAGTGATGGTGAGCATCATGGCAAGACGGGCGCAGACTCCCACGAGGACGACAAAGGCCATGCGGACGGCGAGCACCACGAGGGGTCAAGCAAGGGGCCGCATGGCGGCAAGCTGTTCAAAGAAGGGGACATCGGATTGGAAGCCTTACTCGCTGAGGACGGCGGCGAACCACGCCTGCGAATCTGGCTCTACGAAAGGGAAAAGGCGCTAGCCAGCAGCGCCGCCAAGGTTAGCGCTACCGTTACACGCCTGACTGGGGAAAAGCAGGCGCTCAACTTCACTCCCGACAAGGACAGCCTGTTGAGTCGAGAGATTGTCCCGGAACCTCATGCGTTCGAGATCAGCATCGTGGCTCAGACGGCCAACGCGCCTTTCACGTTCAGCTTCAGCCAGGAGGAAGGAAAAGTCGAACTCAGCGATGCGCAAATCAAGGCTGCATCCATCGGCATTGACACCGCAGGGGCTGCAAGCATCAAGTCTGCCCTGCAATTGCCGGGTGAGATTAGGCTGAATGAAGACCGCACCTCGCACGTTGTTCCGCGCATTGCGGGTGTTGTCGAAAGTGTGCAGGCCAGTTTGGGGCAAACGGTCAAGAAGGGGCAGGTGCTCGCCGTTATCGCCAGCCCTGCCGCATCCGAGCAGCGCAGCGAGTTGCAGACGGCGCAAAAGCGGCTGGCCTTGGCCCAGACAACTTTTGAACGCGAGAAGCGGCTGTGGGAACAGAAGATTTCCGCCGAGCAGGACTACCTGCAAGCCGGCCAGGCGCTGAACGAGGCGCAGGTCGCCGTAGCCAACGCGCAGCAGAAGCTGTCGGCCGTGGGCTTGGCCCCAGGTTCCTCGGGCGGGCTGAACCGCTTCGAGCTGCGTGCGCCCTTCGATGGCATGGTGATTGAAAAGCACCTCAGCCTGGGCGAGGCCGTCAAGGAAGACGCCGCCGTGTTCACGGTGTCCGACCTGGGCCAGGTCTGGGCAGAGATCAACGTGCCCGCCAAGGATTTGCCGCTGGTCAGAGTGGGTGAAAAGGTCAGCATCAAAGCCACGGCATTCGATGCCAGCGCGCAAGGGACCATCACTTTCGTGGGTGCGCTGATCGGCGAACAAACCCGCATGGCCAAGGCTCGTGTGGTCTTGGCCAATCCCCAGGGCGCGTGGCGTCCCGGCCTGTTCGTCAATGTGGAAGTGATTGCGTCCGAAACCGCCGTGACAGTCAGCGTGGCTAGCGACGCTATTCAGAGCGTGGGGGACAAGCCGGTCGTTTTCGTCAAGGTGAAGGACGGCTTTGTGGCCCAGCCTGTGCAGTTGGGCCGCAGCGATGGCAAGCGGGTCGAGGTACTGCAAGGTCTTCAAGCAGGTGCGGCATATGCGGCCGCAGGCAGTTTCGTCGTGAAGTCTGAACTCGGCAAAGCCTCTGCCGAGCACACCCATTGATGCCGGAGCTACGCCCATGTTTGAAAAACTTATTCGCGCGGCCATCGAGCACCGATGGCTAGTGCTGTTAGCTGCCATTGGCATGGCCGCCGTCGGCGTGTTCAGCTACCAGAAGTTGCCCATCGACGCCGTGCCGGACATCACCAACGTCCAAGTGCAGATCAATACCCAGGCGCCGGGCTATTCACCGTTGGAGACCGAGCAACGGGTGACCTACCCCATTGAAACCGTGATGGCGGGCCTGCCCAACCTGGAGCAAACCCGCTCTCTTTCGCGCTATGGCCTCTCGCAAGTGACCGTGATCTTCAAGGACGGCACCGACATTTACTTTGCGCGCCAGTTGGTCAATGAGCGCATCCAGGAAGCACGGGATAAATTGCCGGTCGGCATCACACCTGCGCTGGGGCCGATCTCCACCGGCCTGGGGGAGATTTACCTGTGGACGGTCGAGGCGAAGGACGGTGCGAAGAAACCCGACGGCATGCCCTACACGGCAACAGACCTGCGCGAGATTCAGGATTGGATCATCAAGCCGCAGTTGCGCAACGTGCCCGGTGTGACTGAAATCAACTCGATTGGCGGTTATGCCAAGGAGTATCAGATCGCACCTATACCCGCTCGCTTGGCTTCGCTCGGCGTTACCCTGCAAGACATCGTGACGGCACTGGATCGCAACAACGGCAACGTGGGTGCGGGCTATATCGAGAAGCGCGGCGAACAGTACCTGATCCGTGCGCCTGGGCAAGTCAAGACCCTGGAGGACATTGGCAACGTTATCCTCAGCAGTGCGGGCGGTGTGCCGATACGGGTGCGTGACGTGGCGGACGTGGGGCTGGGGCGTGAACTGCGCACCGGCGCGGCCACGGACAACGGCCGCGAGGTGGTGCTGGGCACTGTGTTCATGCTCATCGGCCAGAACAGCCGTACGGTTTCGCAGGCCGTGGACAAGAAGATGGTGGAGATCAACCGCAGCTTGCCCGAGGGCGTGCATGCGGTGACGGTCTACGACCGCACTGTGCTGGTGGACAAGGCCATCGCCACGGTGAAGAAGAATCTGCTGGAAGGCGCGATCCTGGTGATCGTGATCCTGTTCCTGTTCCTGGGCAATATCCGCGCGGCCATCATCACGGCGACGGTGATTCCCTTGTCGATGCTGTTCACCTTCACTGGCATGGTGCATTACAAGGTGAGCGCCAACCTGATGAGCCTCGGGGCGCTGGACTTCGGCATCATCATCGACGGAGCGGTGGTGATCGTCGAGAACTGCGTGCGACGCTTGGCCCATGCACAGGCGCACTACGGCAGACCGTTGACGCGGGCGGAACGCTTTCACGAGGTGTTCCTGGCATCGAAGGAATCACGCCGCGCGCTGCTGTTCGGGCAACTCATCATCATGGTGGTCTACCTGCCCATCTTCGCCCTGACGGGGGTGGAAGGGAAGATGTTCCACCCGATGGCGTTCACGGTGGTGGCCGCGCTGGTGGGGGCCATGATCCTGTCGGTGACTTTCATTCCGGCAGCGGTCGCCCTATTCATCGGCCACCGGGTCAGCGAGACAGAGAACTTCCTGGTCGTGCAGGCCAAGCGCTGGTATGGCCCGCTGCTGGATCGCGTGATGACGGCTAAAGCGGTGGTGCTCGCGGCAGCCGCCGTGGCAGTGGTGCTGTGCGGCCTGATCGCCACCCGTATGGGCAGCGAGTTCGTGCCCAGCCTGAACGAAGGCGATTTCGCCATCCAGGCCCTGCGCATTCCTGGCACCAGCCTATCGCAATCGGTCGCGATGCAGCAGCGCCTGGAAGCGACGCTGAAGGCTAAGTTCCCCGAGATCGACCGCATTTTCGCGCGCACCGGCACGGCTGAAATCGCGTCCGACCCCATGCCGCCGAACATTTCCGACGGCTACATCATGCTCAAGCCGGTGTCCGAGTGGCCGGAGCCGCGCAAGTCGCGCGACGAATTGCTGGCGGCCATTCAGGATGTCGTGGGCAAGGTGCCGGGCAACAACTACGAGTTCTCGCAGCCTATCCAATTGCGCTTCAACGAACTCATTTCAGGGGTTCGCAGCGATGTGGCGGTGAAGATTTTTGGCGACGACATGGATGTCCTGAATAAGACGGGTGAAGAGATCTCGTCCATGTTGCAGAAGATTCCCGGCGCGTCCGAGGTCAAGGTGGAGCAAACCACCGGTTTGCCCATGCTGACCGTGAATATCGACCGCCAAAAAGCCTCGCGCTATGGGCTTAACGTGGCCGACATCCAAGATGCCGTGGCCACCGCCATCGGCGGGCGTGAGGCTGGCACCCTGTTCGAGGGCGACCGCCGCTTCGACATCCTGGTTCGCCTGCCGGAGTCCTTGCGCAACGACCTGGACAGCATGAAGCGCCTGCCGATTCCGCTGCCGCGCGGAACGGGTGGGACCGGCAGTGCCGAAGGACGGACGAACTTCATCCAATTGGCCGAGGTGGCGAGCTTCGAGCTGGCACCCGGCCCCAACCAGGTCAGCCGCGAAAACGGCAAGCGCCGCATCGTGGTGAGCGCCAACGTGCGCGGCCGTGACGTGGGCTCATTCGTGGCCGACGCCGAGGCGGCGCTGGCACAGGTCAAGATTCCCACGGGCTACTGGACGAGTTGGGGCGGTACTTTCGAGAATCTGCAATCAGCCACGCAGCGTTTGCAGATCGTCGTGCCGGTGTCGCTGCTGCTGGTGTTCCTGCTGTTGTTCGCCATGTTCGGCAATGTCAAGGACGGCTTGCTGGTCTTTACTGGCATTCCGTTCGCGCTGACCGGCGGCATCTTGGCGCTGTGGCTGCGCGACATTCCTCTGTCGATTTCCGCTGCCGTGGGCTTCATCGCGCTGTCAGGTGTGGCCGTGCTCAATGGCCTAGTGATGATTTCCTACATCCGCGGGTTGCGCGAGGACGGAACACCGCTGGATGAAGCCATCCGCGAGGGCGCGCTGACACGCTTGCGGCCGGTGCTGATGACAGCCCTAGTGGCGTCGCTGGGTTTCATCCCGATGGCGATTGCCACGGGAACAGGCGCGGAAGTGCAACGCCCCCTGGCTACCGTAGTGATCGGAGGCATCTTGTCTTCCACCGTGCTGACGCTGCTGGTGCTACCGATTCTGTATCGGCTGGCCCATCGCCCGGACGAGCAAGAAGAGGATGTCACGGCAGAGCCCGCACATGAGGGCGTAACCGCTTGAAAGGAACAGCGATGAACGCCGTTACGGCACCACGACAGACCCCTTCAAGCTTTACAGGGACATCGACTCATGGAATTCCGTCACCTTCGGTACTTTCTGGCCGTTGCTGAGGAGCTGCACTTCGCCCGCGCTGCGGAGCGGCTGCATATCGAACAGTCACCACTGTCGCGCGCCATCAGGGAATTGGAAGAAGAATTGGGCGCACAACTGTTCGTGCGTACCAGCCGCAGCACGCGCCTGACGCTTGCGGGCAAGCTGCTGATGGAGAACGCGCCTCGCGTGCTGTTGGCGCTGGACCAAGCGCGTGAGAGCGTGAAGGCAGCGGCCAATGGCTTTCACGGCCGGTTGCGCGTGGCGCTGTCCGACGGCATCAGCCCCTCGCGCCTGCCGGCACTGCTGGCCCGCTGCCGCGAGGAAGACCCGGAGATCGAGATCCGCCTGTTCGAGGTGCCGCTGGCCCAGCAGCTCAGCGGCCTGCGTGACGATCTATACGACGCGGGCTTCTCGATGGCCGACGAGGTGGGCGACGGCATCATCATCGAACCCGCCTGGGAGGATGAGCTGATGGTCGCCATGCCCGCGCGCCATGAACTACTGGCCCACAGGCGGGTACCGCTGGATGAAGTGCTGCAACATCCCCTGGTGCTGGGCGACCCGGCAGTTTGCGAAGGCCATGCCAAGCAGATCGACCGCATCCTGCGCAAGCAGGACCGGGAGCCCTTGATCGAACAGTACGTCGCCACGTTCGACGTGATGATGACTTTCGTGTCGGCCGGCTTGGCGCTGGGGCTCGCAGGCGCCGCGCACATCGCTTCCAGCCACGAGCCGGGCGTGGTGGGCCGACCGCTCGCGGGAAAGTCGCCCATGCTCACCACCTATCTGCTGCGCCGCGACGCCGAGCCGTCGCAGGCGCTAGCCCGCTTTATCGAGCGGGTCGAAGCCCTGGTACCGGGAGACGCTTAGCCATTGGCCCCGTTTCACTTCGGAGGATTCAAGCCATGAACCTATCCAAGATCATCGCTATGTCGTCGCTAGCAGTTCTGCTGGTCGCCTGCGGCAAGTCTGAGCCGTCCAAGCCCGCCGCCGTGCCCAGCGTGGAGCAACTGGCTGCTGACCCCGTGCGTTTGCGAGAACTGCGCCAGCAGTGCAAGACGGATCGTCCGACGATGGGCGACGTGCTGTGCAACCGAGTGGCCGAAGCGACGAACCGGCGTTTCCTGGGTGACGGCAAGGTGCCTTATACGCCGCCGAAGGAACCGCCGAAGTTCTGATGGTCGGTTTGCCGCAACGCACCTGCGCGTGCCTGCGCCTTTTTGCGCGCTGCGCAGCAGCGCGCCCGTTGTGGCGGTCTTTCGCCCCAGTTCTTCCCTGCCGGAAACCATGCTTTTTGCGGCATCAACATGCCGATAACGGTCTTTGACCGGCACGCCCAGCGGCACTGATCCTCACGAGGGCGGCACATGCCTGTGCTGCGATCGGAGGCTGGATGATGCAGGGAACGAACGTGCTGTTCGGTCAGATTGCCGTGGTGTTCGGCATCGTGATCGCTGGGGTGTGGAGCGCCACGCAATGGACAGCCGCCGCCCTGGGCTATCAGCTACGCCTTGGCTCGCCCTGGTTCGATTTCTTCGGTACGCCGGTCTATCACCCGTGGCGGCTGTTCGAGTGGTGGTTCGTCTTCGACGCCTACGCGCCGCGCGTGTTCGACACCGGCGGCGCCATCGCGGGCGGCAGCGGCTTGCTGGCGGTGGTGGTCGCCATCGGCATGTCGATATGGCGCTCGCGCCAGTCGCGCCTGGTCACGACCTACGGCTCGGCCCGCTGGGCGAACGCGGATGACATTCGCAAGGCCGGCCTCACGCAACCGGCCGGCGTGTTCCTCGGCCAGCACGATCGCCAGTACCTGCGACATGAGGGGCCGGAGCACGTCCTGACCTTTGCGCCCACGCGCAGCGGCAAAGGCGTCGGCCTAGGGCGTGTTAACACTAATTGTTTTTGCGCCCGCCATGGCACAGACTGGCAGCCATGGAGATAACGCCAGAACAATTCGCCAAGATCGAGCACTGCCTTCCCACGCAGCGAGGAAACGTCAGCCTGAGCAACTTGCAGGTCGTCAACGCCATCCTCTACGTAGCCGAGCATGGCTGCAAGTGGCGTGGACTGCCCAAGCGCTTCGGTAACTGGCACACGATCTACACGCGCATGAACCGCTGGACCAAGGCTGGGGTCCTCGACAGAATGTTCGAGGAACTGCAGAAGGCTCAGGTTGTGCGCATCAAGATCGAGGCGGTGTCACTGGACTCCACAAGCATCAAGGTGCACCCAGACGGCACGGGCGCGCTAAAAAAAGGTTCTTCACGGATTCCCGGGGAACGCTGCCTTGATTTTGAGGAAGAAGTAGTCGGTATCCCGATACCCGTAAGCCATGCGCTTAATGACCTTGATACGGTTATTGATGCCTTCGAGCTGCCCGGTGTGCATGGGCCAGCGCACCCGGGCCAAAATACCTCGCCAGTACTTGCGCAGCCTGGCTGCAAATTGCTGCAAACACACAATGGCACTTTCCTTGCAGTGGCTCAGCCACTGATTCCAGCGCCTGCGCCACTCCCACGGATCGGGCGCATCCCATAAGCTCTTGAGCGTTTGCTTGAGCACGTACACCGTCATCAAGGCCTCATTGGCCTGCAGCACCTCCTGCAGACGCACTTGCTCACTGTCCTTGAGGTTGTCTGCGTTGCGTAGCAGCAGCCAATGGGCCTGCTTGACCACCTTCCTGCCCGGCTTGTCGTGGCGCAAGGCGTTGGCCGCATCGACTCTGACGCGGGAGATGACCTCACGACCATACTTGGCCACCACGTGAAAGAGGTCGTAGACGATGCGGGCCTTGGGGCACCAGTGGCGCACCTCCAAGTCAAATGCCGTATTCATATCCATGGCAACGGCCTCGATACGTCTGCAGCCCTGTGGGCCCAGGGCCTGGAAGAAGGGGCGTATGGCCTTGCGACTGCGATCCTTGGCGATATAGAGCACCCGGCGTGTATCCGCATCCAGAATCACCGTGGCATAGCGATGGCCCTTGTGCAGGGCAAACTCATCCATGACCAGCCTGGTGGGCTGGGGTGCGGGTAATTCTCTGACCACTTCTTGCAAGTGGCGCTTGTCGATCTGGCGCACCGTCGACCAGTGCAGCCCAAACATCTGGGCCACATGCTTGATGGGCATACGGCTGCAGCAACTGGCCACCGTCTGCGCCATCGCATCGGTGATGCGACTGAAGCGCCCCAGCCAGCGTACGTGCTGCAGGCAAGGCCCACAGTGTGGGCAGTTCACGCGCAGCAGCTGCACCTGCAGTGTCAGGATCCTGCCCACCAAAGGCAAATCGCGTACCTTGCGTTCGGTGTATTCATGCACCGAGTTCACGCGGGTCAGGCACGAACCACAGCGCAGTTGCGCCCTGTCGGGCAGCAGACGCAATTGGGCTGTATCGGCCTGTATGTAGGAATCGGCAACGTAAAAACCGGGCCAAAGGGTTGGCCAGCAGGTATCCTGATGCATGCAGCGGTGCTCCGAGGAGGATGGGTTGGTCGCACAACCATCATGCTTCGGATGTCACCGCTGTTTTTATTGCCAATGCGCTCGGCTCCACGCAAATCCGTGAAGAACCTAAAAAAAACGGCCCCCAATCCATCGGCAAGTCTCGAGGTGGATGGACAACCAAGATTCATATGGTTGCCGCGGATGCTCGAACGGCCATAACGTTCTCACTGTCGCCGGGCCAGGCCGGCGATGCCCCACAAGGGCGCGAACTGCTCGCCAGCCTGGGCGCCCCGAACCGGCCGCTGCACCTGCTCATGGACAAGGCCTACGAGGGCAACGAGACGCGCCAGTTGGCGCTCGATTTGGGCTACATCCCCGTCGTGCCACCGCTGCGTACCCGCGTCGAGCCTTGGGAGTACGACCGCGAGATGTACAAGCGCCGCAACGAGGTTGAGCGTCTATTCCGCCGCCTCAAGGGCTTCCGGCGCATCTTCACGCGGTTCGAGAAACTCGACATCATGTTCCTCGGCTTCATCAGCTTTGTACTCGTCGCTGATGGGCTTCGGATGTGTTAACAGGCCCTAGTGGTGCCGACACTGCTTTCCTGGCCTGCATCCGCCGTCATCCACGACATCAAGGGCGAGAACTGGCAGATCACCGCAGGCTGGCGTTCGCGCTTCTCGCATTGCCTGCTGTTCAACCCGACCGATGCGAAGTCGGCCGCCTACAACCCGCTGCTGGAGGTGCGGCGCGGCGCGTATGAAGTGCGCGACGTGCAGAACATCGCGGACATTCTGGTCGATCCCGAAGGCGCGCTGGAGAAGCGCAACCATTGGGAAAAGACCAGCCACGCGCTGTTGGTCGGCGCCATCCTGCATGTGCTCTACGCGGGCGAGGACAAGACGCTGCGCGGCGTCGCCAACTTCCTCTCCGACCCGGCCAGCCCGTTCGAGCTGACCCTGCACCGGATGATGACCACGCCGCACTTGGGCGATGGGCCGCATCCTGTCGTCGCTTCGGCGGCGCGCGAAGTGCTCAACAAGTCGGACAACGAACGCTCGGGCGTGCTGTCCACGGCCATGTCGTTCCTGGGCCTGTACCGCGATCCCACGGTGGCCGAAGTCACGTCGCGGTGCGATTGGCGCATTGCCGACCTGATCGCAGCCGAGCATCCGGTGTCGCTGTATCTGGTGGTGCCGCCTTCGGACATTTCGCGGACGAAGCCGCTCATCCGCCTGATCCTCAACCAGATCGGCCGGCGCCTCACCGAATCGCTCGATGGCTCCGACGGCATCGAGCGCCGCCACAAGCTGCTGCTGATGCTCGATGAGTTCCCGGCGCTGGGACGCCTGGACTTTTTCGAGACGGCGCTGGCCTTCATGGCGGGCTACGGCATCCGCAGCTTCCTCATCGCGCAGTCGCTCAACCAGATCGACAAAGCCTACGGCCAGAACCATTCGATCCTGGACAACTGCCACGTTCGGGTGACGTTCGCCACGAACGACGAGCGCACCGCCAAGCGGATCTCCGAGACGCTGGGCACCGCCACCGAGCTGCGCGCCCAGCGCAACTACGCGGGACACCGACTCGCGCCGTGGCTGGGGCACCTGATGGTGTCGCGCCAGGAAACCGCGCGCCCGCTGCTGACGCCGGGCGAAGTCATGCAGCTTCCGCCTGACGAGGCCGTGGTGATGGTGTCCAGCGTGGCGCCGATCAAGGCGAAGAAGCTGCGCTACTACGCGGACGCCAATTTCAAGCGTCGCGTGCTGCCACCGCCCGCGCTGGCGGATGGGCAGTACGCAGACGCGCCGCCGTCGCGGCCCGACGACTGGAGTGGGCTGGCGATTCCTGCTGTGCCCACCGCACCAGCCACGGCATCCGCCGACGGCCTGGAGAACTTGGGTTCGACCGACGACGGCGGCCCGCGCCGTCAGCCCGAACTCTCCGAAACCGTCGCCTACGACCCCGAGCTGGCCGCTCCCGCGGCCGACCTTGGGCTGCTCGACGACGACGACCTGCCGCTTCCCCTTCCTCGCCAGCTCGATCCAGCCATGCAGCGCACGGCCCGGCTGGCTTCCCTCGACCCCAACGACGGAATCGAGCTATGAGTCACTACCGCCTCAACCTGTTCATCCAGCCGGAGCACGCCAAGCGGCTCGATGAGCTGGCCGCCAAGAAAGGCGTGTCCAAGTCGTCCATCGTCGCGGCGGCGCTCGCATCGTGGCTTTCGCCCGATGCTGCCGACCAGCGCGAGGCGGCCATTGCCAAGCGGCTTGATCGCCTGTCGCGCCAAGCCGAGCGCATGGAGCGCGACCAGAACATCGCCATCGAAACGCTGGCGCTGTTCATCCGCTACTACCTGACCGTGAGCACGCCAGTTCCCGAGGCGCACCAAGACGCGGCACGCGCGCAGGGAAAGGCGCGGTTTGAGCAGTTCACCGAGCAGCTTGGCCGCCATCTGCTGCGGGGCCGCAGCCTGGTGCGCGACGTGGTGGAGGAACTGCATCCCGACCCGATGCGGATGGAAGACGCGGCGGCAGCCGCGCAAGCGCAGGAGCGTGCGTCATGAGCGCCATTCCGCAGTCCATGAGTGCCACGTCGCTCGACCGCCGCATCCAGATGCTGCGCACGGCTATGGGGCCACTAATCGCCGCTGCGCTCGAAGACCCGGACGTGGTGGAGGTGATGCTGAATCCCGATCGCACCCTTTGGGTGGATCGGCTTTCCAGTGGGCGTGCGCCGATGGGCGTGGAACTGCCTGAGGCGGATGGCGAGCGAATCATCCGCCTGGTCGCGGCCCACGTCGGCGCGGAAGCCAATCGCGGCCAGCCGCTGCTGTCCGCCGAGTTGCCCGAGACGGGCGAACGCTTCGAGGGCATCTTGCCGCCGGCAGCGCCAGGGCCGGCCTTCGCGCTGCGCAAGCGCGCCTTTGGCGTGATCCCGCTGTCGCGCTACATCGAGGACGAAATGATGACCGCCGCGCAGGCGGGCTTGCTGGTGCGCGCCGTGCGCGAACGCCAGAACATCCTGATCGCCGGCGGGACGAGTACCGGCAAGACCACCTTGGCCAATGCGCTATTGGCCGAGATCGCCGCCACGGGCGACCGCGTATTGGTGCTCGAAGACACGGTGGAGCTGCAATGCGCGGCCCGTGACCACGTTCCCCTGCGCACCCGCGCAGGCGTGGTGTCGATGACCGAGCTGGTTCGCTCGTCCATGCGCTTGCGCCCTGATCGCGTCGTCGTCGGCGAGGTGCGCGGTGCCGAGGCACTGGATCTCATCAAGGTGTGGGGCACAGGCCATCCGGGCGGCATCGCCACGATCCATGCCGGCTCCGCGCTCGGCGCGCTGCTGCGCCTGGAGCAACTGATTCTCGAAGTGGCGGTGAACCCGCCCCGTGCGCTGATCGCCGAGGCGGTCAATGTGGTGATCCACATCGCCGGACGCGGGCGCAAGCGCCGCATCGAGAGCATCGCCCGCGTCGTCGGCTTCGACGGCGTCGGCTACCAACTGGCGGACGCGATGGACACGCCGTTTCCCAAGCTGTCGCCAGTTCTCGATGCCGCATCCGCTGCGGCGACTTCCTCATCCCCGTCCCTCAATCCCTCTGGAGAACTGCCATGACGCACGCCCATGCTTTCCGTGTTTCCGTAAATCCGCCTTCTCACCCGTCCAACCTCGCGCGGCTGCGCTGCCTGACCCGCCCTGCGGGGCAAGGGCTGCTGCTGTCCGCGCTGCTGCTGTTCCTGGCCGGAACTGCGCAGGCCGCCGGTTCCTCGATGCCGTGGGAAGGCCCGCTGCAATCCATCCTCGAATCCATCCAGGGGCCGGTGGCCCGCATCGTGGCCGTCATCATCATCATCGCCACAGGCCTCGCGCTGGCTTTCGGCGACACGTCGGGCGGCTTCCGCAAGCTGATCCAGATCGTGTTCGGCTTGAGCATCGCCTTCGCCGCGTCCTCGTTCTTCCTGTCGTTCTTTTCGTTCTCTGGCGGGGCTGTCGTATGAACGCGCCGGACAGCTACGCGGCAGGGTTCGAGGTGCCTTTGCACCGCTCGCTCACCGAGCCGATCTTGCTGGGCGGCGCACCTCGTACCGTGGCGATTGCCAACGGCACGCTGGCCGCCGCTGTCGGGCTGGGCCTGCAACTGTGGATTCCGGGCGTGGTGCTCTGGATCGTCGGCCATTCGCTGGCGGTGTGGGGAGCGCGCGTCGATCCGCAGTTCATGGCCGTGTTCGCCCGGCATATCAAGCACCGCCCGCTGCTGGACGTGTGAGGGGACGCCGCCATGCTAAACCTTGCCGAATATCGCCAGCGCCCGGCCTTGCTCGCCGACTGGTTGCCCTGGGCCGGGCTGATCGCACCGGGCGTCGTCTTGAACAAGGACGGCAGTTTCCAGCGCACGGCCCGGTTTCGCGGGCCTGACCTCGATAGCGCAACGCAAGGCGAACTGATTGCCACGTCGGCGCGCTTGAACAACGCGCTGCGTCGTATGGGTTCGGGCTGGGCGCTGTTCATCGAAGCCGAGCGCCGGCCCGCAGCCGACTATCCGCACTCGGAGTTTCCCGAGCCGTTGTCGTGGCTGGTGGACGAGGAACGCCGCGCTACGTTCGAGGACTCGGGCAACCACTTCGAGAGCGGCTACCACCTGACGCTGGTGTACCTGCCGCCCGAGGAATCACGCGCCCGCGCGGCCGGGATGCTGTACGAGAACCGGCCCACCGAAGGCGTGGACTGGCGCGAGCGCCTGACGGCCTTCGTCGCGGAAACCGATCGCATCTTCGACCTGCTCGATGGCGTGATGCCGGAAATCGCGTGGCTGGACGACAGCCAGACGCTGACCTTCCTGCACGCCACCATCTCGACGCGGCGCTATCGCGTCGGCGTGCCTGAAGTGCCTTTCCACATCGATGCGCTGCTGACCGACTCCGCGCTGGTCGGTGGCCTGGCGCCCATGCTGGGCGGCCAGCACCTGCGCGTGGTGTCGGTGCGTGGCTTCCCGACCTCGACTTGGCCGGGGATTCTGGATGACCTCAACCGCCTCGGCTTTGGCTATCGCTGGTCCACCCGGTTCCTCTGCATGGACAAAGCCGATGCGGAAAAGGAGCTGTCCCGCCTGCGCCGCCAGTGGTTCGCCAAGCGCAAGAACGTGATCGCGCTGCTGCGCGAAACCATCTTCCAGCAGGAAACCCCGCTGGTCGATACCGACGCCAGCAACAAATCGGCCGATGCGGACGCGGCCTTGCAGGAACTGGGCAGCGATCAGGTGGCCTTCGGGTATGTCACCACCACGGTGACGGTGCTCGATGCCGAACCGGCGAAGGCCGACGAGAAGCTGCGCATGGTGGAGCGGGTCATCCAGGGCCGGGGCTTCGTGACGATGCCCGAGGCCTTGAACGCGGTGGATGCCTGGCTGTCGTCCATTCCCGGCCATGCCTACGCCAACGTGCGCCAGCCCATCGTCTCGACGCTGAACTTGGCGCACCTGATGCCGGTGTCGGCGGTATGGGCCGGCCCCGAGCGCAATAACCATCTCAACGGCCCGCCGCTGATCGTGACGCGCACCGACGGCGCGACACCGTTCCGGCTGGTGACGCACATCGGCGACGTGGGCCACACGCTGGTCGCGGGGCCGACCGGCATGGGCAAGTCGGTGCTGCTCGCCACCTTGGCGATGCAGTTCCGGCGCTATCGCGGATCGCGCATCCTCGCGTTCGACATGGGCCGCTCCATCCGGGCAACGGTGCTGGGTCTGGGCGGCGAGCACTACGACCTCGGTATGGATGGCGAGATCGCATTCCAGCCCTTGGCCCGCATCGACCGCGAGGGTTATCGAACCTGGGCCGCCGAGTGGATCGAAGGCCGCTTGCGGCATGAAGGCGTGACCGTCGGCCCGGAGGAGAAGGCTGCCATCTGGTCGGCGCTCGGCAGCCTCGCCGGTGCTCCGCTGGAGCAGCGCACGATGACCGGCCTGTCGGTGCTGCTGCAATCGAACGCGCTGCGCCAGGCGCTCGCGCCCTACGTGCTCGGCGGCGCCCACGGCAAGCTGCTGGATGCGGATTCGGATCGCCTGGGTTCCGGCGCCGTGCAGTGCTTCGAGATGGAAGAGCTGATGCACAGCAAGGCCGCCGTCATGGCCGTGCTGCACTACCTCTTTGCCCGGTTCGATGAACGCTTTGACGGTGCGCCCACGCTGCTGATCCTCGATGAGGCGTGGCTGTTTCTCGATGACCCGGTGTTCGCGGCCCGCATCCGCCAGTGGCTCAAGACGCTGCGCAAGAAGAACGTCAGCGTCATCTTCGCCACGCAGAGCCTCGCCGACATCAAGGATTCGAGCATCGCGCCGGCCATCATCGAGAGCTGCGCCAGCCGCATCTTCCTGCCCAACCCGCAGGCGACCGAGCCGCAGATCAGGGCTATCTACGAAGGCTTCGGGCTGAACTCGCGCCAGATCGAAATCGTCGCCACCGCGCAGCCCAAGCGCGACTACTACTACCAATCCCGTCTCGGCAACCGCCTGTTCGACCTCGACCTGGGCGCCGCGACCTTGGCCTTCGCGGGTGCTTCCACGCCGCAAGACCAGCGCGACATCGACGCGGTGCTCGCCGCTACATCTGCATCCACCCCGTTCGCAGCCGCCTGGCTGCGCCACCGCGGCCTGCATTGGGCGGCCGAACTGCTGTCCTCGTTCCCGTCCACCCACCCCAAGGAGAACCCATCATGAAGAAGCGTCTTCTCGCCGCCGCCGTCGCGGCCATGCTTTGCACCGCTACCGCCGTGCAGGCGCAATGGGTCGTGATCGACCCTACGAACCTCGTGCAGAACACGCTGACCGCGATCCGCACGCTGGAGCAGATCAACAACCAGATCAAGCAGCTCCAGCACGAAGCGCAGATGCTCATCAACCAGGCGCGCAACCTCGCCAGCCTGCCGTCCAGCGTAGTGGGCCAGTTGCGCGCCAACCTGGCGACCACGCAGCGGCTGATCGCGCAGGCCAAGGGCCTGGCCTATGACGTGACCAATCTGGATCGGGAGTTCCAGCGCCTGTACCCGGAGCAGTACGCCGCCACCGTCAGCGGCAATCAGATGTACCGCGACGCGCAGGAGCGTTGGAAGAACACGCTCAGCGGCCTGCAGACCACCATGCAGATGCAGGCCCAGGCGTCGCAGAACCTGAGCGACGACGAAGGCGTGCTGGCCGACCTCGTGGGCAAGAGCCAGTCGGCCGTGGGCGCTTTGCAGGCGATGCAGGCCATGAACCAGCTTCTGGCCTTGCAGGCCAAGCAGTCCATCCAGACGCAGCGCCTGAGCATCACCCAGGATCGTGCCGCTTCGCTGGAACTGGCGCGGCAGGCCGCCGCTGTGGAGCGAGGCCGCGAGGTGAACCGGCGCTTCCTGGGTGAAGGCACGCCGTACACGCCGCAGTCCGTCGATTTCTACAGCCGTTGACGGGTGCTGCCATGACCCGCGCGCCTGCTCTCTGCGGTTTTGTGCTCCTGCTGGCCGGCTGCGGCCAGCAGGAGGTGCCTTCGGTCGATGCGCTCTCGGCAGATCCGTCGCGGCTGCGCTTGCTCAAGGAGCAATGCCGGGCGGGCCAGCTCGACGGCGCGTCTTGCGCGCAGGTGGCCCAGGCCGATTTGCGCCGCTTTCTCTCCGGCCTGGCCGGGCCGGATGAGTACCGGACGCTGGCCGATCTGCCGCCGATTCCGCCCAGCTTCGATGAACCCGCCGAGGACCGCAATGCGGTGGCAACGGCCTCGCCTGGGCAGGAGGACTTGCCATGAATGACATTTCGATCATTGACCATTTCCTCGATGTGTTCTCGCGCTACATCGACTCGGGATTTGGGCTGCTGCATGGCGAGGTGGCGTTTCTCACGGCCACGCTGATCGTCATCGACATGACGCTCGCCGGGTTGTTCTGGGCGATGGGCCATGCCACCGGCCAGGGCGAGGACGTGATCGCCAAGCTGATCCGCAAGGTGCTGTACGTCGGTGCCTTCGCCTACATCATCGGCAACTTCAACATGCTGGCCAGCGTGGTGTTCCGCTCCTTCGCGGGCTTGGGCCTGACGGCCAGCGGCTCCAGCCTGAGCATGGGCAACTTCTTGCAGCCGGGACGGTTGGCCAAGGCCGGTATCGACGCAGCGGCGCCGATCCTCGACCAGATCAAGGGGCTGTCGGGCTTCCCCGAGGTGTTCATCCACCTCGCGCCCATCGTCGTACTGTTCTTCGCGTGGCTGGTGATCATCGTCAGCTTCTTCGTGTTGGCGGTGCAGCTCTTCGTCACGCTGATCGAGTTCAAGCTGACCACGCTGGCGGGCTTCGTGCTGGTGCCGTTCGCTCTCTGGAACAAGACGGCGTTCCTGGCCGAGAAGGTCTTGGGTAACGTGGTGTCGTCGGGCATCAAGGTGCTGGTGCTGGCCGTCATCGTGGGCATTGGCTCGGGCCTGTTCTCCGAGTTCAACATACCGGCAGGCTCGGAGCCCTCGATCGACCGGGCGCTGGTCATCATGCTGGCTTCGCTGTCCCTGCTGGCGCTGGGCATCTTCGGGCCGGGCATTGCAACTGGCTTGGTGTCCGGCGGGCCGCAGCTCGGCGCGGGCGCGATGGCCGGTGCCGCCATCGGCGCAGCCGGAACCGCTGTGGCGGTCGGTGCCGCGGCTACGGGCGTCGGAAGTGCCGTGGCGGCCGGGGCGCGCATGGCACCCGCCGCCGCTCGCTCGATGGCATCGACCGCCAGCAGCGCCAGGTCGGCGTACCAGGCGGGCTCCGCTTCGGCCGGTGGCGGCCTGAAGGGTGCCGCTGCTGGCGTGGGCAATGTCGCCAAGACTGGCGCGCAGGCGGCCGGGCAGAAGGTGGCCGATGGGGCGCGCTCGATGAAGGAGCGCATGGCGGCGGCCTTTCGGCCCGATGACGCGCCAGCCTCCGGCGCCGCACCCGCCGGCCCTGACGCTGCCGGATCGGCTCCGTCTGCCGAACAACCCGCCTGGGCCAAGCGCCTGCATCGAAGGCAACAGCTCACCCATGCCGCTACGACCGCCGCCCACACGCTGCGCGGCGGCGACGGTGGCAGCTCCAGCCAGGGGCCAAGCCTGCGTGATTCCGATTCATGAGGAGAACTTCCATGCGATTCAAACGACCGCAGGTGCGCTACGCCGACACGCCGCAGCCTGCCACTCCGTACCAATCCGCAGCTCAGGTCTGGGACGAGCGCATCGGCTCGGCCCGCGTGCAGGCCAGGAATTGGCGCTTCATGGCCTTTGGCTGCCTCACCTTGGCCGTGCTGATGGCCGGCGGCCTGGTCTGGCGTTCCGCGCAGTCCATCGTGACGCCCTACGTCATCGAGGTAGACAACGCGGGCCAGGTGCGTGCCGTCGGCGAAGCCGCCACGCCGTACCGGCCCAGCGATGCGCAGATTGCCTACCACCTGGGCCGCTTCATCGGCCTGGTGCGCTCGCTGTCCATCGATCCCATCGTGGTACGGCAGAACTGGCTGGATGCCTACGACTACACGACCGACAAGGGGGCGGTCGTGCTCAACGAGTACGCGCGGGTGGCCGATCCGTTCACGCGCATCGGCAAGGAGTCGGTGACGGTGCAGATCAGCAGCGTGACGCGCGCCAGCGACACGTCTTTCAACGTGCGCTGGACGGAGACGCGCTTTGTCAACGGTGCGCTGGATCGCACCGAGCGCTGGAACGCGGTGGTTTCCATCGTGCAGCAGACGCCGCGCACCGAGCAGCGGGTGCGCAAGAACCCCTTGGGCATCTACGTCAACGGGCTGTCGTGGAGCCGCGAACTGGAAGGAAACGAAGGAGCAAAACCATGAATGATCTTTTCCGTAAATCCGCCTTGCCGATCATGTTGCTTGCCCTCGCGGGCTGCGCCACGCAGGGCAAGCCGCCGCCGTCCATTTCGCTCGATGAGCCGGTGCAGGCCCAGCCGCTGCCGGAGCCGCCTGCGCCGGTGGAGGTGGTGGCCGTGCCACAGGTGCTGCCGATGCCGACGCAAATGAAACCTGTGCCGGATACCAAGCCCGCCCCAGAACCCGCCGATGAAACCGTGCGCGTGTCCCGCGCCAACGCCGAGGCGCGCATTGCACCCACGCGCGAGGGGTACGTCAACGCAATTCAGGTGTGGCCTTTCACGGATGGGGCGCTGTACCAGGTCTATGCGGCAGTGGGCCGCGTGACGGTGATCGCGCTCCAGCCCGGTGAAGATCTGGTGACGGTGGCCGCCGGCGATACCGTGCGCTGGATCGTCGGGGATACATCGAGCGGCAGCGGCGATGCGTTGCGCGTCAACGTGATGGTCAAGCCGATCCGCTCGGGGTTGAAGACGAATCTGGTCATCACGACCAGCCGCAGGACGTACCTGCTGGAGCTGACCTCGACCGAGAAGACGTGGATGGCGTCGGTGTCCTGGGAGTACCCCAAGGACAAGATGCTGGCCTTGCAGCGCCAGGCGCAGGCGGCCAGCGCCGCCGCGCCGGTCGATGCTGGCCTGTCGCTGGAGAAGATCCGTTTCCGCTACGCGGTCAGCGGCAGCAACCCGCCGTGGAAGCCGCTGCGCGCCTTCGACGATGGCGAGAAGGTCTACATCCAGTTCCCCGCTGGCATCGCGCAAGGCGAGTTGCCGCCGCTGTTCGTCATCGGCGCGCAGGGCGATGGGCAACTGGTGAATTACCGCTTCCGCTCGCCGTACTACATCGTGGATCGCCTGTTCGGCGCGGCCGAGTTGCGCCTGGGCGGTGACAAGGGCGATGTGGTTCGGATCGAGCGCACGGACGGAACGCGGAGGAACTGACCATGAGCCAGGACGACTCCCCTGATCTTGCGGCGCAGGCGGGCAAGGTCGCGCCCGAGGCGGTGGCGCTGCGCGCCCAGCCGCGCCCGGTAACGCGCCTGAACCGGCGCACCTTGGCCATGCTCACCGGCGGCCTGTCGGTCGCCGTGCTGGGAGCCACGATCTGGTCATTGCAGTCACATCGGCGCGGCGCAGGCGAGCGGACCGAGCTGTACAACGTCGATCGCGTGTCGAAGTCTGAAGGGCTGGATGGCTTGCCCTCCGACTACTCCAAGCTGCCGAAGGTGCCGGAGCTGGGGCCGCCGCTGCCCGGCGACCTTGGCCCGGCCATCGTGAAGTCGCAGCAGCCGGTGACGCCGACCTATGCGCCACCGGGTCATGACCCGGAGGATGCGCGGCGCAAGGAGGCCGAAGCAGCCGCAGCCTCGTCGGTGTTTTTCCGCTCAGGCACTCCCGGCAAGACCGCAGCGCCAGCGACCGCGCAAGCAGCTGGCCCGGCATCGGCCTTGGCGGGCTTCGACCCGCTGGCCGCTGGCCCGGCCTCGACGGCGGCCCAGCCTGCCGACCCAACCGCCGTGCAGAACCGGCAAAACCAGAAAGAGGCTTTCCTGAAAGGCGCCTCTACGGAAACCCGTAATTCCACCAGTCTGCAAATGCCGTCCTCGCCGTATCAGGTCATGGCGGGAACGGTGATCGCCGGTGCGCTGGTGACGGGCATCAAGTCTGATTTGCCGGGCGACGTGATCGCCACGGTGACGGAGCCGGTCTACGACACGGCGACGGGCAAGTTCCTGCTGATCCCGCAGGGATCGCGCATCCTGGGCAAGTACAACAGCCAGGTGAGCTACGGGCAAAGCCGCGTGCAGGTGGTGTGGAACCGAATCATCCTGCCGGACACGTCTTCGCTGAAGCTCGACAACCTCGCGGGCACCGATCCGGCCGGCTATGCCGGCCTGGAGGATGGTGTCGATTGGCACTGGGATCGCGTCTTTGCCGGTGCGGCGCTGACCACATTGCTGGGCGTGGGTGCCGAGCTGGCCGCGCCGGAGAACCGGCAGAACGGCAACCGCATCGTGATCGCTGGGCGCGACAGCGCACAAGACAGCATCAACCAGGTGGGCCAGGAGATGACCAGGCGCAACATGAACATCCAGCCGACTTTGACGGAGCGGCCGGGCCTGCCGGTGCGGATCATCGTCAACCGCGATCTGGTGCTGCGACCGTACCAGCCAATGTTCTTCAACCGGGGAGCAATGCGATGAACACCACCAAGAAGCTGCGGCTCGGGCCGCTTCCCAAGACTGAGAGCACGAAGCTCACGTTCTCGTGCCCGGCCAGCCTCAAGGCCGACCTCGACTGCTACGCCGCGCTGCACGCTCAAGCGTATGGCGAGGTGGTCGATGCCATGACGCTGATTCCGTACATGCTGGAAGCCTTCATGGCGGGGGACAGGGGATTCAGGAAGGGCTCGGCGATACGGAGCGCGCCAACGAAACCGGCCTGATGGCGTCGCGTGCCATCCAACGGCATTCATCGAACGCGCAGCCTTCGGCTGCGCGTTCTTCGTTCTGGATGCTGCGAAGCCACTTGGGCTATCATGGTGCGACAAGCCCGCCGCCTCCCGGCAATCCAGCACGACCAAGTGCGATCCGGCTTTCTCTCCCGACGCTCTTATGTGGCACCTAGCCCACGACGCAGCAGTCACTTCAAGTGGCCCAAAACAGAGCTAACCTATTGCCCTGCTTATGATTTCAAACCCTGGAAATTCCGGGCCAGGGCTTGACATGAGCAATTTTTTGTTGCCTGTGACCCGGGCCCGGCGCGTCGGCGCAGGCCCGGTGGTCGCGGGTTTACTTCAGATCATCGAACAGCACGCGCACGATGCGCTGGGCGTTGGCCGAATTGTCCGGAGCGCCCGTGGCGTTCAGCACCGAGACGGTGCTCTGGTTGCCCTCGCTGCGTACGACGATGCGGTACTTGAGCGGCGCTCCGGTCTCGGGAGTGCTCGAGAACAGCTTGCTGAAGAAGCCCTGTTCCTTCTTGTCGGCGGGCGCCACATAGCGCACAAAGTACACGCCCTGGCTGCGGTCGCGGTCTTCCACGGTAAAGCCCGTGCGGTCGAGCGACACGCCCACGCGGCGCCATGCGCGGTCAAAGCCCTCATCGAGCTGCACGACGGGCGCATCGTTCACGGTGGCCATGCGTGCGCCGGCTGCGACGGGAACGGGGGCTGCGGTGGCGGCCTTGGCCTGTTCCTCGCTCACGCCGAGCTTGAGCATCAGGCGGCGCAGGAACTCGGTCTCGAGCTCCGGGTCGGCGGGGCGCGGTTGCCAGATGGTGTTGTCCTTCTGTGCGCTGGTATAGACCTCTTCCATGCCGCGGTGGGTGATGAAGATCTCGGTGGCGCCATTGGCCGTGCGCTCCAGGCGCGTGCGGAACTTGTCGCGCTCACTCGTGGAATACAGCGAGTCGAACACCTTGCCGATGGTCGAGCGGATGATGTCCTGCGGCAGCTTGGCGCGGTTCTCGGCCCAGTCGGTCTCCAGGATGCCGAGCTTGGGCTGCTCCTGGGTAAAGACAAAGCCGTTTTCCAGCCAGAACTCGCGCACGGGCTCCCACAGCTGGTCGGGTGTGCGGTTCACCACCAGCCAGCGCTGGTTGCCGTCGCGTTCGATGCGCACGTCGCCGATGGCACGGGGGGCGGCGTTGTCGGCGCTGCGTGGCTGCTGGGCCTGGCCGGCCTCGAAGGCTGCTGCAGACACCACGCCGCCGGGCACGGTGTAGCGCGACTCCTTCGAGAGCTGGGTCAGGTCCGGCGGGACCTCCAGCGTCGCGCCCTTGGTGGCGCTTTTGTAGTTGATCTTGTCGCTCTCCAGGGCGGAGCAGGCGGACAGGGAGATGGCAAGGCCCAGCAGGCCCAGGCGGGTGGTGGCGTTCACGCAAAAAATCCTTGTGGATCCGGGGGGTGTCCGGCGGTATCGGGTCAGGCGTTGTGGGCCGGCAGCAGGCCGGCGGCGCGCAGCGCGCCCTCGACCACGGCCTCGTTGCCCTGCGACAGCGGGGTCATGGGCAGGCGCATGGCGCCGCCGCACAGGCCCATGCGCTGCATGGCCCACTTCACGGGAATGGGGTTGGCCTCGACGAACAGATGCTTGTGCACGGGCATCAGCTGGAACTGGATCTCCATGGCGCGGCGCGTGTCGCCGGCAATGGCGGCCACGCACAGCTCGTGCATCAGGCGCGGCGCCACGTTGGCCGTGACGCTGATGTTGCCCTGGCCGCCGCACAGCATCAGGGCCACGGCCGTCGGATCGTCGCCCGAGTACACGGCAAAGCCCTTGGGCACGTCGCGGATCAGCCACTGCGCGCGCTCGATATTGCCCGTGGCTTCCTTGATGCCCACGATGCCCGGCACCTGGGTGAGGCGCAGCACGGTCTCGTGGTGCATGTCGGCCACGCTGCGGCCGGGCACGTTGTAGAGAATCATGGGCAGGTCGCCCACGGCCTCGGCGATCGCCTTGAAGTGGCGGTACTGGCCCTCTTGTGTGGGCTTGTTGTAGTAGGGCACAACCTGCAGCTGGCTGTCGGCGCCGACCTTCTTGGCAAAGCGTGCGAGCTCGATGGCCTCTGCGGTGGAGTTGGCGCCGCAGCCGGCCATGATGGGCACGCGGCCGGCGGCCTGCTCGACGGACACGCGGATGATCTCGCAATGCTCCTCGACGTTCACTGTGGGTGATTCGCCCGTGGTGCCGACCACGCCTATGCAGTCGGTGCCTTCCTGGACATGCCAGTCAATGAGTTTGCGCAAGGTGGGGTAGTCCACACTGCCGTCGTCGTGCATGGGTGTGACGAGGGCGACGATGCTGCCCGTGAGGGTGGCGCTGGAAGAGGTCATGTCCGCGGTCGAAAACGGTAAAAGAGCATTCTAACTAGGGTGCGCCACGAGCGGCAGGCGCGGCGGTGCGCCCGGCGCCGCGCGCACCGCGGCGATGCGCTGCACGAAACGCGCGGGCGCGTCGAGAAGGCCATTCTCATAGGCGACGATGTGCAGACTCCCGCAGGCGCGCAGAAGTTCACCGGGGGCGAGCAGAAACTCCGCGCGCGCGGGCCGGCCCACGGTCTCGTTGCCCTGGGCAAAGGTCTCGTACAGCAGCACGCCGCCCGGCGCCACGCTGTCCACGATGGTGGGCAGCAGCGGGCGCCACAGGTAGTTGGTGACCACCACGCAGCCAAAGCGCCGGCCCGGCAGCGGCCAGGGGCCGGCTTCGATGTCGGCGCAGATGGTCTCGCCCAGGTGCGCTACTGATTCAATAGCTTCCTGCGCTTTGTCCACGCCCGTTACGGGGTGATTTCTCTCAAAAAACCAGCGCATGTGCCGGCCCTGGCCGCAGGCCAGGTCGAGCACGCTGGCGCCGGCCGGCACCAGATGGCTCCAGCGCCGGATCCAGTCCGAGGGGGGGAGGCCGGCGTGCATGTCAGAAACAGGCCCAGATCTGGTCGGCCAGGGTGAGCATGAACTCGGGCCGCAGGTAGAGCGCAAACACGGCCAGCAGCACGGCCAGCACCATCGCAAGGGCCAGCCAGCGTTTGTGAGCGGCGCGCATGGTCAGGCGGCCCGGGGCGTGGCGCGCGCGATGGCGCCCTCGCGGATGGGCAGGTTGATCAGGCCGGCGGCCACGCCAAGGGCAATGGCCATGTACCAGACGATGTCGTAGCTGCCCGTGGTGTCGTACAGATAGCCGCCCAGCCACACGCCCAGGAAGCTGCCGATCTGGTGGCTGAAGAACACGAAGCCGCTCAGCATGGACAGGTGCTGCACGCCGAAGATCTGCGCCACGGCGGCATTCGTGGGCGGCACGGTGGACAGCCACAGCGCGCCGATCACGGCCGAGAACACATAGACCGACAGCGGCGACAGCGGCACCAGCAGAAAGACGCTGATGACCACGGCACGCGCAAAGTAGATGAAGGCCAGGATGTGGCGCTTTTGCAGGCGCTGGCCCAGCGTGCCCGCGGCATAGGTGCCGAACACGTTGAACAGCCCGATCAGTGCCAGCGCGTAACTCGCCACCTGGGGGGACAGGCCGTGGTCGCGCAGATAGCTCGGCATGTGCACGCCGATGAACACCACCTGAAAGCCGCAGACGAAGTAGCCCGCGGTGAGCAGCAGAAAGCTCGGGTAGCGCAGCGCCTCGGCAAAGGCATGGCGCGCGGACTGCGTGCGCTGCACGGGTGCGCTGCCGTGAAAGCCCGGCTCGCGCAGGCCGAAGGCCAGCGGCACGATGAGCAGCACCATGGCCGACAGCACCAGGAGCGCATCCTGCCAGCCCAGGCGCAGGATGAGCTGGCCCTCCAGCGGCATCATGAGGAACTGCCCGAACGAGCCCGCGGCCGCCGCCACGCCCATGGCCCAGGAGCGCCGCTCGGCCGCAATCTGCCGGCCCAGCACGCCGTAGATGATGGCGTAGGTCGTGCCCGCCTGGGCCGCGCCTATGAGCACGCCCGTGGTCAGCGAAAACAACAGCGGCGTGGGCGACAGCGCCATGCCGGCCAGCCCCAGGGCGTAGAGCAGGGCGCCCAGGATGAGCACGCGAAAGGCCCCGAAGCGGTCGGCCAGCATGCCGCCGAAGATGCCGAACAGGCCCCAGGACAGGTTCTGTATCGCCATGGCCAGCGCGAAGGTCTGGCGCGTCCAGCCCATGTCCTGCGTGATGGGCTGCAGCCACATGCCAAAGCCATGGCGTATGCCCATGGACAGGGTAACGATGGTGGCACCGCAGATCAGCACCTGGGCCATGGAGAGTTTTCGGGTCGCGTCGCGCATCGGGCGAATGTAGCGAAAACCCGTAGTTGCTGCTTGCGCCATCGTTGAAATGATAGAAACCCTGGCTTTATATCCAGCACTACAATGCGCCGCCATGGCAAGCAAACCCACCCCCGTACCCGCGTATTCCGAAGGCTCGATCCGCGTCCTCAAGGGCCTGGAGCCCGTCAAGCAGCGCCCGGGCATGTACACCCGCACCGACAACCCGCTGCACATCATCCAGGAGGTGCTGGACAACGCCGCCGACGAGGCGCTGGCCGGCTATGGCAAGAAGATCAAGGTCACGCTGCACCAGGACGGCTCGGTGAGCGTGGAGGACGACGGCCGCGGCATTCCCTTCGGCCTGCACCCCGAGGAGGGCGCGCCCGTGGTCGAGCTGGTGTTCACGCGCCTGCACGCGGGCGGCAAGTTCGACAAGGGCCAGGGTGGCGCCTACAGCTTCTCGGGCGGCCTGCACGGCGTGGGTGTCTCGGTGACCAATGCCCTGGCCACGCGTCTGGAGGTGGCCACGCACCGCGAGGGGCAGGTGGCGCGCCTGGCCTTTGCAGGTGGCGACGTGGTCGAGCCGCTCGTGGCGCGGCCGCTGGAGGCGGGCGAGCGCCGGCAGGGCACGACGGTGCGTGTCTGGCCCGACGCGAAATACTTTGAATCGAGCAGCCTGCCCCTGGGCGAGCTCACCCACCTGCTGCGCAGCAAGGCCGTGCTCATGCCCGGCGTGTCGGTGACGCTGGTCAACGAGAAAGCCAAGGATCAGCAGACCTGGCAGTACAAGGGAGGGCTCGCGGACTACCTCACGCAAAGCCTGGCGCAGGATCCGGTGATTCCGCTGTTTGCCGGCGAGGGCTTTGCCGACGCTGGCAGCGACAGCTTTGCCGAGGGCGAGGGCGCCGCCTGGGCCGTGGCCTTCACCGAAGAGGGCGCGCCGGTGCGCGAGAGCTACGTCAACCTGATACCGACTTCCGCCGGCGGCACGCACGACAGCGGCCTGCGCGATGGCCTGTTCCAGGCCGTCAAGGGCTTCATCGAGCTGCATTCGCTCTTGCCCAAGGGCGTCAAGCTCATGCCCGAGGACGTGTTTGCGCGCGCCAGCTACGTGCTCTCGGCCAAGGTGCTGGACCCGCAGTTCCAGGGCCAGATCAAGGAGCGCCTCAATTCTCGCGACGCGGTGCGTCTGGTCAGCAGCTTTGTGCGCCCCGCGCTCGAACTGTGGCTGAACCAGCATGTGGACTACGGCAAGAAGCTCGCCGAGCTGGCCATCAAGGCGGCACAGACCCGGCAAAGGGCAGGCCAGAAGATAGAGAAGAAAAAGGGCTCGGGCGTGGCCGTGCTGCCCGGCAAGCTCACCGACTGCGAAAGCCGGGACACGCAGTACAACGAGGTCTTTCTGGTCGAGGGCGACAGCGCCGGTGGCAGCGCCAAGATGGGGCGCGACAAGGAAACCCAGGCCATCCTGCCGCTGCGCGGCAAGGTGCTCAACACCTGGGAGGTGGAGCGCGACCTGCTGTTCAAGAACAACGAGGTGCACGACATCTCGGTCGCCATCGGCGTCGATCCCCATGGGCCGAATGACGAGCCCGACCTCTCGGGCCTGCGCTATGGCAAGGTCTGCATCCTGTCGGACGCCGACGTGGACGGCGCGCACATCCAGGTGCTGCTGCTCACCCTGTTCTTCCGCCATTTCCCCAAGCTCATAGAGGCTGGCCATATCTACGTGGCGCGCCCGCCGCTCTACCGCGTGGACATCCCGGCGCGTGGCAAGAAGCCCGCGGCCAAGCTCTACGCCCTGGACGAGGGCGAGCTCGAGGCCATTCTCGACAAGGCCGCCAAGGACGGCGTGGCGCGCGAGAAATGCCAGATCAGCCGCTTCAAGGGCCTGGGCGAGATGAATGCCGAGCAGCTCTGGGACACCACGCTCAACCCCGACACGCGCCGCCTTCTGCCCGTGCAGCTCGGCAGCCTGGACTTTGCCGGTACCGAAGGGCTCATCACCAAGCTCATGGGCAAGGGCGAGGCCGCCTCGCGCCGCGAGCTCATGGAACTGCATGGCGATGCGGTGGAGGTGGATGTGTAGCGTCTGCCGCACGTCACGCAGACGTCATGGGGCTGTCACGGTGCTGCAATGTGCGCGCGTGACGATGCAGGGGTTTTGACGACCCACAACGGAGTTTTCCACCCCATGCGCCCCACGCACAGCACCCCCGCTTCCGAGTACGACGACAACGAGATCGTCAACCTTTCGTCCAACCCGCACATGGACGCCATCCTGGCCGCGCGGCTGAGCCGCCGCAGCGCGCTCAGGGGTGGCGTGGGCGCAACCACGGCGGCTCTGCTCGGTGGCCTGAGCCTGAGCGCCTGCGGCGGCGGCAGCGACGATGAGGCTCCCGCCAAGCCCGCAGAGCCGCTGCGCCTGTCCTTTGCCGCCGTGGCCAAGACCCATGCGGACCAGGTGACCGTGCCCGAGGGCTACCAGGTCAGCATCCTGCACGCGCTGGGCGACCCCATGCACTATGGCGACGCGTCCTGGAAGGACGACGGTTCGGAGACGGCCGAGTCCTACGAGCGCCGCATCGGCGACGGCCATGACGGCATGTACTACTTCGGCCTGTCCGATGCGGGCACGTTCGACGCCAGCCGCTCCGACCGCGGCCTGCTGTGCGTGAACCACGAGTACGTGGTGGCGCCCTACGGCCTGCACGCCAGCGGACGTGTCGTCACCGCCGGCAAGCGCAGCGCCGAGCAGGTGGACAAGGAGATCTACGCCCACGGCGCCAGCGTCGTCGAGGTCAGGCGCAAGGCCGGCAGCATGGACATGGAGATGGTGCGCGGCTCGCGCTACAACCGCCGCATCCATTCGGCCACGCCCATGGACATTGGCGGCCCGGCCGCGGGCCACGCCAAGCTGGTCAACAAGCTCTCGCCGGACGGCAAGCAGGCCTTCGGCATGAACAACAACTGCGCCTGCGGCTACACGCCCTGGGGCACCTATCTGACCTGCGAGGAGAACTACCTCAACGTCATCGGCCGCGCCGCGGGCGACGACGCGCAGCGCTCGGCCTCCGAGATCGTGGCCCTGAAGCGCTACGGCCTGCCGGAAAACCGCAAGAATCCCTACCTCTGGGACACGCCCGATGGTGAGCAGTACCAGCGCTGGAACAGCAAGGTCAGCGGCGCGAGCGCCGCGGACGACCACCGCAACAGCTTCAACACCTTCGGCTGGGTGGTCGAGATCGACCCCTTCCGCCCCGACAGCAAACCGGTCAAGCGCACGGCGCTCGGCCGCTTCAACCACGAGGGCGCCTGGCCCGCACCGGCCAAGGCGGGCGAACCCATCGTCATCTACTCGGGCGACGATGCGCGCAATGAGTACGTGTACAAGTTCGTCTCCGACGCCCGCTGGGACCCCAAGGACATCGACGGCGGCGCGGCCGCGGGCGCCAAGTACCTGGACAAGGGCACGCTGTATGTTGCGCGCTTCAACAACGACGGCAGCGGCGAATGGCTGGAGCTCACGCACGGCAAGCACGGCATCGATGCGGGCAATGCGCTCTACCCGTTTGCTGACCAGGGCGACGTGGTCATGCACTGCCGCCTGGCGGCCGACTTCCGCGGCGCGACCAAGATGGACCGGCCCGAGTGGGGTGGCGTGAACCCGCTCAATGGCGAGGTCTACATGACCATGACCAACAACTCGCAGCGCGACGGCAGCAAGGTGCCGCTGGACGCCGCCAACCCGCGCAAGGGCAACGCCAACGGCCACATCATCCGTTGGCGGGAAGAGGGCGGCCAGGCCGGCACGCGCTTTCAGTGGGACGTGTACCTGTTCGGCGCGCGCGTCGATGAAAAGCAGAGCCAGAACCTGTCGGGCCTGACCGACGTGAACGACTTTTCCAGCCCCGACGGCCTGTACTTCGACCAGCGCAGCAGCGGCGGCGGCCTGCTGTGGATACAGACCGACGACGGCGCCTACACCGATGTGACCAACTGCATGATGCTGGCCGCCATCCCCGGCCGGGTGGGCGACGGCGGCAAGACCACGACCAAGGAGGGCCAGGCCACCATCATGGGCGCCAAGGCCAGCGACGCCACGGTGCGGCGCTTCCTGGTCGGTCCGTTCGACTGCGAGATCACCGGCGTGGTCGTCACGCCCGATGGCAAGACCCTGTTCTTCAACGTGCAGCACCCCGGTGAGGACGCCGACAAGGCCGACTTTGCCGCGGGCAGCTTCACCAGCCACTGGCCCGGCAACCAGCCCGGCATCACCAGCGGCCACAAGGGCCACAAGCGCCCGCGCTCGGCCACCGTGGTGGTGACGCGCAAGGATGGCGGCACCATCGCCATCTAACCATCGTGGATGGACGGGCTGCCCCTGTGCGGCCCGCCGCCCACATCCCACAGCAACCCGCCGCGTGCGGGTTTTTTCTTATTTGTGGCGCCCGATGGGGTCGGGTTTCGTCGGTTGGGGCAATGGCACAATCGTTGCAGGCACCTGGGTTGTGCATCTGCTCCCGGGTGACCGCACGGCCCGGTGGATTCCTGCAATTCTTCCAATTCTGGCGTGTTCCCTTACCCCACCTGTCATGCATTGTTGCGACATGTCGCCGGGGGCGCGAGCCCTGGGCGGTGGCGCCTGTGGCGTGTGCTGCTGTGGGCCTGGTGCGCGTTGCCCTGGGGGCATGCGGCGGCCTGCGAGGGGGCGCAGCGCGTCCGTCTGACGCAGCCCGTGACCTTGAGCGCGCAGGAGCGGGACGAGTTCCATGCCATGCCGCCCCTGCGGGTCCTGTCGTCCGACGTGCCACCGATGGCGCGCTACGACGAGCGGGTGGGGCGTCACGCGGGCATTGGCGTCGATGTGCTGTGCTTCGTCACCACGCGCCTGGGGCTGCGCTATGAAATCCTGTCGGGCCGCGGCTTGAGCACGGCGGACAAGATCCGGCTGGTGCAGGAGGGCAAGGCCGATGTCTTCCTGCCGCTCAGCGAGAGCGTGGAGCGGGCCGAGCGCGGCCTGTTCACCCTGCCGTACTACGAGAGCCACTACGCCGTCGTCGCGCGCAAGGGCTGGCGCCCGGAGATACGCGGGCTGACCGACCTGACGCATTTTCGTGTGGGCGTGGCCGAGGGCACGGAGTTCCAGGGCGTCCTCGAGGGCGTGGTCACGCCGGGCAGGCTGATCGCCTACGACGCGGCGACCGAAAGGCTGTTCCAGGCCTTGCGCGAGGGCCGGATTGACGTGGCCGTGTTCAGCAAGCGCGTGTTCGAGGAAAAGCGCTTCCAGCATGAATACTTCGACCTGGAGGTCGTGCACACGCTGCACGATGCGCCGCGCGTTTACGGCTTTTACTTTCATCCGTCGCGGCGCAACCAGCGCATCGTGCAGGCGTTCGACCGCCATCTGGCCGTCATGGACATGTCCGGTGCGGTACGGGCGCATGAGGATGGCGAGCGCCAGTTCATCGAGCGCTATGTGACGCAGCGCAACCGGCAGCTGTTCTGGAAGGTGGCGGCGGCCGTGGCCGTGGTGCTGATACTCGCGCTGGTGCTGGTGCTGCACCGCTACCGCCGCATGTTGCAGCGGCTGGCGCACAGCAACGAGCAGATCCTGCGCCAGCAGCATGCCCTGGAGGCGGCCAACCGCGAGCTCGAGAGACTCAGCCAGACAGACGGCCTGACGGGCCTGACCAACCGCCGCCAGTTCGATCACACGCTGCTGCGCGAGCATGCGCGCCAGCAGCGTACGGGCTCGCCACTGAGCCTGCTGATGACGGATCTCGACCATTTCAAGCATGTCAACGACCACTATGGTCACGCCGTGGGTGACGACTATCTGCGCGCCGTCGCGCGCGTGCTGCAGACATCGGTGGCCCGTGCCACGGACGTGGCGGCGCGCTATGGCGGCGAGGAGTTCGTCTGCCTGCTGCCGGATACCTCGGCCGAGGATGCCTTCATGCTCGCCGAGCGCATACGTCGGGGCGTGGCCGATCTGCAACTGCCCAATGCCCAGGCCGAGCCGCCCCATCTCACCGTGAGCATAGGCGTTGCGACGCTGGAGAGCGGCAACGGCAGCGCGGCGGACCTGCTCGCGCAGGCCGACGAGCAGCTGTATGCCGCCAAGCGCGCCGGGCGCGACCGGGTGCATGCCGTGGTGCTGCGGCAGTAGCGTGCCGCGCCGGCCGGCGTCAGTCGCCCGTGGGCTCGGACGGCTCGGGCTGTCCGTCCGACTGCTCCAGGGCCTCGGGCGGCTCGAAGCAGTCGCGGAAGGTGAACACCACCGAGGTCAGGAACATCGCGGCCAGCATCATGGCCGTGGCCACCATGGCGCCACCGGCCATGGCGGCGCCCAGCCCCAGGGCGGCCAGCAGCGTCACCAGCAGGCTGATGCCCAGGCCCGCGCCGAGGAACACACCCATCCACGCCAGGCCGTAGACGACAAAGGCGGCAAAGTTGCGCCAGCAGGCGACGATGCTGAAGAACAACGCCTTGATTGGGGGCACGTTGTGCCAGTGCACCAGGCCCGGTGCATGCCAGAACAGCAGCGACAGCGGCACGTACAGCAGCAGCGACAGCCACATGGCGGCCTGGAAGTCGCCGGCCTCGGCCACCTCGCGCGTGAGCGGCGCGCCGCCCAGGTACACGGCGGCAAACTGGCCGCCGTCTATGAGCGCCGACAGCCCCATCACCGAGAGAAAGCCCACCGCATAGAGCGCGCCCAGCGTCATCATGGCGTGCAGGCGCTGGCGCCCGGTGCGAAACGCCACCAGCAGCAGGGTGGGCGTGGGCGTGCGGCCCTGGCTGGCCTCGGCCGCGGCCACCATCATGGCCAGCGTGGCGGAGGGCAGCAGAGACAGGGCCACGGCCGGGCCCACCAGCGGCAGCAGCGTGGCCAGCGACATGGCGGCCATGGTCATGAAGAACAGCGCGGCCAGCGCCATGGGCTGGCGCCAGAACACGGTGATGCCCAGGCGTACCCATTCCAGGCCCGTGCGCGCGGGGACGATGTGCAGTTTCATGGTGTGGTGACTCTACCCCAGGGGGTGGCGACCCCGACAGGGCGGCGGGTCAAAGGTGTATCGGATGGCGCACGCGCTCGCGCAGCACGCGCTCGAAATGCGTGGGGTCGTGGGGCTTGAGCATGCTGGCCTCGCGCGGCAGGTAGAAGTCCCACAGGCGCGAGATCCAGAAGCGCAGCGCGCCCGCGCGCAGCATGGCCGGCAGCAGCTCGCGCTCGGCGGCCGTGAGCTGCCGAACCTCCTGGTAGGCGGCGAGCAGGGCCGCGGCGCGCGCTTCGTCGTGGCGGCCTTGGGCCAGGTCTATGCACCAGTCGTTCAGGCACACGGCGAGATCGAAGAGCCAGGTATCGACGCCCGCGAAGTAGAAGTCGAAGCAGCCCGTGAGCTCGTCGCCGTCGAACATCACGTTGTCGCGGAACAGGTCGGCATGGACCGGGCCGCGCGGCAGCGCCGCGTAGGCGCTGCCGGCCGCCACATGGTTCTGGTAGGCCAGCTCGGACGTGAGGAGCTCGGCCTGCTCGGCGCCGACATGCGGCAGCACCACGGGCACGGTCTCGTTCCACCAGGGCAGGCCGCGCAGATTGGGCTGCTGGCGCTCGTAGTCGCGTGCGGCCAGGTGCATGCGGGCCAGCAGGCGGCCGACGGCCGCGCAATGCACGGCCTCGGGCGCGAGCTGGCTCCTGCCGTGCAGCTTGGTGGCCAGGGCCGCGGGCTTGCCCGCCACCTGGTGCAGGATCTCGCCATGCTTGTCGGCCTGCGGGTCGGGAACGGGAATGCCGGCATGGGCCAGATGCTTCATCAGGTGCAGGTAGAAGGGCAGCTGCTCTGCACTGAGCCGCTCGAACAGCGTGAGCACATAGTCGCCCGCGTCACTGGTCAGGAAGTAGTTGGTGTTCTCTATGCCGCCCTCTATGCCGCGCAGCGAGATCAGCTTGCCCAGCTGCAGGCGCTGCAGCAGCGCCTGCGCCTCGTTGTTGGAGACTTCGGTGAAAACGGCCATGGGTCAGCGAGAAAACAGGCTGTGAAACGGTGGTTGCAGCGGGCGCCGCCGGGCGCGGGCGCTGCGGCGAGGCTCAGGGCCTCTCAGAACTTGCGCAGATTCCACACGCGCGGGGCGTTCACGGAGTCCGATTCGTTGAAGTTGCCGGGACGGGCGCGTGCGCCGTCGTTGGACTGCACCTCGTAGGAGGGCAGGGGCGTGCCGGTCTTGGGCTGCACGGTGATGTTCTGCGTCTGTCCACCCACGCGCAGCTCCTGGATGCGGCTGCCCGCGTCCTCGACCACGATGTGCTGCACGCGCGGCTCGGGCCGATCATGGGTCTTTTGCTCTTGTGTTGATAGCTGTTCACGCCCGTCCACGTTGGGGTTGGGCGAGTTTTGACTGGTATTCTGAGCCAGGGCAGGGGCACTGGCCAGGGCCAGCAGCAAGAATGAATGAACGGCGCGCATGGCACCGATTGTAGGTGTCAGCGCAGGGGTGGGCAGCCGCCCGCCGCGCAGGCCACGGTGTGCTGGCCGATGAAGCTGCGGAAGTTCTTGCCGAGCCGGCCCATCTCGGCGCAGACATCGCCGCGCGCGTCGAAGGCAAAGCCCTGGTCGCCGGCCGCGTTGAGCAGTTCCACGCGGTCCAGGCCCAGGGCGGCGAACTGCGCTGGCTCGTACCACTGCTTGGCGCAGATGTGGTGGAAGACGAAGGTGTCGTAGACCAGCTCGCTGACCTCGCTCTTGCCGAGCCGCGCGCGCAGCACGCCGCCCTCGAACTGCGCCGCGGTCACGCCGCCGGCCCGGATGGACTTGTCCAGCAGCGGCGGAACATTCTTGAAGCCAGCATCGGCCAGGGCCAGGGTGGATGCGGCGCAGGCCAGCAGTGCGAGCAGGTGTTTCATGGCGACGGTAGCGGCGGGTGATGGGCAGAAGTGTCGATTGTGCGGCCGGTTCGGGCCGGGGTGCTTCGGTTGCACAATCCGTTCATGAGCGACATCAAAACCCTGGTGCTGGTCGATGGGTCCAGCTACCTCTACCGCGCCTTCCATGCCATGCCCGACCTGCGCGCCGTGCCGGGCGACCCCACGAGCGCGGCCACGGGCGCCATACGCGGCATGATCAACATGCTGCAGGCGCTCAAGAAAGAGCAGCCGGCCGACTATGCGGTCTGCGTCTTCGACGCGCCGGGCCCGACCTTTCGCGACGCCATCTACCCCGACTACAAGGCCAACCGCTCGCCCATGCCCGACGATCTGCGCGCGCAGATCGCGCCCATCCACGAGGTGGTGCGCCTCTTGGGCTGGCCGGTGCTGGCCATCGAGGGCGTGGAGGCCGACGACGTCATCGGCACGCTGGCGCGCACCGCGGCCGACCAGGGCGTGCGCGTGGTGATCTCCAGCGGCGACAAGGACCTGAGCCAGCTCGTCGACGAGCACATCACCATCATCGACACCATGAACGGCAAGCGTCGCGACGTGGCCGGCGTGACGGCAGAGTTCGGCGTGCCGCCGGCGCTGATGATCGACTTCCAGACCCTGGTGGGCGACGCCGTGGACAACGTGCCGGGTGTTCCGAAGGTGGGCCCCAAGACGGCCGCCAAGTGGCTCATGGAATACGGCTCGCTCGACGCGCTGGTGGCCAGCGCCGGCGCCATCAAGGGCGTGGCGGGCGAGAACCTGCGCGGCGCCCTGGCCTGGCTGCCCACGGCGCGCAGCCTGGTCACCATCAAGACCGACTGCGATCTGGGTGCGCATGTGGCGGGGCTTCCTGCTCTTGATTCAATAGCTGTTGGCGAAGAACAGACGGGCGCTTTGGCCGATTTTTATCAAAAGTACGGCTTCAAGAGCCTGGCGCGTGCGCTGCAGAGCGAGGCCCAGGCCACGAGCGGCGACCTGTTCGCCCAGCCCGACGCGAGCATCGTCGCCACCGCCGCCCAGCAGCGCGACGTGGCCTACGACACCATCCTCACCTGGGAGCAGCTCGACGCCTGGCTCGCGCGCCTGCAGGCCGCGCCGCTGGCCGCCGTGGACACAGAGACCACGTCGCTCGACGAGCTGCGCGCCGAGATCGTGGGCATCTCCTTCAGCGTCGAGCCCGGCTCGGCCGCCTACATCCCGCTCGCGCACTGCGGGCCGGACGCGCCGGCGCAGCTGCCGCTCGATCAGGTGCTGGCGCGCCTCAAGCCCTGGCTCGAAGACCCCGCGTGCCAGAAGCTCGGTCAGCACATCAAGTACGACCGCCATGTGTTCGCCAACCACGGCATCACGGTGCGCGGCTACGCGCACGACACCATGCTGCAAAGCTATGTGCTGGAGGTGCACAAGCCCCACGGCCTGGCGAGCCTGGCCGAGCGCCACACGGGCCGCACCGGCATCAGCTACGAGGATCTGTGCGGCAAGGGCGCCAAGCAGATCCCGTTCGCCCAGGTGGCCGTGGACAAGGCCGCGGCCTATTCCTGCGAGGACTCGGACCAGACCCTCGACGTGCACCGCGTGCTCTGGCCGCAGCTCGCGGCCGACGCGCGGCTGCGCGCCATCTACGAGCTGGAGATCGCCTGCAGCGAGACGCTGTTTCGCATCGAGCGCAACGGCGTGCTCATCGACGCGCAGCAGCTCGCGAGCCAGAGCCACGCGCTGGGCCAGCGCATCCTGCAGCTCGAGCAGGAGGCCTACGACATCGCGGGCCAGCCCTTCAACCTCGGCAGCCCGAAGCAGCTCGGCGAGATCTTCTTCGACAAGCTCGGCATGCCCGTCATCAAGAAGACCGCCACCGGCGCGCGCAGCACCGACGAGGAGGTGCTGGAAAAACTCGCCGAGGACTACCCGCTGCCCGCCAAGCTGCTCGAGCACCGCAGCCTGTCCAAGCTCAAGGGCACCTATACCGACAAGCTCAGCCAGCTGGCCGACCCGCGCACCGGCCGCGTGCACACGCATTACGCCCAGGCCGTGGCCGTGACGGGCCGGCTGTCGAGCAACGACCCCAACCTGCAGAACATCCCCATACGCACGCCCGAGGGCCGGCGCGTGCGCGAGGCCTTCGTCGCCCCGCCGGGCCGCGTGATCGCGAGCTGCGACTACAGCCAGATCGAGCTGCGCATCATGGCCCACATCAGCGGCGACGCGGCACTCCTGCGTGCCTTCCACGAGGGCCTGGACGTGCACCGCGCCACCGCCGCCGAGGTCTTCGGCGTGGCCGTGGATCAGGTCACGAGCGAGCAGCGGCGCTACGCCAAGACCATCAACTTCGGCCTGATCTACGGCATGAGCAGCTTTGGCCTGGCCAGGAGTCTGGGCATAGACAACCAGGCGGCCAAGAACTACATCGACCGCTACTTCCAGCGCTACCCCGGCGTCTGGCAGTACATGCAGGACACCAAGGCTCAGGCCAAGGCGCAGGGCTATGTCGAGACCGTGTTCGGCCGGCGCCTGTACCTGCCCGAGATCAACTCGCCCAACGGCCCACGCCGCGCGGGGGCCGAGCGCGCCGCCATCAACGCGCCCATGCAGGGCACGGCCGCGGACCTCATCAAGAAGGCCATGGTCGCCGTGCAGGCCGCGCTGGATGCGACCAGGCCCGAGGTGCTGATGATCATGCAGGTGCATGACGAACTGGTGTTCGAGCTGCCCGAGGGCGACGTGGACTGGCTGCGCGCCGAGGTGCCGGCGCTGATGGCCGGCGTCGCCGAGCTCAGGGTGCCGCTCCTGGCCGAGGTCGGCGTGGGGCCGAACTGGGACAAGGCGCATTGACGGCCAGACCCGCCATGACCCCGGCCGTGCGCATGGGGCTGTCCATCGCCCTGGCCACGGGGCTCTACGGCATCTCGTTCGGCGCGCTGGCCGTGGCCGCGGGGCTCACGGTGGCGCAGGCCATGGGCTTGAGCCTGCTGATGTTCACGGGCGGTTCGCAGTTCGCCTTCATAGGCGTCATCGCGGGCGGCGGCAGCGGCGCGGCGGCCGTGGGCGCGGCCACGCTGCTGGGGGTGCGCAACGCGGTGTACGGCATGCAGCTGCAGCGGCTGCTCGCCCCACGCGGCTGGCGGCGCGCCGTGATGGCGCAGCTGACCATTGACGAATCGGCCGCCACGGCGCTCGCGCAGGAATCGCGCGACGAGCAGCGGCTGGGCTTCTGGACGGCAGGCATCGGCGTCTTCGTGCTTTGGAACGCGTTCACGCTGCTCGGCGCGCTGCTCGGCGACGCGCTGGGCGACCCGCGCCGCTTCGGGCTCGACGGCGCGGCCGTGGCCGCGTTTCTGGGCCTGCTCTGGCCGCGCCTGCGCGGGCGCGAGCCCGTGGCGCTGGCCCTGGTCTGCGGCCTGGTCACGGCGCTGGCCATACCGCTGGTGCCTCCGGGCCTGCCCATTCTGCTGGCCGCGGCCGTGGGCGCGGCCTGGGGGTGGCTGCGGCCCGCACCAGGCTCCGCGCGGGAGGCCGCATGAGCCTGTGGAGCGCCATCGTGCTTGCCGGGCTGGCGGCCTTTGCCATCAAGCTCGCGGGCTACGCCGTGCCCGCGCGCTGGCTGCACAGCCCGCGCATGCTGCGCGTGGCGGGGGCGCTCACGGTGGCGCTGCTGGCCTCGCTCACGGTGATGAACACCCTGGCCAGCGGCGCGGCGCTGGCGCTGGATGCGCGCCTTGCCGCCCTGGCCGTGGCGGCGCTGGCGCTGGCGCTGCGCGCGCCGTTTCTGCTCGTCGTGGTGCTGGGCGCGGCGGCCGCGGCGCTGCTGCGCTGGGCCGGGGCCTGATCAGGGCTGCTGTTGCAGCAGCTGCCACAGCCTCCCGGGCGAGAGCGGCATCTGCAGCTTGGGCGCCAGATCCGCGCGGCCGGCGCGCGCCAGCGCATCGGCCACGGCGTTGACCACGCAGGGCGCGGCGCCGATGGTGCCGAGCTCGCCCACGCCCTTGACGCCCAGCGGGTTGTTCAGGCAGGGTGTGGACTCGTCCATCTCGTGGACCATGGGCGGTGCCAGGTCGGCATGCGGCAGCGCGTAGTCCATGAGGCTGCCGCTCACCAGCTGGCCGCTGCCTGCGTCGTAAGCCACGGCCTCGCACAGCGCCTGGCCCAGGCCCTGGACCACGCCGCCGTCGAGCTGGCCGCGCACGATGAGCGGATTCACCACGCGGCCCACGTCGTTGACGCTGGCATAGGCCACGACCTGTACGGCGCCGGTGGCGGGGTCGAGCTCCACCTCGCACACATGGCAGCCGTTGGGCCAGGAGGGGCCGGCGACGGCGCTGGTGCTGTCCATGAAGATGCGTGCATCGGGTTGGCGCGCGGCGAGTTCGGCCAGCGTGAGCTGCATGTCCGTGCCCGCGACCCGGTAGCGCCCGGCCTGGTATTGCACGTCGTGCACCGCGGCCTCCAGCGCCTCTGCGGCGAGCGCGCGGCCATGCTCTATGGTGCGCTCGGCCCCTATGCGCACGGCCGATCCGCCCGTGAACAGCGAGCGCGAGCCCGCGCTGCCAAAGCCGTCGCCGCGGTCGGTGTCGCCCAGTACCACGCGCACCTGGGTGAGCGGGATGCCGAAGGCGTCCACCACCAGCTGGGCGAGCGAGGTGGCTATGCCCTGGCCCATGGCGTTGACGGCCGAGAACACCTCGACCACGCCGTCGGCGCCGATGCTCATGGTGACGCGCTCCTCGAAGGCATTGCCGCCCGTCCATTCGAGAAAGGTCGCAAGCCCCAGGCCGCGCCACAGCCCGCGCGCACGCGAGGCCGCGGCACGCGCCTCGAACCCGTCCCAGTCGGCCAGCCGCAGGCCCTGATCCATGACATGCTCGAAGCGCCCGCTGTCATAGGTCTGGCCCATGGCGTTGGTGTAGGGCATTTGCGCGGGGGCGATGAAGTTGCGCCGGCGCAGCTCGACGCGGTCCATGCCGGTCTGGCGCGCGGCCTCGTCGATCAGCCGCTCCATGAGGAAGATGGCCTCGGGCCGGCCCGCGCCGCGGTAGGCGCCCGTGGGCGCGGTGTGTGTGAGCACGGCCTGGAAGCAAAAGTCGATGGGCGCGATGTCGTACACGCTGGTCTGCACCCAGGGGCCGATCAAGAGCTGGATCGCCACGCCCGTGGGCGTGGCGTAGGCGCCCACGTTGGCCTGCGAGTGCAGGCGCAGCGCGAGGATGCGGCCCTGGGCGTCGAGCGCCATCTCGGCCTGGCTCTGCACGTCCCGCCCATGGGCGGAGGAGAGAAATTCCTCGCCGCGCTCGGCCGCCCATTTGACGGGGCGCTTCAATTGCCACGCGGCCCAGGCGGCGGCGACATCCTCGGGGTAGGCGGCGGTCTTCATGCCAAAGCCGCCGCCCACGTCGCCCACCACCACGCGCACCTGGGCATCGGCCAGCCCCAGGCAGGCGCAGACCAGCTTCTTCACGCCGCTGGGCATCTGCGTGCTCATGCGCAGCGTCAGCCGCCCATCCTCGGGCGCCACCCAGGCCAGCAGCGTGCGCGGCTCCAGCGTCACGGCGGCCACGCGCTGGTTGGTGATGTGAAGGCGAACCACATGGTCGGCCCGGGCAAAGGCCGCGGCGGTGGCGGCCGCGTCGCCATGGCGCATCTCGGCGGCGATGTTGTCGGGCGCGGTCGGCGTGAGCTGCGGCGCGTGCGCGGCGAGCGCGCCCCGCACGTCGACCACGGCGGGTAGTTCCTCGTAATCCACCCACACGGCCTCGGCCGCGTCCCGGGCCTGCTGCAGGGTCTCGGCCACCACGGCGGCCACGGGTTCGCCCACGAAGCGCACCCGCTCGTGCGCGAGGGCGCGGCGCGCGGGGCTGGCGCCGGGGGTGCCGTCGGCGCGCTTCATGCCCGGGCCGGGCAGGGGCTGCACGCCCGCGGCCACCAGCTCGGCGCCCGTGTATATGGCCAGCACGCCGGGCAGGGCCTGGGCGGCGGCCTTGTCGATGCCGGTGATGCGCGCATGGGCGTGGGGCGAGCGCACGAACCCCAGGTGGGCCAGGCCTTCGGGCGCAAAGTTGTCGGCAAAGCGGCCCTCGCCGCGCAGCAGCTGCGCGTCTTCGAGGCGCTGCACGGCCTGGCCGCTGCCAAAGCGGGTGGTGTCGAGTTCGGGGGCGTTGCTCAAGGGCGGTCTCCTGTGTCTTTGTTGTCTGCCTGTGTCGTCTGCATGTCCGACGGGACGGGGCCCACTGTAGCGATTGCCAGAGCCGCCTGCAGCGGGCTGTCCCTAGAATCCACCGCACGCACCACCGCGCCGACACGGGAGCCCGCAATGGACGACGACCTGAACCCAGACCTCCAACGCGATCTGCATGCCTTGCTGCCCGGGCGCGGCGTGGCCAGCCGGCGCCGGGCGCTCGGCCTGGTGCTGGGCGCGGGCTACGCGGCGGCGGCCGCGCCCGTGTTGGCGCAGCAGGCGATTGCCACGCCGGCCGCGGGGCTCACGGCCGGAGAGGTGAGCTTTGCCGTCAATGGCGCCCAGGTGCACGCCTACCGCGCCGCGCCGCAGGGAAAGACGGGCCTGCCCGTGGTGCTGGTGGTCTCGGAAATTTTTGGCGTGCATGAGTACATCGCCGACGTCTGCCGGCGCCTGGCACGCGAGGGCTATCTGGCGGTCGCGCCCGACCTGTTTGCGCGCCAGGGCGACCCGGCCAGCTATACCGAGGTGGCCCGGCTCATGAGCGAGCTCATCGCCAAGGTGCCCGACGCCCAGGTCATGGCCGACCTGGACGGCGCCGTCCAATGGGCCGGCGCCCATGGCGGCGACCTGCAGAAGGTGGCCGTCACCGGCTTTTGCTGGGGCGGGCGCATCACCTGGCTGTATGCGGAGCACGGCCCGGTGCGGGCCGGCGTGGCCTGGTACGGGCGCCTCGTGGGCCAGACCGGCGTGCTGCACCCCAGGCAGCCCGTGGACGTGGCGCCCACCCTCAAGGCGCCGGTGCTCGGCCTGTACGGCGCGCAGGACGGCGGCATACCGCTTGACACGATTGATAAGATGAGGGCAGCACTCGGTGCGGGCTCCGCGGCGGCCAAACGCTCGGAGTTCGTGATCTACCCCGACGCTCCCCACGCCTTTCACGCCGACTACCGCGCCAGCTACCGCAAGGACGACGCGCAGGACGGCTGGCGCCGCATGCTGGCCTGGTTCAGGCAACATGGCGTGGCGTGAGGGCCGGCGCGCCGGCTGCGACCGCAAAGCCCCTCGGGGCTTTTTTTGATGGTGTTTTTGATAAGAAATTGGCCTCTACCCCAATAGGGACGGGCGCAAAAAGCTATGACATTGGTAGCAATCATCCTGGCCACCCTGGCCGCAGGCATTGGCAGTGTATGGATCGCGGCGGCGCTCTTGCGCGTCGGTCTGGGCGGGCGTGGGCGCGTGGGGCCGCAGCATCTGCTGAGCCTGGCGGCCGGCGCGCTGCTGGCCACGGCGTTCACGCTCATCCTGCCCGAGGCCTTCGAGGGGCCGGTCGATGCGCATGACCTGTTCGTCACGCTGCTGCTGGGGCTGGTGTTCTTCTTCTTGCTGGACAAGGCCGAGCTCTGGCACCACGGCCACGAGCACGGCGCGGGCGAGCGGCATATCCACGGCCATGGGGGGCACGACCATGACCACCATCATCATCACCATGGCCATGGCGGCTGGTCGCTGCTCACGGGCGACAGCGTGCACTGCTTTGGCGACGGGGTGCTGATCGCCTCGGCCTTCGTGGCCGACATGCGCCTGGGCCTGGTGGCCGCGCTGTCGGTGCTGGCGCACGAGGTGCCGCACCACATCGGCGACCTGGTGGTGCTGCGCCACAGCCACCAGCACCGCAACGCGGCCCTGCTCAAGGTGTCGCTGGCCGGCGCCGTGACGGCACTGGGCGGCCTCGTGGGCTACTACGTCGTCGGGCTGTGGGACGGGGCGCTGCCCTACTTTCTGGCGGTTGCCGCCAGCAGCTTCATCTACGTGGCCCTGGCCGACCTGATCCCCCAGCTGCAAAAGCGCCTGACGGCCGCGCAGACCCTGGTGCAGATCGCCTGGCTCACGGGCGGCATCGTGATGGTGACCGTGGTGGGCGCGCTGGCGCACCACGGGCACGGGCATTGACGCTGGCCCCTTCGTCATCCCCGCGAAGGCGGGGATCGAGGCGCGCCGGTCGGATCGTGGACAACGGCCCGCTTTCTTCGTCATCCCCGCGAAGGCGGGGATCCAGAGGAGTGCCTCAACCACGGTGGATCCCCGCGTTCGCGGGGATGACGTGGGAGAGGGGATGACGTGGGAGGGGATGACGTCGGGGAGGGGATGAGGTGGGCGAGGGGATGACGTCGGGGAGGGGCGTGGCGCAGCCCGCCGGTCTATAGACCGGCCAGCGCCTCGCGCACCGTGGCCACCTGGCGGCGCGAGACCGGCAGCGGCTCGGCAAGCCCCTGCAGGCGCACGGCCCAGCCCTCGCCCTCGCTGGCGTCGTAGTGGCGCTCGAGCGCGCGCAGGGCGTGGCGCGCCACCAGCGTGCTGCGGTGCACGCGCAGAAACTGCGCCGCATGGCGCGCCTCCAGATCCGACAGCGCATCGTCCACCACATAGTGGCGCGTGGCGGTGCGCACGGTCACGTATTTCTGCTCGGCCTTGAGGTACAGCACCTCGGCCAGCGGCACGCGCTCGGTGCGGCCCCTGTCCTGGATCAGCATCGCCTCGCCTTCCGCGGCGGGCGCTGCCGCCGGTATGGCCTGCGCCTGGCCGCCGGCGCGCTGCACCTTGGCAAGGGCCTGCTGCAGGCGCTGCAGGCGCACGGGCTTGGTCAGGTAGTCCACGGCGTCGAGCTCGAAGGCCGAGAGCGCATGGTCGGCATGCGCGGTCACGAAGACGATGGCCGGTGGGCAGGGCAGGGCGCGGATCTGCTGCGCGAGAGACAGGCCGTCCTGGCCCGGCATGTGGATGTCGAGCAGCACCAGGTCCACGGCGCGGCCGCCGCTGATGGCGAGCTGCGCAAGCGCCTCGCCGGCATGCGCGGCCTCGCTCACGCGGTGGCGCGCGTCGCAGTCGCCCAGCAGCGTGCGCAGCCGGCTGCGCGCGAGTTGCTCGTCGTCAACGATCAGGATATCCATGGTGCATTCATTCTTGGTGCTGCGCCGAATGCGCCATTCAGGCGCGGGGCGGCGTTCATGAAACAGGTATGGCGATGCGCACCCGGTACAGGCCCTGCTCCACGCCGGCGCTGAAGTCGCAGTCCACGTCGTGCAGCAGGCGCAGGCGCTCGCGCACATTGGCCAGGGCGATGCCGTGGCCGCGCGTGGCGGGGGCGGTGGTCTCGGGCGGCAGGGTGTTGGCGATGCTGAGCACCACGCGGCTGCCGCGCCGCTCGGCGGCGATGCGCAGTTTGGCCAGCCCGGGCGTGGGCTCCACGCCATGCTTGACGGCGTTCTCCACCAGCGGCTGCAGCAGGAGCGGCGGCAGCCGCGCCGCGCCCGCGCGCGGGTCTATCTGCCACTGCACGCGCAGGCGCTCGCCAAAGCGCACCTGCTCTATGTCCAGATAGCGGCGTGCGAGCGTGATTTCGTCGTCCAGCGTGGCCGATTCGCCCTGCTCGACGAGCGCGTGGCGAAACAGGTCGGCAAGGTCTTCGAGCAGCGCTTCGGCACGCGCCGGCTCGCTGCGCACCAGGGCGATGGCGCTGTTGAGCGTGTTGAACAGAAAGTGCGGCCGTATGCGCGCCTGCAGCTCGGCGAGGCGCGCCGTGGTGGCGGCCGGCGCGCGTGCGCGGGCGCGCAGCCGCAGCGCCGTGACCAGCAGCGCGGCCAAGAGCGCGCCGCTGGCCGCGCAGGCCAGCCAGGGCGGGCCGCCCTCGGCGGCGCCGGCCAGCACCAGCATGGCGCAGGCGTACAGGCCCGCCAGCATGCCCAAGAGCACGCCGGCCACGTACTGCAGCGGCTCGCCCAGGCGCTGCAGCGCCTTCTTGAGGCTGCAGGCCGTGACCAGCCAGGCCAGCGTCGCCGGCAGCGCGCCGCCCGTGTACAGGGCCAGCCGCGCCAGCCATTCGCCGGCGCCGCCCGCGCCGAACATCGCGCCCACGCCCAGGACGGCCTCCACGAACAGCACGGCGCGCAGCACCACGCCGACCTGGCAGGCGTCGAACACCAGCGCGCGGCCCGCCCGCGCGCCGCGCGGCGCGGGCTCGGGCAAGGGGGCGGGGTGGGTCGATAAAATTTGCGTTTCCTGCATCGCGGCATCCGGGCGTTCCGGCTGTCGTAACCCTCTGATTATTGCCCTCATGTCCCACACCCCCGCATCGCAACCCTCCCACGACCAGCTCGCCACCAAGGCCCAGGCCTGGTCGGCGCTGTTCTCCGAGCCCATGAGCGACCTGGTCAAGCGCTACACGTCGAGCGTGTTCTTCGACAAGCGACTGTGGCAGGCCGACATTGCGGGCAGCCTGGCCCATGCCGAGATGCTGGCCGCGCAGGGCATCATCGGCGCGCAGGACCTGGCCGACATCGAGCGCGGCATGGCCCAGATCCGGCAGGAGATCGAGGCCGGCCAGTTCGACTGGAAGCTGGACCTCGAGGACGTGCACCTGAACATCGAGGCGCGCCTGACCCAGCTCGTGGGCGACGCCGGCAAGCGCCTGCACACGGGCCGCAGCCGCAACGACCAGGTGGCGACCGACGTGCGCCTGTGGCTGCGCGGCGAGATCGACCTGATCGCCGGCCTGCTCGCCGAGCTGCAGCTGGCGCTGGTGGAGGTGGCGGAGAAAAACGTGGATGTCATCCTGCCCGGCTTCACCCACCTGCAGGTGGCCCAGCCCGTGAGCTTTGCCCACCACCTGCTGGCCTATGTGGAGATGTTCAGCCGCGACGCCGAGCGCATGCTGGACGCCCGCCGCCGCGTGAACCTGCTGCCCCTGGGCAGCGCGGCGCTGGCCGGCACCACCTACCCGCTGGACCGCGAGCGCGTGGCGCGCACGCTGGGGATGGACGGCGTGTGCCAGAACAGCCTGGACGGCGTCTCCGACCGCGACTTCGCCATCGAGTTCACGGCCGCGGCCAGCCTGTGCATGGTGCACGTCTCGCGCCTGTCTGAAGAGCTCATCATCTGGATGAGCCAGAACTTCGGCTTCATCCGCATCGCCGACCGCTTCACTACCGGCTCGTCCATCATGCCGCAGAAGAAGAACCCCGACGTGCCGGAACTGGCGCGCGGCAAGACCGGCCGCGTGGTCGGCCACCTCATGGGCCTGATCACGCTGATGAAGGGCCAGCCCCTGGCCTACAACAAGGACAACCAGGAGGACAAGGAGCCACTGTTCGACACCGTCGACACCCTGAAGGACACGCTGCGCATCTTTGCCGAGATGATCGGCGGCCAGGTGAACCCCGCCACCGGCGCCAAGGAGGGCGGCATCAGCGTGAATGCCGAGGCCATGCGCGCCGCCGCGCAAAAGGGCTATGCCACGGCCACGGACCTGGCCGACTACCTGGTCAAGAAGGGCCTGCCGTTCCGCGACGCGCACGAGACCGTGGCCCACGCCGTCAAGGCCGCCCAGTCGCACAACGTGGACCTGTCGGAGCTGCCGCTGGCCGTGCTGCAGGGCTTTCACCCGGCCATCGAGAAGGACGTGTTCGACGCACTGAGCCTGGAGGGATCGCTGAACGCCCGCAACACCCTGGGCGGCACGGCGCCCGCGCAGGTGCGCGCGCAACTCGCGCGCCACCGCGCACGCCTGGCGGCCTGAGTCCATTGAACGGCCGATCACCATGCGCCTGACCCGCCGCCACCTGCTCGCCAGCGCCGCCCTGCTCGGTGCCGCGCCCCTGCTGCCCGCCCGGGCCGATGCGTCCAGGACGCTGCGCATCCTCGTGGGATTTCCGCCCGGCGGCGGCTCGGACGCCATCGCGCGCCTGCTCGCCGACCGGCTCAAGGATGTGCTGGCCATGACCGTGGTGGTGGACAACCGCCCCGGCGCGGGCGGACAGATCGCGGCCCAGGTGCTCAAGAGCGCGCCGGCCGACGGCCTGACGCTGTTCCTCACGCACGACCACACCATCTCCATCCTGCCGCAGGTCGTGAAGAACCCCGGCTTCGATCCGGCGCGCGACTTTGTGGCCGCGGGCGGCTTTGCCACCTTCGTCAACGGCCTGGCCGTCTCGCCGGGCACGCCCGCGGCCCGCTTTGCCGACTATGTGGACTGGGTGCGCCGCGCGCAGGGCGGCAAGAGCGCCGTGGGCATACCGGCGCCGGCCTCCACGCCCGAGTTTCTGGTGCGGCTGCTGGGCCGGCGCTACGGCCTGGACCTGGTGGCCGCGCCCTACCGCGGCAGCGCGCCCATGATGGCCGACATGCTGGGCAACCAGATCGCGGCGGGCATAGGCTCGGTGCAGGACTTCATCGAAAACCACCGCGCGGGCAAGCTGCGCATGCTGGCCGTGCTCGGCGCGCAGCGCCAGCAGGCACTGCCCGACGTGCCCACCTTTGCCGAGCTGGGCCTGGCCGGCTTCGAGGACCAGCCGTACTACGGCTTCTACGCGCCCGCGGGCACGAGCGAAGCGGCGCTGGCGCGCTTCTCCGACGCCCTGGCCCAGGTCGTCGCCCAGCCCCAGGTGCGCGAGACGCTGACCACCATGGGCCTCACCGTGGGCTATATGACGCCCGCACAGCTCACGGCGCGCGAACGGGCCTACACCCGGGTCTGGACGCGCATCATCCGGGAGTCGGGCTTCACGCCGCAGTAGACATGGCAGGCGCGGTTCATTCGGCCATGCGCGATTGCCTCTGGTCAATCGGGAAGGCCGGCTGCGGCGTGCCATCGGTAGGCGCTGCCTGGCCGGGCTCCGCCGAGCTGCATGGTGGGCGTGCAAACTCCATCCGGCGCCAGGCCGTCAGTCCCGTGATCAGGGCGCAGCCCAGCACGTTGACGGTGGAGATCAGGACGAAATACATGTCATGCATCAGCAGCGCGCCGTACAGCAGCGCCGCCACATGCGAGATCGTCCACATGCTCCAGGTGAACAGCGAGATTGCCAAAGCCCCGTCGTGACAGCGCCAGACGGCGACGATTTGCGGAGCGTAGGCAAAAACGCGCGCCGCGTTGGTGATCAGATACAGCCAGCCAATGGTTGCCGCCATGGCGCCTTCTACCGATACGTACACGATCGCCTCCTTGGGCGTCGCCGCCCCGGTCAGGCATTGCTGCCTGGCGCCGTCTCCATGGCCGCTGCAGTCACGGTCGGCACGTCGCACCAATGTAGTGCGCGCGGCATGCGGCCGCGTCCACCGTTTGGTGGATGCGGCGTGCAATGCGTCGTTCAGGCCGCGGCCAGCGCCGCCGCCAGGCGCACCAGCTCGGCCTGGCGGCGGCAGCCGGTCTTGTCGAACACGCGCAGCAGATGCGTCTTCACGGTGCTTGCCGACAGTCCGAGCAGCGTGGCGATTTCGGTGGGCGTGTGTCCGTGCGTGATCAGCTCGAACACGCGTACCTCGGCCGGTGTCAGCTCGTACAGCAGCGCCAGGGCCTGGGCCGGCATGGGTGCGGGCGCTGCGGCGTCGGCGATGAACAGGGCGGCCACGGCGCGCTGCGGCAGTCCGCTGTGCAACTCGCCCGCCTTCAGCGGCAACACATGCAGGATCAGCGGTGCCGTGCCGCTGGCACGGGTCAGGGGAATCCCTATGCCGCGCTGGCCCAGCGTCATGCTGCCCGCGGTGATGCGCGCGATGGTGTCGCTCAGGGCGTGATGCGCCCTGGGGCTGCACAGGTGCAGCCTGCGCCCAGGCTGCATGGTCAGGGCATCGCCCTCCGAGAGCAGCGCGTCGGCCGCGGCATTGGCATGCACGATGCACAGCTGCTCATTGACCAGCAGCATGGCCGAGGCCAGGGCATCGAGCGCCTGTGCGAACGTCTGCGTGAGCTGGCGCTCGGTGTGCATCAGGCGCGATATGGTCAGGGCGCGCAGCATGTGCGGCGCGAGCATGCGCAGTGGCGCGATATGGCCGTCGGTGATGGCCCCGTGCGCCCAGCCCAGGCCGATACCGGCCACGGCATCGGCATCGCGCACCAAGGCCATGCCGACCAGGTCCGACAGGCCGAATGGCTTGGCGAAGCGTTCGTGCAAGGGGTTGCCATCGAGGCGCCCGCGCTCGACGGCCTGCGACAGGACGATGGGCTCGGCCAGAGGGTACTGGCGCACGCGCTCGGGGCCGCCCCAGAGGTCGATCAGGCCGGCCGCGCGCGCCTCCTGAAAGGGCTGAATCCACTCGGGTGGTATGCCGGAGGTCCAGGCCATCAGCGCCTCGCCGTCGGGCAGGCGCAGCACGGCGACCTCCGCGGTCGCAAACCCCAGGCTCGAGCGCAGGCTGTCCATGGCCAGCTGCCAGTGGCTCGGCTCGATCACGCAGTCGTAGATCAGGCCGACCAGGCGCGACATCCGTTCGGGTGAAGGGGGCGCGGGCATGGTTCACCTCCGGGCTTGTTCGTGGTCGCGCATCGGCATTGTTCGGGCCCTGGGGCAGGGGTGCATTTGCTAATCTACCCTGTCAACCTGCCGTAGGAAGCCGATTTATCCATGACTACCCGCATTGCCGCAAGCCCTCTTTTGCAGTACGCGGCGCTGCTGGCCTGCGTGTTGGCCGCCGCGCCCGCCCAGGCCCTCACGGTGAGCCGCCTGTCGCCCCAGGGCGAGGTGGCGCAGGTGCGCCAGGTCGTGGCCCGCTTCGACGGCCCGGCCGTGCGCCTGGGGGATGCCCAGGCCGCCGCGCCCTTGACCGTGGCCTGCAGCGACGCCGACGCCGCGCGCGGCCGCGGCCGCTGGACCAGCGAGCGCGAATGGGTCTACGACTTTGCCCAGGACCTGCCGCCCGGCGTGCGCTGTACGGTCAGCGTCAGGCCAGGGTTCAAATCGGCTTCCGGCGCCCAACTGGCAAGCGCGAGCAGCTATCAATTCAATACCGGCGGCCCGTTTGTGCAGAGCGTGCGGCCCGGCACCTGGCAGGAGATCGACGAGGAGCAGTACTTCGTGCTGCGGCTCAATGGCCCGGCCACGCCGGCCAGCCTGCAGCAGCACCTGTGGTGCGAGGCCGAGGGCGTGGGCGAGCGCCTGCCCGTGCGCCTCATCGAGGGCGCGCAGCGCGCCGAGCTGCTCAAGGCGCTGCGCCTGGACAAGGCCGCGGCCAAGGAGCCCTTGCGCTACGCCACGCTCAGCTGCGGCCGGCGCCTGACGGCCGGCAGCCAGGTGCAACTGGTCTATGGCCGGGGCGTGGCCACGCCCAGCGGCGTGGCGAACGCGGTGGAGAAGCGCTTTGACTTCAAGGTGCGCCAGCCCTTTGCCGTGGAGTTCGGCTGCGAGCGCGAGAACGCCCAGTCCGCCTGCCTGCCCGTGCGCCCCATGCGCGTGACCTTCAACGCGCCCGTGGCGCGCCGGCTGGCGCAGGACATACGCCTCAAGGGCGGCGACCAGACGCTGGCGCCGACCATGGAGGGCGAAGCAGAGGGCGAAAGAGGGGGCGAAGGCAGGGGCGACGCCCTGGTCAATGGCGTCACGTTTGCCGCGCCGTTTGCGCCGCAGACGCAGTATCTGCTCTCGCTGCCCGCGGGCTTCAAGGACGCGGCGGGCCGCGTGCCGGCCAATGCGCAGAGCTTTCCGCTGCAGGTGGCAACAGGCGCCATGCCGCCGCTGGCCAAGTTTGCCGCCGCGCCCTTCGGCGTGGTCGAGCGCTACGCCGAGGGCCCCGATGGCCCGGCGCTGCTGCCCGTCACGCTGCGCAACGTGGAGGCCGATCTGTCCGTGCAGGGCCTGCAGCCGGGGCAGACCCGCCCGGCCGGTGCGGCCAGTGCGGCCCAGGTCGGCACGCTGCAGCCACAGAGGGACGCCGACATCATTGCCTGGATGCGCCGGCTCGAGCGCTATGAAGACTTCAGCATCAACCGCGCCCAGGCGCGCCGCGACGTGCAGGGGCCGCTGCCCAAGGCGCTGGATGTGCGCGACCAGGGCGATCGGGGCGACCAGGGCGACCAGGTGCAGACGCGCATGCTGTCCCTGCTCCAGGGCCGGCCGGGCGTGAAGCGGCTTGCCCTGCCGCGGCCCGAGCGCGGCGACCCGCGCCCCTTCGAGGTCGTGGGCATACCGCTGCCGCCGGGCTATTCGGTGGTGGAGATCGCCTCGCCGCTGTTGGGCCGCTCGTTGCTCGATGCCGGCCATGGCGACCCGCGCACCATGTACGTGCGCACCGGCGTGCTCGTCACCAACCTGGGCGTGCACTTCAAGCTCGGGCGCGAGAACGCCGTGGCCTGGGTGACCACGCTGGACAAGGGCCGGCCCGTCGCGGGCGCGCAGGTGCAGGTCTCGGCCTGCGACGGCAGGGTGCTGGCCACGGCGCGCACGGGCGCCGACGGCGTGGCGCGTCTTTCGGGCCTGGCCAGCGAGCCGCCCGCCTGCGGCGGATCGGTCGAAGAAGGCGGCGATGGCGGCGCATGGCGCCAGGCCTACTTCGTGAGCGCGCGCAGCGGCGACGAGCTGGCCTTTGTCTGGAGCGACTGGCAGCGCGGCATAGAGCCCTGGCGCTTCAACGTGCCCACGAGCAGCGCGCCGCGCCCCGACGCGGTGGCGCACACCATCTTCGACCGCACGCTGTTGCGCGCGGGCGAGACCCTGTCCATGAAGCATGTGCTGCGCAGCCAGACCGGGCGCGGCTTCGGCCTGCCCGATGCGCGCCCCGCCGAGCTTGTCATCACCCATGTGGGCAGCGGCCAGCAGTTCACCCAGCCGCTGGCCTGGCGCAAGACGGCCACGGGCGGGCTGTCGGCCGAGAGCAGCTTTGCCGTGCCCCCGGCGGCGCGGCTCGGCGAATACCAGGTGGCGCTGCGCGAGGGCCGTGGCGAGGAGGGCGGGCGCCTGCTTGATTCGGGCAGCTTTCGCGTGGAGGAATTCCGCCTGCCCGTGTTCGAGGGGCGCATCGCCCCCGTGGGCGCGCAGACGCTGGTGCGCGCGCGCAGCGTGGACGCCGACGTGCAGGTCCACTATGTCTCGGGCGGGCCCGCGGCGCGCCTGCCGGTTCGCGTGTCGGCCATGGTGCGCGCCAGGTCGCTGCAGTTTGCCGACTTCGACGAGTTCAGCTTTGCCCCCCCGCGCGGGCGCGATGCCCCCGAGCCTGGCGACGACGCGGACCAGGATCAGGGCGATGACGCGCACAGTGACGCGCGCGTGATCGCCGACAAGCTGCCCCTGACGCTGGACGCCAACGGCGCGGGCCGCGTCACCATCGACGAGCTGCCGCGCGGCCACCAGGCGCAGGAGCTGGTGCTTGAGGCCAGCTACGCCGACCCCAATGGCGAGCTGCAGACCCTGCGCAGCAGCACCACGCTGTGGCCCGCGGCCGTGGTGGCCGGCGTCAAGACCGAGGGTTGGGTGGCCAGCGGCGAACGCGTGCGCCTGCAGGCGCTGGCGCTGTCGGCGGCCGGCAGGCCGCAGGCCGGCGTGCCGCTGGCCGTGCAGGCCATTGCGCGCAGCACGACGACGAGCCGCAAGCGCATGGTGGGGGGCTTCTACAGCTATGACAACCATGTCGAAACCAAGGACCTGGGCACGCTGTGCACGGGCAAGAGCGACGCGCGCGGCCTGCTGCTGTGCGAGGCCCAGCTCGACCAGCCGGGCGAGGTCGAGCTCATCGTGACCGCACGCGACAAGGACGGCAACGAGGCCCAGGCAGCGTCGTCGGTCTGGGTCACGCGGCGCGGCGAACTCTGGTTTGGCGGTCAGGACCATGACCGCATCGACCTGCTGCCCGAGAAGAAGAACTACGCGCCCGGCGAGACGGCGCGTCTGCAGCTGCGCATGCCGTTTCGCCAGGCCACGGCGCTGGTCAGCGTGGAGCGCGAGGGCGTGATCAGCACGCGCGTGGTGCAGCTGAGCGGCCGGGACCCGACCATAGAGCTCAAGATCGAGGAGGACTGGGCGCCCAATGTCTATGTGAGCGCGCTGGTGCTGCGCGGGCGCCTGCACGAGGTGCCCTGGTACAGCTTCTTCACCTGGGGCTACAAGGCGCCGCGCGAATGGTGGGGCGCGTTCTGGTACGACGGGCGCGAATACCGCGCGCCCACGGCCATGGTGGACCTGTCCCGGCCCGCCTACCGCCTGGGCCTGGCCGAGCTGCGCGTGGGTCGCCAGGCGCACCAGATCGCCGTGCAGGTCAAGGCCGACAAGGACAGCTACCCCGTGCGCGGCAAGGCCCAGGTCACGATTAGCGCCACGCTGCCGGACGGCAAGCCCGCAGCGAGTGCCGAGGTGGCGCTGGCCGCCGTGGACAAGGCGCTGCTCGAGCTCATGCCCAACCGCAGCTGGGACCTGCTCGGCGCCATGCTGCAGCGCCGTGCCTGGGGTGTGGAGACATCGACCGCGCAGATGGAGATCATCGGCCGGCGCCACTACGGCAGAAAGGCCGTGCCCGCGGGCGGCGGCGGCGGGCGCGCGCCCACGCGCGAGCTGCTCGACACCCTGCTCCTGTGGCAACCCGTGGTCAAGCTCGACGCCCAGGGCCAGGCCAAGGTGACGGTGCCGCTCAACGACGCGCTCACCACCTTCGAGGTCGTGGCCGTGGCCGATTCGGGCCTGGGCCTGTTCGGCACCGGCTCCACGCAGATCCGCGCCACGCAGGACCTGCAGATCATCAGCGGCCTGCCGCCACTGGTGCGTGAAGGCGACCAGTTCCGCGCCCAGCTCACGCTGCGCAACACCACGGCCCGCGCCATGAAGGTGGAGGTCGCGCCGCGTGCCACGCTGCTCACGCTCGCGCCACAGACCGTGGACATTCCCGCGGGCGAGGCGCGCGAGCTGGCCTGGGACGTCACCGCCCCGGCGCAGCAGACGCGCGCCCAGGCCCTGCTCTGGGAGATTGAGGCGCGCGATACCGTGGGCGGCGCGCGCGACGCGCTCAAGGCCAGCCAGCGCCTGGTGCCGGCCGTGCCGCTGTCGGTGCAGCAGGCCACGCTGGTGCAGATCGACGGCGAATACGCAGTGGACGTGGCCCCGCCCGCGCTCGCGCTGCCCGGGCGCGGGGGCGTGGCGCTGGCGCTGCAGCCGGGCCTGGCCGCAGGACTGCCCGGCGTGCGCGACTGGTGGGCGCGCTACCCCCATGCCTGCCTGGAGCAGCAGGCCAGCAAGGCCCTGGGGCTGGCCGATGCCCAGGCCTGGCACAAGCTTGTCGCCAGGCTGCCCACGTATCTCGATGGCGACGGCCTGGCCTACTACTTCCCGCCCCAGGCCGGCAGTGCCGACCGCGGCAGCGACACGCTGAGCGCCTATCTGCTCGCGGCCGCGCACGAGGCCGCGCGCCTGACGCCCGAGCTGGCCCTGCCGCCCGAGGCGCGCGCGCCGCTCGAGCAGGGCCTCACGGCCTTTGTCGAGGGGCGCATAGAGCGCGACTTCTGGGCGCCGCGCAAGGATCTGGACCTGCGCAAGCTCGCCGCCATCGAGGCGCTGTCGCGCTACGGCAAGGCGCAGGCGCGCTGGCTCACGAGCCTGTCCATCACACCCAATCAATGGCCCACGCATGCGGTGATCGACTGGCTCAATATCCTGCGGCGCATGCCCGACATTCCGCAGCGCGCCCAGCGCCTGCAGGAGGCCACGCTAATCCTGCGCGCGCGCCTGTCCTACCAGGGCAGCCGCCTGGGCTTTGCCACCGAGCGCGATGACGCCTGGTGGTGGCTGATGCAGAACGCCGACGTGAACGGCGCGCGCCTGCTGCTCGCCGTGCTCGATGACCCGGCCTGGAAGGACGAGCTGGGCCGGCTGGCCACGGGCTTCATCGCGCGCCAGCAGGGCGGTGCCTGGCCCACCACCACGGCCAACCTGTGGGGTGGACTGGCGCTCGCGCGGTTCGGCGCGCAGCTCGAGGCCACGCCCGTCGCCGGCACCACGCGCGCGCGCATGGGCGGCGAGAGCGCCAGCGTCGACTGGGCCAGGGTGACGCGCCGTGCGGCGGCGGACGCCGCGGGTGCGGCGCACGAGGCCAGCGCGTTCGGCGCGCCGACCGCGCCCGGCATGTTCCAGAACAACACCATGTTCCTGCCCTGGGCCGGCAGCCAGCGGCTGGCCGTCACGCACCAGGGGGCGGGCCGGCCCTGGCTCACGCTGCAGTCGGTGGCGGCCGTGCCGCTCAAGGATGCAGTGACTGCGGGCTTTGCCATCCGGCGCAGCGTCACGCCCGTGGAGCAGGCGAATCCGGGCCTGCCCGCGGGCAGCTACACGCGCGGCGACGTGCTGCGCGTGACGCTGGAGGTCACGAGCCAGGCGGACATGACCTGGGTGGCCATCACTGACCCGATTCCGGCCGGCGCCACCATCCTCGGCACCGGCCTGGGGCGCGACTCGGCCATCGCCACCCAGGGCGAGAAAAATAGCGGCAACGGCTGGCCCGCGTTCGAGGAGCGCGGCTTCGAGGCCCTGCGCAGCTACTACGAGTACCTGCCCAAGGGCCGGGTGACGCTGCAGTACACGCTGCGCCTGAACAACGCTGGCGACTTCGCGCTGCCGCCCACGCGCGTGGAGGCGCTGTACGCGCCCGACATGTTCGGCGCCGCGCCCAATGCGCGCGTAAAGGTGGTGCAACCCTAGCGACAGGCGGGTAGCGGCAAACCGGGCATGATCCTAGAAACCGCAGTTGGATGCGCCTGCCAGTGCCGTGATCGGTGTGCCAGGCAAGGCGTGACGACGCAGCGCACTCCTGTGCGCAAGGAGGAGTAACGCCGCATGGCGCGCCGAGCGCGGTGCTGGCAGGTGCATAGCGCCCTCACCTAGAAGGTGAAGGTTCTGAAGTGGCGCAAGGTCAGAGTTCATGCGGCATTCCCAAGGGTTGTCAGCGGTCAACTGCGGTTTCTAGGATGATGTATCCACATGTCACTACCCATACCCACCATGAGCCTGGTCCAGCGCTTGCCCGAGGGGCCCCTCGACATCGTCGGAGACATCCACGGCGAGATCGGGGCCCTGCGGCAGCTGCTCGCGCACCTGGGCTATGACGACGCGGGCCGCCACCCCGAGGGGCGGCGCCTGGTGTTCGTGGGCGACTTCTGCGACCGAGGTCCCGACAGCCCCGCGGTGCTGCGCCTGGTGCTGCCCATGCTCGCGAGCGGCCAGGCCCTGGCGGTGCTCGGCAACCACGAGATCAACCTGCTGCGCGGCGACGCCAAGGACGGCTCGGGCTGGTACTTCGACAGCCGCATGGCGTCCGATGCGCCCAGGTATGCGCCGTTTGCGCGCCTGCCCATGGACGAGGCGCCGGCCATGCTCGCCGAGCTGGGCCGGCTGCCGATCGCACTCGAGCGCGCCGACCTGCGCGTGGTCCATGCGGCCTGGATGGCGCCGCAGATCGCCACCGCGCGCGCCCTGACCGCGGGCAGCGCGCGCGGCGCCTATGACGAGTACGAGGACCTGGCGGCGCGCCAGGCGCTGGCCAGCAATGTGGCGGGCCGTGTGCAGCAGGAGCGCGAACAATGGCCGCACAGCCTGGAGGACCACGACCGGCGCCCGCCGTTTCTGCCCGCGCACAGCGAGCGCGAGCTCGGGAAGTCCATGGTCAACCCGCTCAAGGTGCTCACGGCCGGTGTGGAGCGTGAATGCCGCACGCCCTTCTACGCGGGCGGCAAGTGGCGCTTCGTCGAGCGCGTGGCCTGGTGGAACGACTACGCGGACGAGCAGGCCGTCATCGTCGGCCATTACTGGCGCCGCCTGCAGCCCGGCGACGCCCCGGCCCATGGCCCGCAGGCGGAAAACCTCTTCGGCCACACCGCGCCGCTGGCCTGGCATGGCCTGCGCGGCAATGTGTTCTGCGTGGACTACTCGGTGGGCGGGCGCTGGCTCGCGCGCCACCAGGGCGAGGACCCGGCCCGGCGCTTCAAGCTCGCCGCCATGCGCTGGCCCGAGCGCGAGCTGCGCTTCGACGACGGCACGCGGCACAACTCTCAGGGGTTTGGCGTGCCCATGAGGGTGCCCGCAGGCCAAGCCGGCCTGTAGGCGCCCGCCGCGCCGCGGATGCGCGGCTTTCTTGTGTTTGCGCGGGGGCGGACCTACCATGGTCCCGGCCCATCCATGGGGATGGCGCGGAGGGCAGGCAGATGGCAGTCGATGGACAACTCGGGCGGCCGGCCCATGGTCGGCGCGGCGCCGTGCATCGCCCGCGCGCGAGTGCCATCGACATCGGCGCGGGCCTGGCCGCGGTGACAGCCGAGCCATGACGCGGCGAGGGAGCGCGACATGGGCGATTTTCTGCTGGACGAATGGAGCCTGGGGCTTGGTGACGACGCCTTGCCCGCGGCGCTCGCGGCCTTGGGGGCGCTGGCGGCGCTCGGCGCCGACCGCCTGGCCGCCGCACACGATGGGCATGGCTGGCTCGAGGGCGAGCTGCAGCGTCTGCTTGCCGACGCGATCGACCCGCATTCGCTGATCCTGCCCTGGCGGCTGCCCAGGCGCCCCGCGCGCGCCACCGTGCCGCGCCTGGCCGTCATGCGGGCCGGCCGGCGCCGCGCCGCCGACCTGCCGGCCCCGGCGGCCGACATGCTCGCCCGGCTCTGGCGCGCATGGGTCAATGGCAGGGCCCAGGCGCCACGGCTGGCCCTGCAGGGGCAGGCGCGTGAGATGGCGCGCCTCATGGCCGTGGCGGGCATTCTGGCGCGGCCCGCTGCCGCGGCGGCGGGGGTCTTCGTCAGCACCCGGTTTGCGGCGGATGGCAGGGCAGACTGGCGCTGGCCCGTGACCATGGCCACCTTGCCCGGCGACCCGCTGGGCGAGGCGCTGGCGCAGCGCCAGCAGGGCAAGCCCGGCGACTGGCCGATCCGCGTGCGGGAGGCTTCGCGTGCCGTCTCGCGCTTCGAGGTCCTGGTCGTGGGCGCGGGCATGGGCGATGCGCTGGCCAGGCTGCTTGCGAGCCGGCTGACGCTGCGCTGCGGCCTGGTGCTGGTCGCCGGCCTGCGCACCGAACCACCGGACAGGGAAGGGGCCTTGCTGCGCGCGCTCGCGTCGCGCGTGTCTGCCGACGGCGTGGCCGTGCTCGACGCGGGCGAGTCGCTGCAGGACTTCGCCGGCAGGCTCGATGGCTTTGGCTTTGCGCTGTCGCACAACCTGACCATCGATCAGGCGCTGAAGGCGGCGTTTGGCGATGGTGCGCTGCTGGTCGCCGAGCCCGGCCTGCTCGAGCGTGCGCGCCTGGAGCGCAGCGTCACCCGCGCCACCGAGCGCCTGCGTCGCATGGCGCCGGGCGCCAGGCTGGAGCTGTCGGAGCGATCGCTGGAGCTGCTGCGCAGGAGTCCGGCCGGCGCCGGCGCGCCCCCCGTCGGTGCGGCCATGGGCGCACCGCCCCCCGGCGCCGGTGCGCTGGCGCCCGCGGAGCTGGCCAATGCCATCGAGGCGGCGCGCGATCTCTACGAATTCAGGAGCGAGGCCGGCGAGGCCACGGCGATCGCCGAGCTGAACCAGCGCCTGGCCGAGGCCGAGCGTGCCGCCGAGCGCCAGGCCCCGGTGCCGCGCCACATCCAGCAGCAAAGCTATTGCCGGCGCGGGCAGCGTTTCGCGCGCGAGCGCAGGGCCTACACCGTGGGCGTGCCGGTGCAGGTGCGCATCCACATCGGCCCGAGGCGCGCGGACAGCGTGGCCGCGCCCACGGCCTTCCCCGAGGACAGACTGCCCGCGAGCGAGTCCGGCCACAGGCTGCAGCTCGTGCTGCACGAGCCGCGGCAGTTCGACGCGCCGCTGCTGCGCGAAGTCCACCTGCCGCGCACGGGCGACAGCAGCGCCGCGCGCTTTGTGTTCACGCCGCGCGTGGCCGGTGCCTTCGCCGCGCGCCTGTCCGTGCTGCACCGGGGCAGGGTGTTGCAGACCGTGCTGCTCAGGACCGAGGTGCTCGACGGCGCGACCGCGCAGGCCGGCGGCGCGGGCATCACGCTCGAGGACGAGGCCCAGGTGCGCCAGGACTGGTCCGACCTGGGCAGCAGGCGTCAGTTCGACCTGGCGCTGGTGCTCAACCACACGGCCGCCGGCACGCCGCTGGCCACGGGCGTGGCCGGGGGGCGCGCCTGGGCCTGCAGCCTGGAGGGCATCGAGAGTCCCGTGCGCAAGATCAACGACCTGCTCTCGGCCGTGGCGCTGAGCGTGGCCGACTATGACGAGGGCCTCGACCAGGGCGAGAACCCGCGCCTGCTCACGCGGCTCGCGCGCGTGGGTGCGAACCTGTATTCGCTGCTCTACCGCGACCAGCTCAAGCCGCTCGCCAGCGATGGCTTCGACGTCGGCGACCCCGCGGTGAGCCATGTGCAGGTGGTCAGCGCGCGCCCCGATGCCGTCGTGCCGCTGGAGTTCATGTACGACTACAACGCGCCCAGCCCCGACGCCACGCTCTGCCCGCAGCACCGCCAGGCCCTGCAGGACGGGTGCTGCCCGGCCGGCTGCGCGCGCAGCGCCAACCCGCGCGCGCATGTCTGCCCCATGGGCTTCTGGGGCCTGAAGAAGGTGATAGAGCGCCATTTGTTCGACCCGCGCGCGCGCCTGCCCGAGGGTGCCCAGGTGGCCGTGCTGGCCGAGGCCGGCGAGGGCCGCGACCGGCTCGCGCTGGGCAGCGGCGCCGTGCTCGGCCACAGCCGCGAGGTGCAGGATGCCCAGGTGCAGCCGCTCGTCGAGGCGCTGCGGGCGGGGTTGGGCCATGCCCCGGCGCTCGCGGGCGACTGGGACGCATGGCGCAGGCTGGTATCGGAGCACCATCCCGCGCTGCTCGTGGCCTTCCCACACAACGAGGGCAAGGAAGAGGATGTGCTGCTCGAGATCGGCGGCAACAAGCTCTACACGCTGGACCTGCCCGGAGACTACGTGCGCGCCGCGGGAGGGCCGCCGCCGCTGGTGTTTCTGCTCGGCTGCGACGTCGCGGGCACGGCGCAGGATTTTTCCAGCCATGTGCGCTTCTTCCGCCAGGCGGGCGCGGCGGTCGTGGTCTCCACGATTGCCACCGTGTTCGGCGCCCATGCGGTGCGCGTGGGCGAGCTGATCCTGGCCGCGCTGACGGCGCGCGATGCGAAGGCCAAACCCTACCTGGGTGAGCTGATCCGCGACGCCAAGCGCGCCGCGCTGCTCGAGAGCGTGCCCATGGCCCTGTGCGTGGTGGCGTTTGGCGACGCCGACTGGAGGCTGCAATGACCCAGGCTGACCCGTCGACGGCCTTCATGCGCGTGGAGATGCTGCCCGCGCTGCACGGCGACTGCTTGTTCGTCGAATACGGCGACGCGCGCCGCACGCGCCGGCTGCTCATAGACGGCGGCCCGATAGGCGCGTTCGAGGCGCTGGATCAGCGTCTGGCGCGGCTGCCGGCCGGCGATCGGCGCTTCGAGCTCATCGTGCTCACCCATGTCGATACCGACCATATCGACGGACTGGTGCGGCTGTTCGCCACCCCCCGGCCCTGGCCTTTCGTCGTCAAGGACTGCTGGTTCAACGGCTGGCGCCATCTGGAGCAGGCCCATGGCCTCTTGGGCGGCAAGCAGGGCGAGTACTTCAGCGCGCTGCTGGCGCGGCGCCTGGACGACGGCCAGTGGAACGGTGCCTTCGACGGCCATGCCGTGGTCGTGCCCGACGCGGGGCCGCTGCCCGAGCGCGTTCTGGCCGGCGGCCTGCGGCTCACGCTGCTCTCGCCCGGCCCGCACAAGCTCGAGAAGATGCGCGCCGCCTGGCGCAAGGACATCGCGGGCGCCTTCGATCCCGGCGACCTCGACGCCGCCTGGCAGCATCTGGCCACGCAGAAGCGCTACCTGCCCGGGCAGGGACTGCTGGGCAGCACGCCCGAGCTTGACCGCCTGCTGCAGAAGCAGTCCAAGCCCGACAGCGCCGCGGCCAATGGCTCGAGCATCGCCTTCCTGGCCGAACATGCGGGCAAGAGCTGTCTGTTCCTGGCCGATGCACACCCGGACATGGTCTGCGCGTCGCTGCGCCGGCTGCTGGCCGCGCGCGGAATCGAGCGGCTCGCCGTCGATGCCGTGAAGCTCGCCCACCATGGCAGCAAGGGCAACACCACCGACGAGCTCATGGCGTTGATAACCAGCCCGCGCTATCTGTTCAGCAGCAATGGCGCGCAGTTCGGCCACCCGGACCGCGAGGCCGTGCAGCGCGTGATCGCCCGTTCGGCGCACCCGCGGCCGACGCTGTTCTTCAACTACCTGAGCGAGCGCAACCGCGAATGGCAGTCGCCCGCGCTGCAGGCGCAGCTCGGCTACCAGGCCGTCTATCCCGGGGCGGAGCAGCAGAGCCTGGTCGTTGCCTGGTGAGGTCCCGGTCCGCCCCGCAGTCATGCGGGCGTCACACCGCCCCCGTACAGTGCGCGCAGGTCTTCGAATGCGGTGAGCAGGAGGGCCGAACCCAGGGCTTCGCGCGACCGCAGTCCATGTGCCTGTGCATTGGGCCGGGCATCTTCTGCGGCGCACGAGCGGCTCGGGGGGCGGCGCGGCGCGTACCATGGATGTCCGTTTGTCAGACAGCAAAGGAAGCACCACCATGCGCATGGGCCTGGCCGCCAACCGCCTGCACCATCAGACCGAGGACGCCGCGTTGTTCGCCCTGCTGCGCGCCTGCGAAGCGGGCATGCGCGAGCTCGACCTCGGCCTGCATGCCGTGGGCCGAACCTATGACGCGATCGCCGCCGCCGGCATGCTGCGCGGCCATGCGCCGCTGCTGCGCTACCCCTATGGGCGCGACGGGGGGCTCATGAAGCTCGTGGCCGAGGTGGTGGGCATGGCGGAGCCGGGCCGCACGCTCGATGGCGCCATCTACCTCATCGACCCCGTGGACCCCTCGTCCATCTTCCCCGAGGCGCTGGCGCTCAAGCGCCAATGCGTGATCCACGGCAAGCCCTTTCTGTCCACCGTGGCCAGCGCGCGCGACTGGGTGGAGATGGAGCGCGTGCATGCCGGCCTGGCCCCCGACCGCCATGCCGACCGCTTTCACGACCATGGCACTCAGACCCTGGCGCTGATCGCGCACGACGCGATGAAGGCCACCATGCTCGACTTTGCCGCGCGCAACTTCGATCTGCTCTCGCGCTTTGGCCGGCGCGTGGCCACGGGCACCACGGGCCAGCGCCTCAACGAACTGGCCTGGAGCCGCGGCTGGCCCGCGGACCAGCCCTGGGTGGATCGCTTCAACAGCGGGCCGCTGGGCGGCGACGCGCAGATCGCCGATCTGGTGCTCGAGCGCCGCTGCCAGCGCGCCATCTTCTTCGAGGACCCGCATGTGGCGCGCCAGCACGAGGCCGACATCCAGCTGCTCGAGCGCGCCGTGGCCACGGCCACGCATGACGCCGTGTGCACCACCTCGCCCCGGGTCGCGCAGCGCTGGTGCGATGCGGCGCTCCTGCGCGCCAGGGCCGTGGAGCGCTGATGCGCCGGGCGGCCGTCGCCCTCTGGCTCGCGGCGGCGGCCCTGCGCGCCTGGGCGCTGCCGGGCTTTGACGAGGTGCGCGCGGACTTTCGCTCGTCCGAGACCCTGGTGCTCTCGCGCGAAGGCGAGGTGATCCAGCGCCTGCGCACCGACGCAAAGGTGCGCCGCGGCCAGTGGCTGCGGCTTGGAGAGATCTCGCCCGCGCTGCGCCAGGCGCTGCTGCTCAGCGAGGACCGGCGCTTCTACGAGCACAGCGGCGTGGACTGGGCTGCGGTGTCGGCCGCGGCCTGGGCCAATCTGTGGCATGAGCGCACGCGCGGCGCCTCCACCATCACCATGCAGCTCGCGGGCCTGCTCGACGAGGACTGGCGCGCGGGCAGCGGCGGGCGCAGCGTGGCGCAAAAGCTCGGCCAGGCCGTGGCCGCAAAGCGGCTCGAGCGCCACTGGCGCAAGGACCAGATCCTCGAGGCCTATCTGAACCTGGTGCCGTTTCGCGGCGAGATCGTGGGGCTGGACGCGCTCTCGCGCACGCTGTTCGGCAAGGCCGCCCATGGCCTGGACGCGCGCGAGGCCGCCGTGGCCGCGGCCCTGGTGCGTGCGCCCAATGCCAGGCCGGCGCAGGTCGCGCGGCGTGCCTGCGGCGTGCTGCGCGACATGGACAAGGGCGCCGACTGCGAGACGCTCGCGCTGTTCACCGCAGGCGCGCTCGAGCGCCGCGCCTGGGACGCGAGCGAGGGCATCGCCCCGCATTTCGCGCGCCAGCTGCTGCGCCAGAGCACTGTGCGCGCAGAGGGCGGCGCGCCGCAGCGCCTGCACTCGTCGATCAGTGCGCCGCTGCAGCGCGTGGCGCGGCAGGCCTTGGAGCGCCAGCTGCGCGAGCTGCACGGGCGCCATGTGGAGGACGGCGCGCTCGTGGTGCTGGACAACGCCACGGGCGAGGTGCTGGCCTGGGTGGGCTCGTCCGGCCCCCTGAGCCGCGCGGCCGAGGTCGATGCCGTGCTCGCGCCGCGCCAGCCCGGCTCCACGCTCAAGCCCTTTCTGTACGCCCAGGCGATCGCCGAGCGGCGCCTGACGGCCGCCTCGCTCATTCACGACTCGCCCGCGCAGATTCCCACGGCCGGTGGCCTGTACATGCCGCAGAACTACGACCGGCGTTTTAGCGGCTGGGTGTCGGTGCGCCAGGCGCTCGCGGCCTCGCTCAACGTGCCGGCCGTGCGCACCCTGGTCATGGTCACGCCCGATGCCTTCTTCGAGCAGCTGCGGCGCCTGGGCCTGCCGCTGGCCGAGTCGGGCGGCTACTACGGCTACAGCCTGGCCCTGGGCAGCAGCGAGGTGCGGCTCCTTGAGCTGACCAACGCCTACCGGGCGCTGGCCAACGGCGGGCGCCTGGGGCCCGTGGCCTACACCGTCACCGCGCCCGGCAGGCGCGCGCCGTTCACGCAGGCGATCGATGCGGGCGCGGCCTTCATCGTGGGCGACATGCTGGCGGACGCGCAGGCGCGCGTGCCCACCTTCGGCGCGGACAGCGTGCTCAACACGCGCTTTTGGACGGCCGTGAAGACCGGCACCAGCAAGGACATGCGCGACAACTGGGCCCTGGGCTGGTCGGCGCGCTACACCGTGGGCGTGTGGGTGGGCAACGCGGGCGGCGGCCCCATGCACGAGGTCAGCGGCATCAGCGGCGCCGCGCCCGTCTGGGCCGAGGTGATGGCCCACCTGCACCGGCGCGAGGCCAGCGCCGCACCGCGGCCGCCGGCCGGCCTGGTGCACCAGCCGGTGCGGTTTGCCGAAGGACTCGAGAGCGCGCGCCAGGAATGGTTTCTGCGTGGCACGGAGCAGGCCGTTTTCACTATGAATAGTGAAGCTGCCAGCGCTTATGCAGCAAGTGCTGGAGGCCAAAAAAGCTTCAAACCCATGGCCGCCGATCAGGCCGGTGGCCCGGCGCGCATCGTGGCACCTGCGCCGGGCAGCGTGCTGGCGCTGGACCCGGACATACCGCCCGCGCACCAGCGCCTGCAGCTGCGGGCCGCGGGCGCCACACCCGGGCTGCGCTGGTACATCGACGGCCGGCCCGTGGGCCGCGGCGCGCAACAGGCCTGGCCGCCCTGGCCCGGCCGCCACCGGCTGGAGCTGCGCGACGCGCGTGGCCGGCTGCTCGACCGGCTGCAGTTCGAGGTGCGCGGCGCGGGCGTGCGCGGCGGTTGACAAGGCCCGATCGGCCCGGCCGTTACACTGGCCACTTGTGTGGAGAGAGGCTGTGGTGTGGTGATATTCGCGAGGTTCCTGCCGACATGGGTGGGCGGCCGCCAGGCCGCGGCGCTGGCTGCCCTGTGCGCGCTGTGGCTCACGGGCGCCCCGTTGCGTGCCCAGGAGATCGTCACCGACGAGCGGTCGCAGGCCGTGGCCCAGACGGTGCTCGGCATCCTCGGTTACACGCGCTGGCCATCGGCCTCGCCCGTCGTGCGCCTGTGCGTGGTCGGCCCCACGGAATACGCCGATGAGCTGCTCAAGGGCGGGACGCTGCCCGGCGAGCGCAGCGTGCAGGTGCGGCGCATGCGGCTCGACGATGCCGAGCTGCTGCAACTGTGCGACGGCATCTACGCGGGCATGCTCGACGACGCGGCCTGGCGCGAGCTGCGCGCGCGCCTGGAGGCGCAACCGCTGCTGTCCATCAGCGAGCGGCAGGAGCTGTGCCTGATCGGCTGCATGTTCTGCCTGGACGTTCGCGCGGGCGGCGTGACGTTCGAGACCAACCTCGATTCCGTGGCGCGCAGCGGCGTGCGTGTGAATCCGCGTGTGCTGCAGCTCGCGCGGCGCAAGGGATCCACCTGAAGGGTCGGCGGGCGCGGTAGTGGGAAGGAATACGACATTACGCGGCGTGGTGCGCCGCGCGCATCTGGGCATGGCCCTCATGGCCATGGCACTGGCCGGGTCGCTGCTGCTCGTCGTGGCGCTGGTGGCGCTGCGCGTACACCAGCAAAGCAATCTGCAGCTGATGGCGCGCTCCGTGGCCTACACGGTCGAGGCCGCCGTGGTCTTCAAGGACGTGCAGGCGGCCGATCAGACCCTGGCCCACATGCTGGCGCGCGAGGGCGTGGCCCACGCCGTCGTGCGCGATGCACGCGGGGCCGTGTTTGCACGCTGGCGCGGCAGTGACCCCAGCCTGCGCGAGCGCACCGGGTATGCGCTCGCGCGCATGACGCTGCTGACCCCGGCGGTCGCGCCCATCGTGTACGAGGGCAGGCCCGTGGGCGAGGTCGAGCTGCACGGCGATGGCCAGGCGCTGCTCAATTTCCTGATCGCGGGGCTGGTGGCGCTGCTTGCCTGCCTGGCCGTCAGCGGCGCCGTGGGCCTGTTGCTCGCGCGGCGCATGTTGCGCGACATGGTCACGCCGCTGCAGGCGCTGGCGCAGGTGGCGCGCGCGGTGCGGCGCGACCATGCCAAGGGCCAACGCGTGCCGCCGGCACGCCTGGCCGAATTGCGCGAACTGGGCGATGACTTCAACGCATTGCTGGCCGAGCTGGAGGATCGCGAAGCACTGCTGCAGCAGAAGAACAAGGCGCTGACACATCTGGCCCTGCACGACAGCCTGACCGGCCTGCCCAATCGCGCAAACTTCGAGCAGCAACTGCCGTTGGCCATCGCGCATGCGCGCGACACGGATCAGCCCATGGCGCTGTTGTTCATGGACTGCGATCGCTTCAAGCTCATCAACGACAGCCTCGGCCATGGCGCCGGCGATGCGCTGCTGGTCGAGGTGGCCAGGCGGCTAGACGGGCTGGTGCGCAGCGGTGACGTGGCGGCGCGCCTGGGGGGTGATGAGTTCGCCATGATCCTGGCCGCGCCCACGGGGCAGGCGCAAGCGCAGGCCATGGCGGATCGGGTGGTGGCCGCAATGCGCGAGCCCCTGGTCCTGGCCGATGGCGGCGTGATTCAGCCCTCGGTGAGTGCGGGCGTGGCCGTGTTCCCGCAGCAGGGCGACAATATGGAGTCCCTGCTGCATGGCGCCGATGCCGCCATGTACGAGGTGAAGGCACGCCGGCGCCGGCGTGCGACGGACAGGTAGAGAGGGTAAAGAGATGGTGAAGCAAACTCCTTGTGCATGGATGCTGCGCCTGCTGTGGCTGGTTGCCGCCGCATTGGCCTTGGGCGCCTGCCAGAGTGCGCCGCACATGAGCGATGAGGCGCGCCGCGCCCAGGTGCTGCGCGAGCAGGGCTTTGTGCAGACGGAGCAGGGCTGGGAGCTGCAGTTGCCGGGCAAGCTGCTGTTCGGCTTCGACTCCGATGTCGTGACCGACGAGAGCCGCCGGAAGCTTCTGCACATGGGCCGCGCCCTGAGCGAGGTGGGCGTGCGCACATTGCGCGTGGATGGCCATGCCGACGACCAGGGGGCACCCGAGTACAACGAGCGCCTGTCCCTGCGCCGTGCGCAGGCCGTGGCCCAGGCGCTGGCCGATTCCGGCATCGCGCTCGACCATATCGAGGTGCGCGGCCTCGGCGCCAAGTACCCCGTGGCGGCCGGCACCAGCGAGGCCGCGCGCCAGGAAAACCGGCGTGTCGCGCTGACCGTGCCGGTGCAATAGCCACCATCGAGCCGCGATCCACCCACCATCACCGGAGCAGGCCCTGTGGCCTGCCGTTTGCAAATTCTTCCCGGAGTAGCCTTGATGGCCGACCTTTCCAAAATCACCTGCATCGAAGACCTGCGCCAAGTGGCCGAATGCCGCGTGCCGCGCATGTTCTACGACTACGCCGACTCGGGCTCGTGGACCGAGGGTACCTATCGCGCCAACGAGGGCGACTTTCAGAAAATCAAGTTCCGCCAGCGCGTGGCCGTGAACATGGAGGGGCGCAGCACCGCCACCACCATGGTGGGCCAGCAGGCCAGGATGCCCGTGTGCATCGCCCCCGTGGGGCTGACGGGCATGCAGCATGCCGACGGCGAGATCCATGCCGCGCGCGCGGCCGAGAAGTTCGGCATTCCGTTCACGCTCTCGACCATGAGCATCTGCTCCATCGAGGACATAGCGGAAAACACCAGCGCCCCGTTCTGGTTCCAGCTCTACATGATGCGCGACCGCGACGCCATGGCACGCATGATTGCGCGCGCCAAGGACGCCAAGTGCAGCGCCCTGGTGCTCACGCTGGACCTGCAGGTCATCGGCCAGCGCCACAAGGACATCAAGAACGGTCTGACGGCGCCGCCGCGCCCCACGCTGAAGAACATCGTCAACCTCATGACCAAGCCGCGCTGGTGCCTGGGGATGGCGGGCACGCAGCGGCGCACGTTTCGCAACCTGGTGGGCCATGTGAAGGGCGTGTCCGACATGAGCTCGCTCGCGGCCTGGACCAACGAGCAGTTCGACCCGCGCCTGTCCTGGGAGGACGTGCGCTGGGTCAAGCAGCAGTGGGGCGGCAAGCTCATCCTCAAGGGCATCATGGAGGTCGAGGACGCGCTGCTCGCCGCACAGAACGGCGCGGACGCCATCGTGGTCAGCAACCACGGCGGTCGCCAGCTCGATGGCGCGCCCTCGTCGATCGCGGCGCTGCCGGCCATCGTGGACGCCGTGGGCGACAGGCTGGAAGTGTGGATGGACGGCGGCATCCGAAGCGGCCAGGACGTGCTGCGCGCCTGGGCTCTGGGAGCGCGCGGCACCATGATAGGCCGCGCCATGGTCTACGGCCTGGGGGCCTTCGGCGAGGCCGGCGTCACCAAGGCCTTGCAAATCATCCACAAGGAGCTGGACGTGAGCATGGCGTTTTGCGGCCACACCAATATCCAGAACGTGGACAAGACCATCCTGGTGCCGGGCACCTATCCCGTGGCACCGCGGGGCTGAGTTGGCTCGCATTGCGGCGCCATCTCTCCTCCGTCATCCCCGCGCATGCGGGGATCCACAGCAGTGACGAAGCAATTGCCGGGCTGGCACCTGGATCCCCGCCTGCGCGGGGATGACGGTCACTGCCCGGCGCGCCAGCCGATGAGGTTTTGGGGGTGGATCCCCGCCTTCGCGGGGATGACGGCGTATGGATTGATCGCAGCGCCCTGCTTGAGGTGCCGCACGCGCCATCGCCATGCGCTCCGGCCGGCCTCGCCAATGGGCGCGGCGTGAGGCGCGGGCGCTGGCTATGCTCCGGGGCCTTGCCCGTGTCTCCCTTTCATGCCCATATCCCCTGACGTACTCCCCTGGCTCTGGGTGCCGGTGGTGCTGTTTGCCACCCTGGCCCAGACCGCGCGCAACACCGCCCAGCGCAACCTGACGGCGGAGCTGGGCACGCTGCCCGCGACGCTGGTGCGTTTTCTCTATGGCCTGCCGTTTGCCGCGCTGTGGCTGGCGCTGCTGTACGCCTGGCCCGAGCGCACGCCGGCGCTGCCGCAGTTCGGCGCGGCCTACCTGGGCTGGATTGCGCTCGGGGCCTTTTTCCAGATCGCGGGAACGGCCTTTTTGCTGCTGGCCATGAGCGAGCGCAACTTCGCCGTGGCCGTGACCCTGTCCAAGACCGAGGTGCTGCAGGTGGCGCTGTTCGCCACGCTGCTGCTGCACGAGCTGCCCACGCCCCTGGCGCTCCTCGCCATGGTGGTGGCCACGCTGGGCGTGCTGCTGCTGTCGCTGCCGCCGCGCGGGCAGCTGCTGTCACTGTCGGCCTGGGCCAGCCGGCCCGCGCTCTATGGACTGGCCTGTGGTGCGAGCTTTGCGATCGCCTCGGTGGGCTTTCGCGGCGGCGCGCTGGCCCTCGCGGCCGAGACGCCCTGGCTGTCGGGCGCCTGGGGCGTGCTCATCGCCCAGGCGCTGCAGACCCTGGGCCTGGGCGCCTGGGTGGCGCTGCGCACGGAGCGGGGCCTGGCGCCGCTGTGGCCGGCCTGGCGTCTGTCGCTCGTGGCCGGCAGCATGGGCGCGGCCGCGTCGCTCGCCTGGTTCACGGCCTATGCCATGCAGGGCGCGGCGGCGGTGCGCACGCTGGGCATGGTGGAGGTGGTGTTCAGCTACCTGGTGTCGCGCCGGCTGCTCAGCGAGGCCTTCACGCGGCCCGAGAAGATCGGCATGGTGCTGATGCTCGTGGGGCTGGTGCTGATCACACTGCAGGGGCTGTGAGCCGCGCGCCACAATGGCGGCCGTGACCACCGCCGAACCCGTTGCCCCTTGCGCTCCCGACCTGCCGCGCCGCATCGCCCATCTGGACATGGATGCGTTCTACGCCTCCGTGGAGCTGCTGCGCTACCCGCAGCTCAAGGGCCTGCCCGTGGTCATAGGGGGAGGGCGCAGGCGCGAGGACGATGCGCTGCTCGCCGCATACGCGGGGCGGCTGCAGGACATTCCACTGCACGAGTTCCCGCGCCTGTCGGGCTATGTGGGCCGCGGCGTGATCACCACCGCCACCTATGCCGCGCGCGCCTTCGGCGTGGGCTCGGCCATGGGCCTCATGAAGGCCGCGCGGCTGTGCCCCGACGCCATCCTGCTGCCCGTGGACTTTGCCGAGTACCGGCGCTTCTCGCAGCGCTTCAAGGCCGTGATCACCGACATCGCACCGCTGATGGAGGACCGCGGCGTGGACGAGGTCTACATCGACTTCACGCGCGTGCCCGGTGGCCAGAGGGAGGGTGGGCGCGTGCTCGCGCGCCTGATCCAGAAGAGCATTCTTGATGCCACGGGCCTGACCTGCTCCATCGGCGTGGCGCCCAACAAGCTCATCGCCAAGATGGCGAGCGAGTTCAACAAGCCGGGTGGCATCGCCATCGTGCAGCCCGAGGATCTGCAGCACAGGATCTGGCCGCTGGCCTGCCGCAAGATCAACGGCATAGGCCCCAAGACCAACGAGCGGCTGGCGCAACACGGCATCACCACGATTGGCGAGCTCGCGGCGCGCCCGCGCGACTGGCTCATGGCGCAGTTTGGAAAGAGCAGCGGCGCCTGGCTGCACGACGCCGCCTGGGGCCGCGACGAGCGCCCCGTGGTGACCGAGAGCGAGCCCGTCTCCATGAGCCGCGAGACCACCTTCGAGCGCGACCTGCACGCCGTGCGCGACAAGGCGCTGCTCGGCGAGATCTTCACCGCGCTGTGCACGCAGGTGGCGCACGATCTGCACCGCAAGGGCTATGTGGGCAAGACCATAGGCATCAAGCTGCGCTACGACGACTTTCGCATCGCCACACGCGACCAGACCGTGGCCGAGTACACCCAGGACGCGGCCGCGATACGGCGCGTGGCGGGGCAATGCCTCAAGCGCGTGCCGCTGGACAGGCCGCTGCGCCTGTTGGGCGTGCGCGTGGGCCAGCTGGTGCGCGAAGGCGACGCGGCCGCGCGCGACGCCCAGGCCGACCCGTTCACGGCGCCGCTGTTCTGATGGCTATGGCTACTGCCGCGCCGTGCGCCGGTTGTCCGGCAGCGGCATGGGGTGGCTGGTGCGCAGCGGGTTGATATCGAGCCCACCGCGGCGCGTGTAGCGCGCGTACACGGCGAGCTTGATGGGCCGGCAGCGCTGCCAGATGTCCATGAAGATGCGTTCGACGCATTGCTCGTGGAACTCGTTGTGGCCGCGAAAGCTCACGATGTACTGCAGCAGACCCTCCTGGTCGATCTGCGCGCCGCTGTACTCGATCTGCACGCTGCCCCAGTCGGGCTGGCCCGTGACCAGGCAGTTGCTCTTGAGCAGGTGGCTCACCAGGGTCTCGCTCACCGGGGCCTCGTCATGGTTGGCCGTCAGCAGCTCGGGCGCGGGTTGGTAGCGTGTGCACTCGATGTCCAGGCGGTCGAGCAGCAGGCCCTCCTGCTCGTGCACGCGCTCCTGCTCGAAGAGGTCCGGCGTGACCAGGCGCACGCCCACGGTGCCGCCATGCTCGGCGCCGCGCCAGACGGCCTCGCTCACGTCCTGGCGTATGCGCGCGCGCACCTCGTCGGCGCTCGCAAAGCGCGTGCCGTTGAAGCTGTTCAGGTAGAGCTTGAAGGACTTGCTCTCGACGATGTTGGGCGTCTCGCAGGGCACGGTGATGTGGGCGATGGCCACCTGCGGCTTGCCGCGCGGGTTGAGCCAGGACAGCTCGTAGGCCGTCCACAGGTCGGCGCCGAAGAAGGGCGCGCTGCCCGTGATGCCGATCTCGGCGCGCTTGGGCTGGCGCGGCAGGGGAAACAGCAGCGATGCGTCGTACTGGTCCTTGTAGGCCGATGCGCGGCCGAGCTGGGATTGTTCCGGGGTGGTCATGGTGTGCTATCTGTTGAATAGCTGCTAGCGCCCGTCCACTGGGCGCTGGAGGCCATTTTTATATGAATTCACGTTCGCGCAGCCATTTGGTGGCGATCCATTTTTCGCCCTCGGTCACGGGCGCGCCGCCGTGCAGGGTGCGCGTGCTCGGGTGGGGGCGCTCGTAGCTGAAGAACACGGCATTGCCCTGGCGCGGGCCGACCTCGAGCGGCACGTCGGGGAAGGTCGTGCCGCCACCCTTGGCGGGGTTGTTCAGGTAGATCACCAGCGTGGCCACGCGCTGGCCGCCGCGCTGCAGGATGCTCGGTGTGCCGGGCTGGCCCGGGTCGAAGTAGTCGTAATGCGGCTTGTATTCGGCGCCCGGGCGGTAGTGCAGCACCTGCAGGCCCTCGCCGTTTTCCAGGGGCCAGTTCACCAGGCGCGCGATGCGCCGCTCGAGCCGGGCGACGACCTCGTTCTCGCCGCGCTGGAAGAACATGCCGTCGCTCGTGCGGTCGGCATTGACCTCATGGCCGCCGGTGCGCGTCTGCACCGTGAGCGAGCGCGCCATGCGCGGCCGGGCGGCGTCGATGATGGCCTGGCACTCCTCGGGCGAGAGCAGGTTGCCGAACAGCACCACGCGCGGATTGGCCATGGCCATCAGCACCTCGACCTGGCGGTCGCCCACGTCGATGCACAGCGGGGAGTCGGCAATGTCCGGCTCCGGCACGGGCACGGCCGCGGGCAGGCCCCTGGACTGCGCCAGGCCGTCCAGATGGGCGCGCAGCACCTCCTCGACGGCCTGCACGGCGACATCCTCGTTCCAGCCCGACTCCTGCATGGCGGCGATCAGTGCGGGTGCGGTGATGCCCGCGCCGGCCTGGTCGATGATCCATTGGCGCAGCTCGGGCGTGACGGTTTGGGATGGGGGCATGGCGATGTTCCGTGTATCAGGCGCTCTTGCGGCGAAACACCAGGCGCTCGGGGGTGCTCGCGCCGGGGTCGAAAGCATAGCCCTCGAGGTCAAAGCCCTCGAGCTGGTGCGGGGTCGTCACGCGCCGCTCGATGGCGTAGCGCGCCATGAGGCCGCGCGCGCGCTTGGCGTAGAAGCTGATGATCTTGTACTGGCCGCCCTTGAAATCTTCGAACACGCATTCGATGACGCGCGCCTTGAGCGTCCTGCGGTCCACGGACTTGAAGTATTCCTGCGAGGCCAGGTTGACCACGACCGGCGTGACGTCTGCCGCGAGGCGCTGGTTCAGATGCTCGGCAATGGTCTTGCCCCAGAACTGGTAGAGGTTGGCGCCGGCGTCGGTGGCCAGCCGCGTGCCCATCTCCAGGCGATAGGGCTGCAGCAGATCGAGCGGGCGCAGCACGCCGTACAGGCCCGAGAGAATGGCCAGGTGCTGCTGGGCCCAGTCCAGGTCGGCGCGCGACAGGCTCTGCGCCTGCAGGCCCTCGTACACGTCGCCATTGAAGGCCAGCACGGCCTGGCGCGCATTGGCCGTCGTCGCGCGCGCACGCCAGGCGGCGTAGCGCGCGACGTTGAGCGCGGCCAGCGGGTCGCTGATGGACATGAGCGAGGCAATGTCCTGCGGCGACTTCTCGCGCAGCACGTCTATGAGCCGCGCGGCCTGCGCCATGAAGGTGGGTGCGGTGTGCGGCAGGCCCTCGGGCAGGGGGCTGTCGTAGTCCAGCGACTTGGCCGGGGAGAGCAGGAACAGCATGCGTGGCTCCAGGCTGCCAGACTTCAGGTCAAATCGGGCTCTAGGAGGCTGTCGGACTTGGAAATCGCCGGCTGCAAATCGACCGCAGCGGCCCATTTTTCACCGTGTTTTTGCCCAATAGCTTGGCTATTGGGCTGCAAACCCGGCAAAAACTGGTCTCGCTGGGGCCGATTTTCGCTTTCGGCGCTCCAAGCCCGACAGCCTCCTAGCCCTTGTGTGTCAAGCGCAGGCAGCTATGGTTTTGATGTATTGAAGATACGTTGAGCTGGGTTGCGATGGGCCCACCGCGCGGCAGCATGTCACGTCATCGACGGCAGGGGGATCCATGTGCCACGGGGCAGCGGCCGAGCGCTTCGACCGTCATCCCCGCGCAGGCGGGGATCCAGGCGCCACCCGTGCGGCCCCTTCGTCGCTGCCGTGGATCCCCGCCTGCGCGGGGATGACGGCGGTGTGGTGCGCAGCCTGCACACCACTTGCCAGGATCTCCGGCAGCGCGGGGGTGAAGGTCACGCTCAGGCGCGGCCTTCCTGGTCGAACGGAAGCTGCAGCTCGCGCAGGTCGCGGCGCGTTTCCACCAGCACCAGCGGGCCTTCGTCCAGCACCACGGCGGGCGGGCGCTCGCGCGGCACATGGATGGGCTTGGGCTCGGCGGCGATGGCGGCCTGGATGGCGGCGACCTTGTCGGCGTCGGAGTTGATCCACTCCAGGCCCGATGCCTGGGCGATCTGCTGCAGCGCCGCCACGGGCAGCGTGAAGCCCTGCACGCGCGGCAGGGCGCCTGTGGGGGCGGCCTGGGGTGCGGCGGGCTGGGCCTCGGCGGCGGGCGCCACCTCGGCCTGGGCCGGGGCGGGTGCGACCTCGGCCTCGGCCACGCTGGCCTGGGCTGCCGGTGCTGCAGTTGCTGCGGGTGCCTCCTCGGCGGCAGGCGCGGTCACGGGCGCCTCGGCAGCGGCCTCGGCGGGTGCCTCGGCGGGCGTTGCGGGCTGCGCAAAGTAGCTGCGGCGCGCGGGCTGGGCCTCGGCCTGCGGTGCCGGCGCCTCGGCGGGGGCAGCGGGCAGGTCGAAGTCCATCAGAGGCGCGGCGGGCGCGGCCTCGGCGTTGCGCGGGCCGCGCTCACCGCGCTCACCGCGTTCGCCACGCTCGCGGCGGTCACGGCCGTAGCGGTCGCGCGAACGGCGCTCACGGCGTTCCTCGCCACCGGCGGGTGCCTCGGGCGTGGTGGCCGCTGGCGCGTCGCCCAGCGTCAGGTCGAGGTCGGGCAGGGCGGCCAGGGGGGCCGTGTCGACGAAGTCCGCGGTCGGGGTGCCGTCCTCGTTGCGCGGCGCGCGCTCACGGCGCTCGCCACGTTCGCGGCGTTCGCCGCGCTCGCCACGTTCACCGTTGCGCGGGGCGCGTTCGCTGCGCTCGGTGGTGCTGGCCGCGCTGTCGCCGCCGTTCATGGACTGGTCGGCCACGGCCTGCTGCGGCTGCTGCTGAGGCGTGCGCTCGCCGCGCTCGCGGTTGCCGCGGCCCTCGCGCGGTTCGCGGCGCGATTCGCCGTCGGCGCGCTCGTTGCGGCGCTCGTTGTCGCGTGCGCCCTCACGTGCATCACGTGCGCCGTCGCGGCCGTTGCGTGCCTCGCGGTTGTCACGGCCCTCGCGGCCTTCGCGGCCCTCGGTCTGGCGGTCGCCACGGCGGCCGCGGCCCTCGGCGTTGCCGCCCTCGCGGTTGCCGCCACGCTCGCCGCGGCGGTTGCCGCGCTCGCCGTTGCGGCCGTCACGGCGCTGCTCGGTGCGCGCCGCGGGCTCGGCCGGCTGCGCCACGGGGGCGGCCACGGGCGCCGGTGCGGGTGCCGGGCCAAAACCGAACAGGCTCTTGAGCCAGGCGAAGAAGCCCTGTTCCGGCGCAGGTGCCGGTGCCGGGCGTGCCGGCTCGGGCGCCGGTGCGGCCGCACCACGCTGCTGGCCCTGGCCGCGCGCGCCGCCGCGCTGCGCGCCCTCGGGGCGCGGCTCGGCCACGGGGGCGGGGGCGTCGGGCAGCACGCCCTTGATCACGGGCTGCTGCTTGTTCGTCGGCTCCTGCGAGCGGCGCGTGATGCGCGTCTGCTCCTCGGCCACGTCGGCGAGCTTGTAGCTGGCGTCCAGGTTGTCCAGACGCGCGTCGTCGTGCTTGAGGCGCTCGAGCTTGTAGTGCGGCGTCTCCAGCGACTTGTTGGGGATGAGCATGACCGAGACGCGCTTGCTCAGTTCGATCTTGGCGATCTCGTTGCGCTTCTCGTTGAGCAGGAAGCTCGCCACCTCCACCGGCACCTGGCAGTGCACGGCGGCGGTGTTGTCCTTCATGGACTCCTCCTGGATCATGCGCAGCATCTGCAGCGCAAAGCCCTCGGTGTCGCGCACATGGCCCGTGCCGTCGCACAGCGGGCAGCGGATGTGCGCGCCCTCGGACAGCGAGGGCTTCAAGCGCTGGCGGCTCATCTCCATGAGGCCGAACTTGCTGATGGTGCCGAACTGCACGCGCGCGCGGTCCTGGCGCAGCGCGTCACGCAGGCGGTTCTCGACCTCGCGGCGGTTCTTGCTCTCCTCCATGTCGATGAAGTCGATGACGATCAGGCCGCCCAGGTCGCGCAGGCGCATCTGGCGCGCCACCTCGTCGGCGGCCTCGAGGTTGGTGCGCGTGGCGGTCTCCTCGATGTCGCCGCCCTTGATGGCGCGCGCCGAGTTCACGTCCACCGAGACCAGCGCCTCGGTGTGGTCGATGACGATGGCGCCGCCCGAGGGCAGCTGCACGGTGCGCGCGTAGGCCGATTCGATCTGGTGCTCTATCTGAAAGCGCGAGAACAGCGGCGCGTCGTCACGGTAGCGCTTGACGCGCGCGGCATGCTCGGGCATCACATGCGCCATGAACTGCTGCGCCTGCTCGTAGATGTCGTCGGTGTCGATCAGGATGTCGCCGATGTCGCTGTTGAAGTAGTCACGGATGGCGCGGATCACCAGGCTCGATTCCTGGTAGATCAGGAAGGCGCCCTTGCCGGCCTTGGCCGCGCCGTCGATGGCGCCCCACAGTTTCAGCAGGTAGCTCAGGTCCCACTGCAGCTCGGGCGCGGAGCGGCCGATGCCGGCCGTGCGCGCGATGATGCTCATGCCCTTGGGGTATTCGAGCTGGTCCATCGCCTCCTTGAGCTCGGCGCGGTCCTCGCCCTCGATGCGGCGCGAGACGCCGCCGCCGCGCGGGTTGTTGGGCATCAGCACCACGTAGCGCCCGGCCAGGCTGATGAAGGTGGTCAGCGCCGCGCCCTTGTTGCCGCGCTCTTCCTTCTCGACCTGGACGATGAGCTCCTGGCCTTCCTTGATCACGTCCTGGATGCGGGCCTGGCTGGGCGAGACGCCCTCGGCAAAGTACTGCTTGGAGATTTCCTTGAACGGCAGAAAGCCGTGGCGGTCCTCGCCGTAGTCGACAAAGCAGGCCTCCAGCGACGGCTCGACGCGCGTCACGACGGCCTTGTAGATGTTGCCCTTGCGCTGCTCGCGCCCTTCGATCTCGATCTCGTAGTCCAGCAGCTTCTGGCCGTCGACGATGGCCAGGCGGCGTTCCTCGGGCTGCGTGGCGTTGATGAGCATCCGTTTCATGATGCGTGTCCTTTGCTTCAATGCGTTGTTCTTGTGCGGGCGCGCATGGCGCGACCCGCGTCTCATGTCCCAACAAACACCCCGTGAGGGGCGGTCAATGCCTGGACTGGCGCATCGAAACCAAAGAAAGGGAAAGGGCCGGGCACACCGCGGCCACGGGGCCGGTCAGCCGCGTGGTCGGGGAGGAGGGGCGTGGATGGGGGCGAGCCGGATGGCGGGGCTGTCAGCTATCAATAGAGGAGCTGTTGGCGCTTTCCGGTTGGGCGTTTCCGGCGTTTTTCGTGCCATAGGCAGGCGCTGGCGCTCCTGCCACAGGGACGATATCCAAGCCAGTACAACCCACATGATTTCGCTTTGATCCGCCGGGCACTGCGCTCTGATGGAGTCAGTGTCGGCCTGTATTCCGTGTTTCGGTCATTCGATGCGTCAGCCACTGGCGTGTCGTGCAGCCTTGCAAACTGCGCACTACGCACCGGGGCATCCACCATGCTGCGCGCCGAGCCGGGCCGTGTCCTTTAAACTTCAGACAAATCAACCGCTTACACATTCGTCACGCAGGTGAAACACATTATAGGCGGCAAACCCGCCCCGGGCCCGGCTGCGGCCCAAGCCCCTGCGGCCCGCATCGTCGAGGTCGATGCCGAGTCCGCGGGCCAGCGTCTGGACAATTTTCTGCTGCGCCACCTGAAGGGCGTGCCCAAGACCCATGTCTACCGCATCATCCGAAGCGGCGAGGTGCGCCTGAACAAGGGCCGCACGAGCGCCGATGCGCGCGTCGCCGTGGGCGACCTGGTGCGCCTGCCGCCCGTGCGCGTGTCCGAGCGCGCGCAGGAAAAGGCCGAGCGCCCCGCGCCGGCACGCGAATTTCCCATCCTGCTCGAGGACGAGCAGCTCATTGCGCTGGACAAGCCCGCCGGCGTGGCCGTGCATGGCGGCAGCGGCGTGAGCTTCGGCGTCATCGAGCAGTTGCGCCGCGCCCGGCCCGATGCCGGCTTTCTGGAGCTGGTGCACCGCCTGGACCGCGAGACCTCGGGCATTCTGCTCGTGGCCAAGCGCCGCTCGGCGCTCAAGAACCTGCAGGACCAGTTTCGCGAGCGCGAGACCGGCAAGACCTATCTGGCCCTGGTGCAGGGTAGCTGGCCCGCGAACAAAAAGGTCATAGACCTGCCGCTGCACAAATACCTGCAGGCGGACGGCGAGCGCCGCGTGCGCGTGACCACGCAGGATGATCCCGACGGCATGCGCTCCATCACCCTGGTGCGCGTGCGCGAGCAGATCCCCGCGCGCGCGCTCCAGGGCCTGCCCGCCATGAGCCTCTTGGAGGTGACCATCAAGACCGGGCGCACGCACCAGATCCGCGTGCACCTGGCAAGCCAGGGCCACCCCATCGTGGGCGACGACAAGTACGGCGACTTCGACCTCAACCGGCGGCTGCCCAAGCAGGGCCTCAGGCGCATGTTTCTGCACGCCTGGCGACTGCAGTTCGACCATCCCCACAGCGGCGAGCGCCTTACGCTGCACGCCGAGCTGCCGCCCGAGCTGGCGGCCTTCCTCTACGCAGAACCCTCCCATGCCTGAATCCCGCCCGCGCCGCTTCGACCTGATCGCCTTCGACTGGGACGGCACGCTGTTCGACTCCACCGCCATCATCGTGCGCAGCATCCAGGACGCGGTGCGCGACCTGGGCTATGCCAGACCCAGCGACGAGGCCGCCGCCTGGGTCATAGGCATGGCCCTGCCCCAGGCACTGGCGCATGCAGCGCCCGACGTGCCGCGCGAGAAATACACCGAGCTGGCCAACCGCTACCGCTATCACTACTTCAAGCGCCAGGAGGACGTGACGCTGTTTCCCGGCGTGCTGCCCATGCTGCAGGCGCTGCGCGCGCGCGGCCATCTGCTGGCCGTGGCCACGGGAAAGAGCCGGCGTGGCTTGGACCAGGTGCTGCAGATGGTGCAGCTGCGCGGCATGTTCGATGGCTCGCGCACGGCCGACGAGACGGCGGGCAAGCCGCACCCGCTGATGCTGCAGGAGTTGATGGCCGAGTTCGACGTCGCGCCCGAGCGCCTACTGATGATTGGCGACACCACGCACGACCTGGAGATGGCGCGCGCCGCCGGCTGCGCCAGTGTCGGCGTGGCCTATGGCGCGCATGACCCCGGGGAGTTCGCCGCGCTCGGGCCGCTGTGCGTGGCGCCGTCCGTGGCCGAGCTCGAGCGCTGGCTGCTGGAGCAGGCCTGATGGCGCCCGCCGACGAAGGGCGCCTGCCCCTGTGCGAGAGCGCGGCCCTGGTCGATGGCGGCCTGGCCGTGGCCTTCGACGTCTGCCACCGTGGTCAGAACCTGCGCGCCTTTGCCATCCGCTACCAGGGCCAGGTCCATGCCTATCTGAACCGCTGCACCCATGTGGCCATGGAGCTGGACTTCCGCGAAGGCCATTTCTTCGACGACAGCGGCTGCCTGTTGATCTGTGCCAGCCATGGAGCGTTGTTTGCACCCGACACCGGCGCCTGTCTGGGCGGCCCGGCGCGCGGTCCGTTGGTCAAGGTGGCGCTGAGCGAGGAAGCGGGCATGGTGTACTGGCATACTGCCCCCGATCTACAGCCCGTGGCCTTTTGACATCATGACCGACCCCACCCGCCGCGAACCCAGTGGCTTTGATGAAAATTCGTCTCAACCGCCCGATCTGTGGGCGCGGACAGCTACTGATTCTGAAGCAAAAAAGCTCGCTTCATCGGCCCCGGGATGGGAGCGCGAGGTGCTCGAGAAGCTCGTGCTCGGCACCCTGGCCGAGCAGCGCGCGGCGCGGCGCTGGCGCAACTTCTGGCGCTTCGGCTGGCTCGTGCTGCTGGGCCTGATCGTCTGGGGAACCCTGCAGCGCGACATTGCCAGCACCGCCAAGAGCACGCCGCACACGGCCGTGGTGGACGTCAAGGGCGAAATCGCCGCGGGCGCCGAGGCCAGCGCCGAGTTCGTCGTCGCGGCCATGAAGAGCGCCTTCGAGGATTCGGGCTCGCAGGCCGTGGTGCTGCTCATCAACTCGCCCGGCGGAAGCCCCGTGCAGGCGGGCATGATCAACGACGAGATCACGCGCCTGAAGGCCAAGTACAACAAGCCCGTGTACGCGGTGGTGGAGGAGACCTGCGCCTCGGCTGCCTACTACATCGCGGCCGCGGCCGACGAGATCTTCGTCGACAAGGCCAGCATCGTCGGCAGCATTGGCGTGCTCATGGACGGCTTTGGCTTCACCGGCACCATGGAAAAGCTGGGCGTGGAGCGGCGCCTGCTCACCGCCGGCGAGAACAAGGGCTTTCTCGACCCCTTCAGTCCGCAGTCGCCCGAGCAGCGCGGCTATGCGCAGACCATGCTCGACCAGATCCACCAGCAGTTCATCGCTGCGGTCAAGCAGGGCCGGGGCGAGCGCCTCAAGACCACGCCCGAGACCTTCAGCGGCCTGTTCTGGACCGGCCAGCAGGCCGTGGAAATGGGCCTGGCCGACCAATACGGCAGCCTGGACTATGTGGCGCGCGAGGTCGTCAAGGCCGAGGATGTGATCGACTACACGCGCCGCGACAATGTCGCCGAGCGCCTGGCGCGCAAGTTTGGCGCCACCTTTGGTGAGGTCGTGCTGCGCGGCATGCGCGCGGCGCCGACGCTGCGCTGAGATTCCTGTTGCAAAGCGCTGACCTCATTGCGGCGTCTGCGCATCTCGCAGTCGCGCCGGCGCAGGCGGAACGAAGGGGTGCCTTAGAAAATGTGAAGGGTTGATTGCTTTTTGTTCATATTTTTCGAACAAAAACATCAACCCGATTGAAACTCCACCGATCCGGCGCGTCTTAGACTGCGCCGCATGCGAACTTGCAAGGCCTTGTGGCCTCCAAGCGCAGAAATCGATGGTTTGTTTCTTCACATGCATTCAATGACTCCTGCGATCACGCAACGCGCTGCCCGCTACGGCCAGACCGCCATGGCACTGCACTGGGTGCTTGCGGCGGCGATCGTGGCGCTGCTCGCCATGGGGTGGTACATGACGGGCCTTCCGTTCTCGCCGCAGCGCCTCAAGCTCTACAACTGGCACAAGTGGGCGGGCATGACCATTCTGGCGTTGTCCGTCTTGCGCCTGCTCGTGCGCGTGGTCCAGCGGCCTCCGGTGCTGCCCGAGAGCATTCGATCGGCAATGCCCCCCTGGCAGCAGCTGGCGCATCACGGGACCCACCTGCTGCTGTATGCCCTGTTTTTTGTCGTGCCCCTGATAGGCTGGGCCTACAGCTCGGCCGCGGGGTTTCCCATTGTGGTCTTTGGCGTGATTCCCCTGCCTGATTTTGTGCCCGTCAGCCCCGCTTTGGCCGACATGCTCAAGCCCATGCACGGGCTGGCCGCCTACGGCCTGGCAATACTTGCCGCGCTGCATGTGCTGGCCGCACTCAAACACCAGTTCGTCGACCGCGATGGCTTGCTCACGCGCATGCTGCCTGGCCGCGACTGAAACCGCTGTGCATCGCGTTTTCACAATTCAATCGTTGGAGAAAAACCTCTCATGAAAGACATGTCCTGGAGCCGCAACATCGGGGTCTTGCTGGTAGGTCTTGGCGCCTTGGTCGCCGGACCGGCCCTGGCCCAGCAGAAGCTGTTGCCAGAGCAGAGCGAGATCGCGTTCGTGAGCCGGCAGATGGGCGTGCCGGTGGAGGGCAAGTTCAAGAAGTTCGACGCTCACGTGGCATTCGATCCGGCCAGGCTCGGCTCAAGCAGGGTGACATTCACCGTGGATACCGGCAGCGCGACGCTGGGCGTGCGCGAGACCGATGCGGAGCTGCCCAAGCCCGTGTGGTTCAACGTACCCAAGTTTCCGCAGGCCACCTTTGAGTCCAGTGCCATCAAGACTCTGGGTGGGGGCAAGTACGAGGTCGCGGGCAAGCTCAGCATCAAGGGCGCGACGCAGGATGTGGTGGTGCCCGTCACCCTCACGCAAGGCGGTGCCCACACCCTGGCCACCGGCAGCTTTGTGATCAAGCGACTAGCCTTCAAGATTGGCGAGAACGAATGGGCAGACACCTCCATGGTGGCCGATGACGTTCAGGTCAAGCTCAAGCTGACGCTCTCCGGAGTGCCCAAACTCTGATTCCGTTCCCTTTCATCCACTCTTTGCACGAAAGTACCACCACCCATGCGTTCGACCCTGTTGACCCTTGCCGCTGCCGCAGCCCTGACCGCTGGAACCGCATTGGCCGAGTCCGCGACCTACGCCGTGGACCCCACCCATACCTTTGCCACCTTCGAGATCAGCCACTTCGGCGCCAGCGTCAACCGTGGGCGGTTTGACAAGAAGGAAGGCTCCGTCCAACTGGACAAGGCGGCCAAGACCGGCAAGGTGGACCTGACCTTGCACATCAACTCCATCAACACGGGCACGGCACCGTTTGACAAGCATCTGCTGAGCAACGAAATCTTCGATGCCGCCCAGTTCCCGACGGCGCGTTTCGTGGGTGACAAGTTCACGTTCGACGGCGACAAGGTGACGGCCGTCTCCGGCAACCTGACGATCAAGGGCAAGACCCAGCCGGTGACCTTCAAGACCAACCAGTTCGCCTGCTACGACAGCCCCATGCTCAAGCGCGAGGTCTGCGGTGGGGACTTCGAGACCACCATAGACCGCACGGCCTTTGGTGTGGACTATGGCGTGCAGTACGGCTTCCCCAAGAACGTGCGCATCGTGGCGCAGATCGAGGCCATCAAGCAGTAATCACCCGACCGTACATGCAAAGAGGGCTGGCCCGTCGCTGGGCCAGCCCTCTTTGCGCATCTGCTGCCTGGCGGACTACTTGTCGCGCGTGGCGCTGCTGACGACCGCGAGCGCGGTCATGTTGAGCACCCGACGCACCGTGGCCGCAGGGGTCAGGATGTAGGCGGTTGCCGAAGTGCCCATCAGGACCGGGCCCACGGTCACCCCGCCGCTGCTGGTTGTCTTGAGGACGTTGTAGAGGATGTTGGCCGCGTCGATGTTCGGGCAGACCAGCAGGTTGGCAGGCGCACTGAGCGTCGAGTCGCCCAGGTAGGTCTTGCGGATCTTGGGGTCAAGGGCCGCGTCTCCGTGCAGCTCTCCGTCACATTCGATTTCTGGGTAACGCTCAACGAACAGATCGCGTGCCGCGCGCATCTTGCGGGCCGAGGCGCGCTTGGATGAGCCAAAGCTGGAATGCGACAGAAACGCGACCGTCGCCGGGACGCCAAAGCGTTGCACCTCTTGTACCGCAGCCCAGGCGATGTCGGCGAGCTGCTCGGCCGTCGGGTCTTCGTTGACATAGGTGTCGGTGATGAACAGCGTGCCATTGTTGGGCGTCATCAGCGCATTGAGCGCCGCATACTGCTTGGCGCCCGGTGCATGACCCAGAATGCTGTGGATGCGCTCCAGGTGGGTCTCGTAGCTGCCGACCAGGCCACAGATCATTGCATCGGCATCGCCCAGCTTGACCATCAGCGACGCAATGATGGTGTTGGAGCGGCGCACTGCTGCCTTGGCCATCTCGGGCGTGACGCCATCACGCTTCATGAGTTCGTGATAGGCCTCCCAATACTGACGAAAGCGAGGGTCGTCTGCGGGGTCGCAGATCTCGACGTCCTTGCCCGGCTCCATGTGCAGACCCGCCTTGGCGATGCGTGCGGCGATCACGGCGGGACGACCGATGAGGATAGGGCGCGCAATGTTGTCGTCGATGGCGAACTGCGCCGCACGCAGAGCACGTTCGTCCTCGCCGTCCGCGTAGGCGACGCGCTTCTTGTCCGCGGGCAGCGACTTGGCTGCGCTGATGACGGGGCGCATCAGCAGGCCCGTCTGATACACGAAGCGTGTCAGATGGGTCCGGTAGGCGTCCATGTCGGCGATGGGGCGCGACGCCACGCCCGAGTCCACAGCGGCCTGCGCCACGGCCGGCGCGATCTTGAGGATGAGGCGGGAATCGAACGGCGTCGGAATCAGATAGTCCGGCCCGAAGGTCAGCTCCTTGCCGGCATAGGCATTGGCAACCTCCTCGCTGACGTTCTCCTTGGCCAGAGCGGCGATCTGGCGCACGCAGGCGAGCTTCATGGCCTCGGTGATCTTGGTTGCGCCGCAGTCCAGCGCGCCGCGGAAGATGTACGGGAAGCACAGGACGTTGTTGACCTGGTTGGGGTAGTCCGAGCGCCCCGTGGCGATGATGCAATCGGGGCGTACGGCCTTGGCCAGCTCGGGACGAATCTCGGGCTCGGGATTGGCCAGCGCCAGGATGATGGGCCTGTCGGCCATGGTCTTGACCATCTCGGCCGTGAGCACGCCGGGCGCCGAGCAACCGAGGAACACATCCGCGCCGTTGACCACATCGGCAAGGGTGCGGGCATCGGTCTTCTGCGCGTAGCGTGCCTTGGATTCGTCCATGCCTCCGGGACGTCCCTCGTAGATCACGCCCTTGGAATCGACCATGTACACGTTCTCGCGCTTCACGCCGAGGCCGACCATCACGTCCACGCAGGCGATCGCCGCGGCGCCCGCGCCCGAGACGGCGACCTTGACCTTGTCGGCCTGCTTGCCCACGAGCTCCAGGCCGTTGAGCAGCGCGGCGCTGGAGATGATGGCCGTGCCGTGCTGGTCGTCATGGAACACCGGAATGTTCATGCGCTTGGACAGCTCGCGCTCGATGTAGAAACACTCGGGCGCCTTGATGTCCTCGAGGTTGATGCCGCCCAGCGTGGGCTCGAGGGCTGCGACGATCTCGATGATCTTGTCCGGATCGCGGGCATCGAGCTCGATGTCGAACACGTCCACGCCAGCGAACTTCTTGAACAGGCAGCCCTTGCCTTCCATCACGGGCTTGCCCGCCAGCGGTCCGATGTCTCCGAGGCCCAGCACCGCCGTGCCATTGGTGATCACGCCGACCAGATTGCCGCGCGAGGTGTAGTCAAAGGCCTTGCTCGGGTCGGCCTGGATGTCCAGGCAGGGATAGGCCACGCCTGGGGAGTAGGCGAGCGACAGGTCGCGCTGGTTGGACAGCGGCTTGGTCGGGGTGACCGAGATCTTTCCCTTGCTGGGACTGCGGTGGTATTCGAGGGCGGCTTCGCGCAGGGCGATTTCGGCAGCAGAGAGTGACTGGTTCATGGGAAATCCAATGACGTGCGGTGGACGGCAATTGCAGGGCGAACAAGCTTACTGCAACCGGACTCGCACGGGGAGCCAATCGGTGCCTGCGCCGCAGGCATTTTTCCGCCGGGCCGCTCGTCCCGGAACGCTGCAGCCCCAGTGGCCGCAGGTGCCGCGGCGGCTTCAGCCGCCCAGCGCCCAGACCACGGGCAGGTGCTTGTGCGGCGCCGCGCCCTGCTGCCGCCAGTCGCGCACGCTGCGGCATTGCACCTGGGCGCCGGCCAGGGTCAGGCCAGCGGCCATGGCCAGGCGGGTCGTGGGCTGCAGGTGCTGCAGCAGTGCCTGCCACAGCGCGGCGTTGCGGTAGGGCGTCTCGATGAAGAGCTGGGTCTGGCCGGTCTTGTGCGCCAGGGCCTCGAGCGCGCGGATGCGCTGTGCGCGCTCGCCCGCGTCCTGCGGCAGGTAGCCGATGAAGGCGAAGTTCTGACCATTGAGCCCGCTGGCCGCGAGCGCGAGCAGCAGCGACACCGGGCCCACGAGCGGCACCACGGGCGCACCCAGCTCGTGCGCGGCGCGCACCACCGAGCTGCCGGGGTCGGCCACGGCAGGCATGCCGGCCTCGCTCACCAGGCCCATGTCATGGCCGGCCAGCAGCGGGGCGAGCAGGGCGCGTGCGTCAAAGCGCGCATGGTCCTTGCCGCCATGATCGCCCTTTTTGTGCACCTCGCGCGGCAGCTCGGTGATCTGCTGCTCCTGCAGGGGCAGGGCCAGGGGATGCAGGGCGGCAATGCGCTTCAGATAGGCGCGGCAGCTTTTGGCGTTCTCGCAGACCCAGTGCGTCAGCCGCGCGGCCTGGCGCAGCGTGCCCTCGGGCAGCACCTCGGTGAGTGCGGTTTCACTGTCGCAGCCAAAGTCCAGCGGCGCGGGCACCAGAAACAGGCGGCCCTTCGGGGGGGCGCTCTCGTTCATGGCAGCACCAGGCCTGCGGCACGCAGCATGCGCGCCGTCCGAATCAAGGGCAGGCCGATCAGCGCCGTAGGGTCGTCGCTGTCTATGGCGTCGAGCAGGGCGATGCCCAGGCCTTCGCTCTTGGCGCTGCCGGCGCAGTCGTAGGGCTGTTCGGCCTGCAGATAGCGCTCGATCTCGGCGTCGGACAGCGCGCGAAAGCGCACGCGCACCGGCGCCAGGTCCACCTGCTCGAAGCCCGTGGCCAGGCAGACCACGGCCAGGGCGGTCTGGAAGACGACGGTCTGGCCGCTCATCTGGCGCAGCTGGGCCGTGGCGCGCGCGTGGTTGCCGGGCTTGCCCAGCGGCGCACCGGAGAGGTCTGCGACCTGGTCCGAGCCGATGACGATGGCCTCGGGGTGCAGCGCCGCGACCGCACGCGCCTTGGCCAGCGCCAGGCGCAGCGCCAGCGCGTGCGGGGCCTCGCCCGGCTGCGGGGTTTCATCGACCGCGGGGGCGGCGACGTCAAAGGGCAGGCCCAGGCGGGCCAGCAGCTCGCGCCGGTAGCGCGAGGTCGATCCCAATACCAGAGGGCGGGACGGGGGGGAGGGTTCCAGCATGGCGTGATTCTCTTACACTGCCCGCCATGACCAAGGAACATTCTCCCGACCGGCTGGACGTCAAGGCCTTTGCCCAGGCCGGCGCTCACCTGTCCGGTCATGACACTCTGCTGAAATACCAACGCCTGGTCGAAGAGGCCCGTGGCCTGCACCCCGACCTGCGCGTGGATTGGATGGCCGATGGGGAGCTGCGCGCCACCCATGGCTTGGCGGGCCAGGTGTGGCTGCATCTCAAGGCCAGCGCCACGCTGCCCATGACCTGTCAGCGCTGCCTGCAGCCCGTCGATGTGCCGCTGGAGGTGGAGCGTGAGTTCCGCTTCGTCGCCGACGAGGCCACGGCCGAGGCGCTCGATGGTGACAGCGAGGAAGACCTGCTGGTGATCAGCCGCGAGTTCAACCTGCGCGAGCTCATCGAGGACGAACTGATCATGGCCCTGCCCGCGGTGCCGCGCCACGACGAATGTCCCGTGGAAGTGCGGCTCGAATCGAGCGCCGAGGACTTCGAGGAAGCCAACGCGCAAAAGCCCAACCCGTTTGCAGCGCTGGCCAGCCTGTGCAAGGACAAGTCCGCGGACTGAGCGCAAAGGCCAAAAACGCATTTGGCATATAATGGCAGGCTTCGCGCGAAACCCCCTCGTGTCTTCAATGGGCTGATCGCGTTTTTTACCAACCCTTTCAAGACCCCAGGAGCCACCATGGCTGTTCAGCAAAACAAGAAGTCCCCCTCCAAGCGCGGCATGCACCGTTCGCACAACGCCCTGACGGTGCCCGGCGTTGCCGTCGAGCCCACGACCGGCGAAAACCATCTGCGTCACCACATCAGCCCCAACGGCTTCTACCGTGGCCGCCAGGTGCTGAAGAACAAGTCCGAAGCCTGATCCCAGGCTGCTCGGCGCGGGGCCCGTTGCTACATATGGTGTAGCGCGGGCCTTTGTTTTTGCGCCTGTACCATCGCTTTTCATAGAACAATTGACGGATCGACTCTGCGCCGATGATCACACTGGCTGTTGACTGCATGGGGGGCGACCATGGCCCCGACGTCACGCTTCCCGCGTGCCGCCAGTTTCTTGAGCACCACCCTGAGGCCCGCCTGCTGCTCGTGGGTCAGCCCGAGCGCCTGAAAGGCCTCGCGCATGAGCGCGCCACCGTGGTTGCCGCCACGGAGGTCGTGTCCATGGATGACCCGGTGGAGGTGGCGCTGCGCAAGAAGAAGGACTCGTCCATGCGCGTGGCCATCCAGCAGGTCAAGGATGGCGCGGCCCAGGCGGCGGTGTCGGCCGGCAACACCGGTGCGCTGATGGCGATTGCACGCTACCTGCTCAAGACGCTCGACGGCATAGACCGTCCGGCGATTGCCTTCGGCATGCCCAATGCGAAGGGCAGCGACACCACCATGCTCGACCTTGGCGCCAACGTGGATTGCTCGGCCGAGCATCTGCTGCAGTTTGCCGTCATGGGCTCGGCCCTGGTCTCCGCGCTCAAGGACAGGGATGCGCCCAGCGTGGGTCTGCTCAACATCGGCGAAGAGCTCATCAAGGGCAGTGAGGTCATCAAGCAGTCCGGTGAACTGCTGCGATCTGCGGCCAACTCCGGTGATCTGAACTTCTATGGCAATGTTGAGGGCAACGATATCTTCAAGGGCACGGTGGATATCGTGGTCTGCGACGGCTTTGTCGGCAACGTGGCGCTCAAGGCCAGCGAAGGCGTGGCGGCGATGATCGTCGGCGGGCTCAAGGAGGAGTTCTCGCGCAACATCTTCACCAAGCTGGCCGCGCTCATCGCCTATCCGGTGCTGTCCGCGCTCATGCGGCGCATGGACCACCGCCGCTACAACGGCGCGGCGCTGCTCGGCCTGCGCGGCCTGGTGTTCAAGAGCCATGGCTCGGCCGACGTGCTGGCATTCGAGCAGGCGTTGAACCGGGCGTATGATGCGGCCCGCAACAACCTGCTCGACCGCGTACGTGCGCGGGTTGCGCACGCGGCGCCCCTGCTGGCGGCCGCAGGTGCCCAGCCCGCTTCCTGACCGGTCGTGGCCCTTCCAGGTCCTACGATTGATGAGACGTTATTCCCGCATTACCGGCACCGGCAGCTGGCTGCCGCCGCGCCGCGTGACCAATGATGATCTGGTGGCCCAACTGGCGGCCCAGGGCATCGAGACCTCCGACGACTGGATCGTGGAGCGCACCGGCATCCGGGCGCGCCACTTCGCCGAGCGCGACGTGGCCGCCAGCGATCTGGCGCTGCAGGCCGCGCGCCGTGCGCTCGAGGCCGCCGGCCGCCAGGCGCAGGACATCGACCTGATCATCGTCGCCACGTCCACGCCGGACATGGTCTTCCCTTCCACTGCGGCCATCCTGCAGCACAAGCTCGGCATCAGCAACGGCTGCCCGGTGTTCGACGTGCAGGCCGTCTGCAGCGGCTTCGTCTATGCGCTCACCGTGGCCGACGCCATGATCCAGTCCGGCGCCGCGCGCCGCGCGCTGGTGGTGGGCGCCGAGGTCTTCAGCCGCATCCTGGATTTCAACGACCGCACGACCTGCGTGCTGTTCGGCGATGGTGCCGGCGCCGTGGTGCTCGAGGCCTCCGACACGCCTGGCATCCTGGCCAGCGACCTGCACGCCGACGGCAGCCATGTCGGCATTCTGTGCGTGCCGGGCAATGTCTACGGCGGGCAGATTCTGGGCGACCCGGTGCTCAAGATGGATGGCCAGGCGGTGTTCAAGCTGGCCGTGGGCGTGCTCGAGAAGGCGGCCCGTGCCACGCTGGACAAGGCCGGCCTGACGGAGTCCGACATCGACTGGCTGATCCCGCACCAGGCCAACATCCGCATCATGCAAAGCACGGCGCGCAAGCTCAAGCTGTCCATGGACAAGGTGGTGGTCACGGTCGATCAGCATGGCAATACCTCGGCCGCATCCATTCCGCTGGCCCTGGATCACGCCGTGCGCGCGGGCCAGGTACAGCCCGGCCAGACGGTTCTGCTCGAGGGTGTGGGCGGCGGCTTCACCTGGGGGGCGGTGCTCCTGAAAATGTAGCTACTCATGCTTGCTGTATAGGTGCTAGAGCCAGTTTTTACCAATATTTCTGACCATGTCGAAAACATTTGCTTTTGTCTTCCCGGGCCAGGGCTCGCAGTCGGTGGGCATGCTGGACGCCTGGGGCGAGCACCCCGTCGTGGCCGAGACGCTGCGCGAGGCCTCCGATGCCCTGGGCGAGGACGTGGGGGCGCTGATCCACTCCGGCCCCAAGGAGGCCCTGGCGTTGACCACCAACACCCAGCCCGTGATGCTGGTCGCGGGCGTGGCCGCCTGGCGCGTCTGGCGTGCCGAGGGCGGGGCGCTGCCGGCCTTCGTTGCCGGCCATTCGCTCGGTGAATATTCCGCGCTCGTGGCGTCGGGCGTGCTCACGCTGGCCCAGGCAGCACCTCTGGTGCGCCTGCGCGCCGCCGCCATGCAGGAGGCCGTGCCCGTGGGTGCGGGCGCCATGGCCGCCATCCTGGGCCTGGACGCCGCCAAGGTCATCGCCGGCTGCGCCGAGGCCACGGCCAGCTTTGGCGCCGGTGCCACCGACGTGGTCGAGGCCGTGAACTTCAACGACCCGGCCCAGACCGTCATCGCCGGCACCAAGGCCGGCGTGGACAAGGCCTGCGAGGTGCTCAAGGCCGCAGGCGCCAAGCGCGCCCTGCCGCTGCCAGTGTCGGCGCCGTTCCATTCCAGCCTGATGAAGCCCGCGGCCGAGAAGCTGCGCGCCGCGCTGGCGCAGACCACGCTGGCCGCGCCACAGATCCCGGTGCTCAACAATGTGGACGTGGCCGTGCAACAGGACGCCGACGCCATTCGCGACGCCCTGTACCGTCAGGCCTTCGGCCCCGTGCGCTGGGTGGAATGCGTGCAGTCGCTGAAGGCGCGCGGCGTCACCCATGTGATCGAGTGCGGCCCCGGCAAGGTGCTGGCCGGCATGACCAAGCGCATCGCGCCCGAGCTGGTGGGCGCCTCTCTGTTCGACCCGGCCACGCTGGCCGAAACCAAGGAATTGCTGGCATGAGCGAGACGACTCCCCAGATCGCGCTGGTCACCGGCGCCACGCGCGGCATTGGCGCCGCCATCGCGGCCGAGCTGGCCGCACGCGGCCTGCGCGTGATCGGTACGGCTACAACCGACGACGGCGCCGAGCGCATCACCCAGGCGCTGGCCGCACAGGGCGGCAAGGGCGTCAAGCTCAATGTGACCGACGGCGCCGCCGTGGACGCGCTCATCGACGCCATCGTGAAGGAGCATGGGGGCCTGCATGTGCTCGTGAACAACGCCGGCATCACGCGCGACACGCTCGCCATGCGCATGAAGGATGACGACTGGGACGCGGTGCTCGACACCAACCTCAAGGCCGTGTTCCGCGTGAGTCGCGCCGCCATCCGCCCGATGATGAAGCAGCGCTTTGGCCGCATCATCAGCATCACCAGCGTGGTGGGCGCCTCGGGCAGCCCGGGCCAGGCCAACTACGCCGCGGCCAAGGCCGGCGTCGCCGGCATGACGCGGGCGCTGGCGCGCGAGCTCGGCAGCCGCGGCATCACCGTGAACTGCGTGGCGCCCGGCTTCATCGCCACCGACATGACGGCCGACCTGCCCGAAGAGCAGAAGAAGGCGCTCAAGTCGCAGATCGCCATGGGCGATCTGGGCCAGCCCAGCGACATCGCACATGCCGTGGCCTACCTGGCCTCGGCCGGCGCCGGCTATGTGACGGGGCAGGAGTTGCACGTCAATGGCGGCATGTACATGTAGTTGAAGCAAGTTGACGCCGATTCGTCCGTACGGCGGGCCGCTAGGGGACTTTTCCCGATGCGGCTAGAATCGCGGATTCATTCACAACCCCCAAAGGGAAACCATGAGCGATATTGAAGCACGTGTCAAAAAGATCATTGCCGAGCAACTCGGCGTGGAAGAGTCTCAAGTCACCAACGAAAAGGCTTTCGTGGCCGACCTGGGCGCCGACTCTCTGGACACGGTGGAACTGGTGATGGCTCTGGAAGACGAGTTCGGCATCGAGATCCCTGACGAGGACGCAGAGAAGATCACCACGGTGCAGAACGCCATCGACTACGCCAACGCCCACCAGAAGGGCTAAGTCGCTGCGGCCCCGTGTGCTGCGGGGCGCGGTATCCGATCAGCAAAAGGTTTAACGCATGAGCCGTCGTCGCGTTGTCGTGACCGGCCTGGGTTGCGTCACCCCCGTGGGAAACACGGTGCGGGACGCCTGGGCCAACATCCTTGCCGGCAAGTCCGGTATTGACCTCATCACCAAGTTCGATGCATCGAACTTCGCCTGCAGGATCGCAGGTGAGGTCAAGGGTTTTGACCTGGAGTCGTTCATCAGCGCCAAGGATGCGCGCACCATGGACAGCTTCATCCACTACGGCATTGCCGCTGCCGACGAGGCCGTGCGCGATGCGGGCCTGCCCACGGGCGAGGCGCTGGATGAGGATCTGGCCACCCGCATCGGCTGCATCATCGGCTCGGGCATCGGTGGCCTGCCGCTGATCGAGAACACCCACGCCGAACTGGAAAAGCGCGGCCCGCGCCGCATCACGCCGTTCTTCGTGCCGGCGTCCATCATCAACATGGTGGCGGGCCATGTGTCCATGCGCTTCGGCTTCAAAGGGCCCAATCTTTCTGTGGTGACGGCCTGCACGACCGGCCTGCACTGCATTGGCGAGGCCGCCCGCAAGATCGAGTACGGCGACGCCGACGTGATCGTCGCCGGCGGTGCCGAGGCCACGGTGTCTCCGCTGGGCGTGGGCGGCTTTGCTGCCATGCGCGCACTATCCACGCGCAACGACGATCCGAAGACGGCCTCCCGCCCCTGGGACAAGGACCGCGACGGCTTCGTGCTGGGCGAGGGCGCCGGCGTCCTCGTGCTCGAGGAATACGAGCACGCCAAGGCACGCGGCGCGCGCATCTACGCCGAGGTGGCGGGCTATGGCATGAGTGCCGACGCCGGTCACATGACCGCGCCCAACATGGACGGCCCGCGCCGCGCCATGCTGGCTGCGTTGCGCAATGCCGGTGTGAACGCCGACCAGGTGAGCTATCTCAACGCCCACGGCACCTCCACGCCGCTCGGGGACATCAACGAGACCAACGCCATCAAGGCCGCACTGGGCGACCATGCGAAGAAGATGGTGGTCAGCTCCACCAAGTCCATGACCGGTCACCTGCTCGGGGGCGCCGGTGGCATTGAGAGCGTGTTCACCGTGCTCGCGCTGCACGACCAGAAGGTGCCGCCCACGATCAACATGTTCGAGCAGGATCCGGAATGCGACCTGGATTACTGCGCCAACACCGCGCGCGACATGAAGATGGACGTCGCGGTGAAGAACAACTTCGGCTTTGGTGGCACCAACGGCACGCTGGTGTTCCGGCGCGTTTGATCGCCGGGGCTCGGGCGCCGCTTTGGCCGCCTGAGCCGGATTCCAGGGCCGCCAGCGATGCGCAATCCGGCGCATGCGCCCGCCGTGCGCTACGCCTATGGCCCCTCGCGGGCCCTGGGCCTGATGCTTGCCACCTTGGCCTCGTGCGGGCTGGTCTTGCTGCTGGCCTGGCTTGTCGTGGGGACGGGGGGTGACGATGTGGCCTTCAAGGCCGGCGTGGGTCTGAGCGTCTGGCTCCTCTGCGCGGGCTCTGCCTGGCATGGCTGGCGCCACCTGCCCCGGGGTTTCCTGGTCTGGGACGGCGGGCAATGGCTCACCGAAGGCGTGGCGCAGGAAGATGTGCAGGCGCTCCAGCGGGGGCCCTGTGTGCATCTGGATCTGCAGGCCGTCATGCTCTTGTCCCTGAGGCCGGGCCGGGGACACGGCGCATGGATCTGGCTCGAGCGCCGCAGCGACGCGATGCAATGGCTTGCATTGCGGCGCGCAATTTATTCACCGGCACAGTCGCAGGTCGGGGGCGCGACGGCGACAATGAGCGCCACTTCCTCGCGGCAGGATGACGGAGCAAACCACATACCATGACAGCCACTTCGCCAGCCTCCCCCGAACCCGTCGACGGCGATCTGCGTCTGGTGGAACGCACGGTTGCAGGCGACCAGCGCGCCTACGAACTGCTGGTCATGAAGTACCAGCGCCGCATCGAGCGCCTGGTCGGTCGCATGGTGCGGGATGTGGACCTGATTCCGGACATCACGCAAGAGACCTTTCTGCGCGCCTACCGCGCGCTGCACCAGTTTCGTGGCGAGGCGCAGTTCTACACCTGGCTCTATCGCATTGCCGTCAATACCGCCAAGAAGGCGCTGGTGGACATCAAGCGCAACCCCGTGATCGCGGAGACGAGCCTGCGTGGCGGTGGTGACGAGGACGATGAAACTTCCTTGCTCGATCGTGAACTAAGCACCGACGAGACCCCTGAAACCGTGCTCGCAGCCCAGGAGGTTGCGGCCGCGGTGAATGCGGCCATGGAGGCCTTGCCCGACGAGTTGCGCCAGGCCATCACGCTCAGGGAGATCGAAGGTTTGAGTTACGAGGAAATTTCCGTGGCTATGGCCTGTCCCATTGGAACCGTACGCTCGCGCATCTTTCGCGCGCGCGAGGCAATCTCTGCCAAGGTCAAGCCCTTGCTGGAGAAGCAGACTGGCAAGCGATGGTAGGTGACACCATGAACGAAGAGGACATCAAGCGTGAACAGCTCTCGGCATTGGCCGACGGTGAGCTGCACGACCAGGATTTCGCCGATGCCGTGGGCTATGCGGGCACGCCCCAGGGTCAATCGGCCTGGCGCATGTATCACCTGATCGGAGACACCCTGCGCAGCACCCAGCCTGTGCATGCGGTCGACCCGGATCTGCTGGGGCGGCTGCGCGAGCAGCTTGCACTCGAGCCGCAACCCGGTGCGGTCCTGGCCGCCTCCAGGGACGAGGAGGTGATAGCCGTTTCCACCGTGGCGTCGCCGGACAGGGATGCCGCGAATGCCTCGGTCTTTCGCTGGAAGCTGGTCGCGGGACTGGCGTCCCTGGCGGCTGTGGTCGCCGTGGGTTGGAACGCCTACCCCGAGCTGGCTGGTGGGGCAGGGCCCCAGGGCGCGGCGGCGGGTGCGCAGATGGCGCAGGCTCAGCCCCCCGCACCTGCGCAGGCATTTGTTGCCACAGCCCATCCTGCACAGGAGGAACAGGTCATGATCCGCGACCCGCGACTGGACGAGTTGCTGGCCGCACAGCAGTTCGGCAAGACCACCGCGTTGCAGATGCCCGCGGGGTTCTTGCGCAATGCGACCTTCGAGGCACCCAAGCGCTGATGCACGGCCGTCACGCGGGGCGCGCTGGCGCCCCGGGACGGCGTTGCGAAATCGCGCGGCTTTCACTCCCCCGGCAACAGGGGGTTCATGTTCTTTCGGGAGGAATGGCTTGATGATGTCCAGCATGGATTGGCGGCAAGGGCTGCGCTCTGGCGCCCTGGCATTGATGGTGGCCGTCGGCGGCACTGCCGGCATGCTTGCAGGCCCTGCGCCGGTGCATGCGCAGTCGGCACCGGCCCTGCGTGGCCTGCCGGACTTCACGGAGCTCGTGGAGCAGGTGGGGCCTTCGGTGGTGAACATCCGCACCAGCGAGAAGCTCAGTTCCCGTCCGGCGATGAACGGCATGGACGAGGAAATGCTGGAGTTCTTCAGGCGCTTTGGCATCCCCGTACCCCGCGTGCCGCGCGGGCAGGGGCCGCAGCCCGAGGAGCAGCCGCGCGGCGTGGGTTCGGGCTTCATCCTGAGCAGCGACGGCTTCATCATGACCAATGCCCATGTCGTCGACGGCGCGGACGAGGTGCTGGTCACCCTGACCGACAAACGCGAGTTCAAGGCCAGGATCATCGGCGCCGACAAGCGTACCGACGTCGCGGTGGTGAAGATCGACGCCACGGGCCTGCCCGCCGTGCGTGTGGGCGACGTGAGCCGCCTCAAGGTGGGCGAGTGGGTCATGGCCATCGGCTCGCCGTTCGGCCTGGACAACACCGTGACGGCGGGCATCGTGAGCGCCAAGCAGCGCGACACGGGCGACTATCTGCCCTTCATCCAGACCGATGTCGCGATCAACCCCGGCAACTCGGGCGGTCCGCTGATCAACATGCGCGGCGAGGTGGTGGGCATCAACAGCCAGATCTATTCGCGCTCCGGCGGCTTCATGGGTATATCGTTTGCGATTCCGATGGACGAGGCCATGCGTGTGAGCGACCAGCTGCGCGCCACGGGCCGCGTGAGCCGTGGGCGCATCGGTGTGCAGATCGACTCCGTGCCCAAGGATGTGGCCGAATCGCTCGGTCTGTCCAAGACGCAGGGCGCGCTGGTGCGCGGGGTGGAGTCGGGCTCGCCCGCCGAAAAGGCCGGCATAGAGGCCGGCGACATCATCGTGCGCTACGACGGCAAGCCGGTCGACAAGGTGGCCGATCTGCCGCGGCTGGTGGGCAACACCAAGCCGGGCACGCGCACGGGCATCACGGTGTTCCGCCGCGGGGCGACGCGCGACCTGACCATCACCATTGGCGAGGTCGAGCCCGATGAGAAGGTGGCCGCCACCGCGGCCGAGCCGGGCACCAAGGGCGGCGCGGCGAAGGCGGCGCGGCAGCTTGGGCTGGTGGTGGCGGAAGTCACGCCGGCCCAGGCGCGGGAGCTCAAGATCAAGGGCGGCGTGCGCGTGGTGTCGGCCGAGGATGCGGCCGCCCGCGCCGGCCTGCGTACCGACGACGTGATCGTGGCCCTGGCCAACACCGAGGTGCGCAATCTCAAGGATTTCGAGTCCGTCCTGTCTCGCCTGGACAAGGGCAAGCCCATCAATGTCCTGCTGCGACGTGGCGAATGGGCGCAGTACACGCTGATCCGTCCCGAGCGCTGATGCGGGCGGGCCGTCACCACAGGTGGTGGCGCCCGCTTCCATGGGCCTGGTTCGATAGAATGACGCCCCTAGATTGGAGATATCCGTTATAAGCGTGCGCGCCATGCATTTGTGCATGGGTCATCCACAGCTGATCCACAGCTTGCGAGGATTTGCCTACGGAAATCACCCTGAATCTGTGGATATTCTGTTGATAGGTGGTTGTTGTGACTCGGCAACGACCCTGGACCCGGCCGGGCTGACCTTGGTGTCAGGACCTTTTTGCCTACAATGAGGCTCCAACCATCGCAGTTGCCAAAGATTGTTGGTTCAGGGCGCGTCGCTTGCTTGACGCGCCCTTTTTTCTTGTCCCTGGTGGGGCCAGGCCCTCATTTGTCGTATCTCATTGATGAACCACATCAGAAATTTTTCGATCATTGCGCACATCGACCATGGCAAGTCCACGCTGGCCGATCGCATCATCCAGCGCTGCGGCGGCCTGGCCGAGCGCGAGATGGAGGCCCAGGTGCTCGACTCCATGGACATCGAGAAGGAGCGCGGCATCACCATCAAGGCTCAGACGGCGGCCCTGCAGTACAAGGCGCGTGATGGTCAGGTCTACAACCTCAACCTCATCGACACCCCGGGCCATGTGGACTTCTCCTATGAGGTGAGCCGCTCGCTGTCGGCCTGCGAGGGCGCGCTCCTCGTCGTGGACGCGAGCCAGGGCGTGGAGGCGCAGACCGTGGCCAACTGCTACACCGCGCTCGACCTGGGCGTGGAAGTGCTGCCCGTGCTCAACAAGATGGACCTGCCCCAGGCCGACCCCGACAACGCCAAGGCCGAGATCGAGGACGTGATCGGCATCGACGCGAGCGAGGCCATCGCCATCTCGGCCAAGACCGGCATGGGCATCGACGACGTGCTCGAGCAAATCGTCGCCAAGGTGCCGGCGCCGCGCGGCAAGAGCGACGCGCCGCTGCGCGCCATGATCATCGACAGCTGGTTCGACAGCTACGTGGGCGTGGTGATGCTGGTGCGCGTGGTCGACGGCGAGCTGAAGAAGGGCGAGCGCTTCAAGATGATGGCCAGCGGCGCCGCCTACGACGCCAACCAGCTCGGCGTGTTCACGCCCGCGCAGTCGCAGCGCGAGCAGCTGCGCGCGGGCGAGGTGGGCTACATCATCGCCGGCATCAAGGAGCTCAAGGCTGCCAAGGTGGGCGACACCATCACGCTGGAGAAGAAGCTGCCCAACAACCTGGGGCCGGCCGACACGCCGCTGCCGGGTTTCAAGGAGATCCAGCCCCAGGTGTTTGCCGGTCTCTACCCGACCGAGGCCAACCAGTACGACCAGCTGCGCGACGCGCTGGAAAAGCTCCAGCTCAACGACGCCTCGCTGCACTTCGAGCCCGAGGTGTCGCAGGCGCTGGGCTTCGGCTTTCGCTGCGGTTTTCTGGGTCTCTTGCACATGGAGATCGTGCAGGAGCGCCTGGAGCGCGAGTTCGACCAGGACCTCATCACCACCGCGCCCAGCGTGGTCTACGAGGTGGTCAAGGGTGACGGCGAGGTCATCCAGGTCGAGAACCCGTCCAAGATGCCCGACCAGGGCCGCATCCAGGAGGTGCGCGAGCCCATCGTCACGGTGCACCTGTACATGCCGCAGGACTACGTGGGCCCGGTGATGACGCTGGCCAACCAGAAGCGCGGTGTGCAGATCAACATGCAGTACCACGGCCGCCAGGTCATGCTGACCTACGAGATGCCGCTCGGGGAGATCGTGCTCGACTTCTTCGACAAGCTCAAATCTGTCAGCCGCGGCTATGCCTCGATGGACTACGAGTTCAAGGAGTACCGCGCGTCCGACGTGGTCAAGGTGGACATCCTGCTCAACGGCGAGAAGGTCGACGCCCTGTCCATCATCGTGCACCGCAGCCAGGCCGCCTACCGCGGCCGCGCCGTGGCGGCGAAGATGCGCGAGATCATCTCGCGCCAGATGTTCGACGTGGCCATCCAGGCGGCCATCGGCGCCAACATCATCGCGCGCGAGACCATCAAGGCGCTGCGCAAGAACGTGCTCGCCAAGTGCTACGGCGGCGACATCACGCGCAAGCGCAAGCTCCTGGAAAAGCAGAAGGCCGGCAAGAAGCGCATGAAGCAGATCGGCTCGGTGGAAGTTCCGCAGGAGGCCTTCCTGGCCATTCTGCAGGTGGAGGATTGATAGACGATGCAAGCCATGCAATACATCACGGGCGTGGTGCTCGCGGCCTTCGTGGGCTATATCGCCGCCTGGTATCTGGGCGCCATCGAGGGCAACTTCGCGCTGCTGCTGTTCCTGGCCACCGTGGTCACGGGCGCCTATTGGCTGGCCGAGCGCTTCGTGTTCCTGCCGCGCCGGCGCCAGGCAGCCCAGGCACTCGAGGACGCCGCCGCCCAGCGCCGCGCCGAGCTCGACCGCATGGGCATACAAAAGGTCGATGGCGGCGTGAGCGACGTGTCCGAGGCCAGGAGCCGCCTGCTGATGCAGCCCTGGTGGCTCGATTGGACGGCGGGGCTGTTCCCCGTGATCGCCGTCGTCTTCCTGCTGCGCTCCTTTCTGTTCGAGCCGTTCAAGATTCCCTCGGGCTCGATGATCCCCACGCTGCTCGTGGGCGACCTGATCCTCGTGAACAAGTTCACCTACGGCCTGCGCCTGCCCGTGATCCACACCAAGATCACCGAGGGCAAGCCCATAGAGCGCGGCGACGTCGTGGTGTTCCGCTACCCGCCCCAGCCCAGCATGGACTACATCAAGCGCGTCGTCGGCCTGCCCGGCGACGAGGTGGCCTACCTGGACAAGCGCCTCACCGTCAATGGCAAGCCCGTGCCGACCACGCAGCTGCCCGACTTCTTCGACAAGGACGCGATGCGCTACTTCAAGCAGTTCGAGGAGCAGCTGGGCACGCACAGGCACCGCATCCTGAACAACCCCGAGATGCCTGCCTTCATCCAGGGCGCGAGCAACTTCCCCTCGCGCGATCTGTGCCGCTACAGCGTCGAGGGCGTGTCCTGCACGGTGCCCGAGGGGCATTACTTCATGATGGGGGACAACCGCGATAATTCGCTCGATTCGCGCTACTGGGGCTTCGTGCCGGACGAGAACATCGTGGGCAAGGCCTTCTTCGTGTGGATGAACTTCGGCAACCTCAAGCGCATCGGCTCGTTCAACTAGACACAGTACAGAGAGGGAGAAGCAATATGGGGCGGCAACGCATTGCAGTTCGTTCGCGTCAGCGCGGGCTGTCGTTCATCGGGGTGATCTTCGTGGGCCTGATCGCCGTCGCGGCGTTTGCCATAGGCGGGCAGTCCGTGCCGATCTTCGTTGAATACATGGCCATCAAGAAGGCCGCCGCCAAGGCCGCGAGGGACGGCACCACCGTGCCCGAGGTCCGCGCCGCGTTCGACCGCGCCGCGCAGATCGACGACATCCATTCCATCTCCGGCAAGGACCTGGAGATCACCAAGCGCGACGACAAGGTCGTTGTCTCTTTCAACTACTCGCGCGAGATCGCGCTCGCGGGACCGGCCTATCTGGTCTACCGCTTCCAGGAATCGACGAACTAGTGCCATCCGACAGTCTTTCGGCGCTGCAGCAGCGCCTGCAGTACCGGTTTTCCGACCCGTCGCTGCTTGCGCGTGCCGTCACGCACCGCAGCTACTGCGCCGAGCACAACGAGCGCCTGGAGTTCCTCGGCGATTCGGTGCTCAATCTGTCCGTCTCCAGCCTGCTCTTCAAGCGCATGCGGGACCTGCCCGAGGGCGAGCTCTCGCGCGTGCGCGCCCTGCTGGTCAAGCAGGATTCGCTGCACGGCATCGCCATGCGGCTCGAGTTGCCCGAGGTGCTGCGCCTGGGCGAGGGCGAAACCAAGTCCGGCGGCAAGCAGCGCCCCTCCATCCTGGCCGATGCGCTCGAGGCCATCATCGGCGCCGTCTATCTGGACGCGGGCTATGAGGTCGCCCAGGCCCTGGTGCACCGCCTGTTCGAGGGCGTGGAGCTCAGCCCGCGCCTGCAGGAGGCCGCAAAGGACGCCAAGACCGCATTGCAGGAGTGGCTGCAGGGTCGCAAAATGAGCCTGCCGCAGTACCGCGTGGAGGGCACCACGGGCGTTGCCCACCGGCAGCAGTTCCACGTTGTCTGCGAGGTGCCCGCGCTGCGGCTCGTGGCGCGCGGCAGCGGCGCGTCGCGCCGCGCGGCAGAGCAGGCTGCCGCCGCCGCCATGCTGACCCAACTGAAGGCGAAACAGCCATGAATGCTATGAATACAGAAGCTGGAGGCGCTGATCAGTCGGGCGCTGGAGGCCAAAATGACCTTGAATCCATGCTCGCCGCGGCCCGTCCCGCAGGCAGCGGCGGCGAGGGCCAGCGCTGCGGCCTGATCGCCATCGTGGGCAAGCCCAACGTGGGCAAGTCCACGCTGATGAATGCCCTCGTGGGCCAGAAGATCTCGATCACCAGCCGCAAGGCCCAGACCACGCGCCACCGCATCACCGGCATACGCACGCTCGGCAGCACGCAGTTCGTCTTTGTGGACACGCCTGGCTTTCAGACCCGGCACAGCACGGCTTTGAACAAGTCGCTGAACAAGACCGTGATGGGCGCCATCGGCGACGTGGACCTGATCCTGTTCGTCGTCGAGGCCGGCAGCTTCACGCTGGCCGACGCCAAGGTGCTGAGTCTGTTCAAGCCCGGCATCCCGACGCTGCTCATCGCCAACAAGCTCGACACCGTGCACCGCCGCGCCGAGATCGCGCCCTGGCTCAAGAGCATGCAGGAGAGGCACCCCTTCGCCGAGTTCGTGCCCATGTCGGCCAAGAACAAGGGCGACATCGAGCGCCTGTTCGGCATCTGCGAAAAATACCTGCCCGAGCAGCCCTGGTGGTACGCCGAGGACGAGCTCACCGACCGCAGCGAAAAATTCCTCGCCAGCGAGACGGTGCGCGAAAAGCTGTTCCGCTTCACGGGCGACGAGCTGCCCTACACCTCCACGGTCGTCATCGACAAGTGGGACGAGGAAAAGAGCAAGCAGCACAAGCGCTTCATCCGCATTGCGGCCACCATCGTCGTCGAGCGCGAGGGCCACAAGGCCATGGTGATCGGCGAGAAGGGCGAGAAATTGAAGCGCATCAGCACCGAGGCGCGCCTGGAGCTCGAAAAGCTCATGGACGCCAAGGTGTTCCTCGAGGTCTGGGTCAAGGTGCGCTCTGGCTGGGCCGATGACGAGGCGCGCGTCCGCTCTTTTGGTTATGAGTGAACCCCTCTGCGCCTGGCATGCAGGCCTGGAGCGCCGGCATCCTGCCGGTACTGATGCGCCGGCGCCGCAGGCCGCGCCCCAGGGGAGGAGGGGGTAAGCATCCCCATGGCCACACGCCGCATTGCCGACGAACCCGCCTATGTCCTGCACGCCTACGACTGGAGTGAATCCAGCCTGATCCTGGACGTGTTCACGCGCCACTACGGCCGCGTGGCGCTGGTTGCCAAGGGGGCGAAGAAGCCCACCTCCAACTTCCGCCCCGTGCTGCTGCCGCTGCAGCCCCTGCGCCTCGCCTGGGGCTGGGCGGGCGAGGTCGGGCAGGGCGAGATCCACGCCCTCAAGGGCGCGGAATGGGCCGGGGGCCATGTGCTGCCCACGGGCGACGCGCTGCTCGCCGGCATGTACCTGAACGAACTGCTGCTGCGCCTGCTCGCGCGCGAGGACACGCATGCTGGTCTGTTCGACCTCTATGCCGGCGTGGTGCGCGTGTTGGGCAGCGGTGCGCATGGCGACACGCTTGAGCCCGTGCTGCGCGCCTTCGAGCTGCTCTTGTTGCGCGAGATCGGCCTGCTGCCCGCGCTCGATGCCGAGACCGCGACGCTCGCCGCCCTGGCGCCCGATGCGCGCTATACCCTGGTGGCCGAGGGCGGCCTGCGCGCGGCCGCTGCGGCTGAGCGCGCGGCGCTCACGGGCGCGCAGTGGCTGGCGCTGCAGGCCGCGCTGGAGCAGGGCGGGGCCGCGGGCTATACGGCCGTGCTGCGCGCCGTGGCCGACGCGGGAACCCAGGCCGCGGCCGAGCTCAAAGCACAATTGCGCACGCTGCTGCAATACCATTGCGGCAGCCCCCTGCTGCGCACGCGCCAGCTCATGATGGACCTGCAATCGCTATGACCTCACATCCACGCACCGCCCTCTCGGTCAACGTCAACAAGGTCGCCCTGGTGCGCAACACGCGCCATCTGGGCATTCCCAGCGTCACGCGCGCCGCGCAGCTGTGCCTGGAGGCCGGTGCCCAGGGCATCACCATCCACCCCCGGCCCGACGAGCGCCACATCCGCGCGCAGGACGTGTACGAGCTGGCCGAGCTGCTAAAGCAATGGCCCGAGGCCGAGTTCAACATCGAGGGCAACCCCACGCACAACCTCATGGAGTTCATCCGCCAGGTGCGCCCGCATCAGGCCACCTTCGTGCCCGACAGCGTGGAGCAGTTCACCAGCGACCATGGCTGGCGCTTCCCCGAGGACGCCGAGCGCCTGGCCCCGCTGATCGCCGAATGCCACGAGCTTGGCGTACGCGTGAGCCTGTTCATGGACCCCATCCCCGAGCAAATGGCCCCGGCGCGCGCCGTCGGCGCCGACCGCGTGGAGCTCTACACCGAACCCTACGCCGCCGCCTGGGGCGGGCCGCAGCAGTCGGCCGAGCTCGCGCGCTACCGCCTGGCCGCCATGGCGGCCGCGGCCGCGGGCCTGGGCATCAACGCCGGGCATGACCTGAACCGCGACAACCTGGCCGACTTTCTGGGCGCCGTGCCAGGCGTGCTCGAGGTGTCCATTGGCCACGCGCTCATCGCCGACGCGCTGGAGCTGGGCTACGACGACACGGTGCGCGCCTACCAGCGCTGCATAGACCAGGGCATGCTAGAGCGAGACTCCTGAATTCATAGCTGCTAGCGATTGCTGCACAAGCGCTGGTGGCATATTTGATTCACAAACCATGATCTACGGCATAGGCACGGACATCTGCGACGTGCGCCGCATCCGCGAGAGCCTTGCGCGCCATGGCGACCGCTTTGCCGAGCGCGTGCTCGCCGCCGGCGAGCTCGCCACCTGGCGCGCGCGCAGCGCCCGCTGGCCCGAGCGCGGCGTGCGCTTTCTGGCCACGCGCTTTTCCGCCAAGGAGGCCTTCAGCAAGGCCATTGGCCTTGGCATGACCATGCCCATGACCTGGCGCGCCTGCGAGGTAGTGAACCTGGCGAGCGGCCAGCCGAGCATCGTGCTGCATGGCGCGCTCAAGGACTGGTGCGAGGCGCGCGGCCTGCGCGTGCACCTCTCGGTGACCGACGAGAGCGACTACGCGGCGAGCTTTTGCGTGGTCGAGAAGGATTGAGGCAGCCCGCGCGGTGCCCGTTGCGCGCTCCGGCCACGCCAGGCAAAGAATCCACCATGGCCGTCATCCCCGCGAAGGCGGGGATCCAGCGGCGACGGCCAGGGGTGGCGTGGTGACTGTGGATCCCCGCCTTCGCGGGGATGACGGTGGTTTATGCTTGCTAGGCCGTGGCGGCCAGCGTCAGAGAATCAAAGCAAAATCGGCCTCCAGCGCCCACCGAGAAAGCGCAACCAGCTATCAAAACGAAAGTAACTCAATGACAGAACACGCCCCTTTGATCATCGACGTGGCCGGCCAGGAGCTGTCCGACGTGGACCGCCGCCGCCTGCAGCATCCGCTGGTCGGCGGCGTGATCCTGTTTGCGCGCAACTGGCAGGACCGCGCGCAGCTTGTGCGGCTCACGGCCGCCATCAAGGCCGTGCGTGATGATCTGTTGATCTGCGTGGACCACGAGGGCGGGCGCGTGCAGCGCTTTCGCACCGATGGCTTCACGCATGTCCCGCCCATGCGCGCCCTGGGCGAGCTGTGGATGCAGGATGGCAAGTCCGGCCAGGGCAGCGGCGCCATGCGCGCCATGGAGGCCGCCACGGCAGCGGGCTATGTGCTGGGCAGCGAGCTGCGCGCCTGCGGCGTGGACTTTTCCTTCACGCCGGTGCTCGACCTCGACTGGGGCGAGAGCGGCGTGATTGGCGACCGGGCCTTCCACCGCGACCCGCGCGTGGTCGCCATGCTGGCGCGCGCGCTCATGCAGGGCCTGCTGCAGGCCGGCATGGCCAACTGCGGCAAGCATTTCCCCGGCCATGGCTTCGTCAAGGCCGATTCGCACACCGAGATTCCGGTGGACCGGCGCAGCCTCAAGGCCATCCTGCAGGATGACGCCGCGCCGTACCCCTGGCTGTCCACGGTGCTGACCAGCGTCATGCCCGCCCATGTCATCTACCCCAAGGTGGACGGCCGGCCCGCGGGCTTCTCCAGCAAATGGCTGCAGGACATTCTGCGCGGCCGCCTGCGCTTTGACGGCGCCATCTTCAGCGACGACCTGAGCATGGAGGGCGCGCGCCGCATCGATGGCCAGGTGGTGAGCTACACCGACGCGGGCGTGGCGGCGCTGAACGCCGGCTGCGACCTGGTGTTGCTGTGCAACCAGAGCCTGGGTGAGGGGACGGCCGTGGACGAGCTCATAGCCGGCCTGGCCGCCGCCCAGGCCGCGGGCCGCTGGCAGGCGAGCGGCGCGAGCGAGGCGCGCCGCCAGGCCTTGCTGCCCGAGACCCTGCCCCAGCCCTGGGACGAGCTCATGCTGCAGCCGGCCTATATGCACGCGCTGGACCTGTTGCCCTGAAGGCCGGAGGAGGCGATATGCGCGTAGGAGTGCTGACCGGCGGCGGCGATTGCCCGGGGCTGAATGCGGTGATTCGCGCCGTCACCAAGTCGCTCATCCACCATGGCCGCTGCGAGGTGCTGGGCATTGCCGACGGCTTCGAGGGCCTGATGGGCGACACGCCGCGCACGCTGCCACTGGCCTGGGTGCAGGTCTCGGGCATTCTGCACATGGGCGGCACCATCCTGGGCACGAGTAACAGCGCGAACCCCTTGAAGGACGCGGCCACGCTGGCGCAGGTCGAGCGCAACGTGCGTGCGCTGGGCCTGGACGTGGTGGTCGCCATCGGCGGTGATGGCACCATGAGCCTGGCCCATGGCCTCAGGCAGATCGGTCTGTCCTGCGTGGGCGTGCCCAAGACCATAGACAACGACATCGCGCTGTGCGAGCGCAGCTTTGGCTTCGACACGGCGGTGGCCACGGCCACCGAGGCGCTGCACCGCGTGGAGAGCACGGCCAGCAGCCACCATCGCGTGATGATCGTCGAGACCATGGGCCGCAACGCCGGCTGGCTGGCGCTGGAGGCCGGCATCGCCGGCGCGGCCGACATCATCCTGCTGCCCGAGATCGACTACGACCTCGACGCCATCATCGACCGCTGCCGCGAGCGCGAGCAGCGCCAGCGCTACACCATCATCTGCATGGGCGAGGGCGCCAAGCCGCGCGGCGGCACGCTCACCGTGCGCGAGCATGTCGCCGGCAGCCCCGACCCGGTGCGCTTGGGCGGCGTGGCCCATGTGTTGCGCCAGCAACTGCAGCCGCACCTCAGGAGCGAGGTGCGCGCCACCGTGCTGGGCCATGTGCAGCGCGGCGGCGATCCCACGCCGTTCGACCGCGTGCTGGCCACGCGCTTTGGCCACCATGCGGCGCAGCTCGTCATCGAGGGGCGCCTGGGCCGCATGGTCACGCTGCAGGACGGACGAACGGGCAGCGTGGACATTGCGCGGGTGGCCAACACCCAGCGCAAGGTGCCGTTGGACCACGAGCTCATCGTCACCGCACGCGACATTGGCGTCTGCCTGGGCGATTGATCGGGCCTGAGCCCACACCGGCGCGCCGAGTGCGCGGCCGGTTGGGGTTTTCATAAAGATTCATGTAAAATGAAACTTAAGGTGGTCGCCGTTTCGGACTGGTTCCACATCTCCTGATTTCATGATGCAACTCCACCAAATCTCTGACAAACCGCAACCGGCCGCCGCGCTGCCGGGTTGGCCCGTGCTGCGCCTGGGCTTCAGGCCGTTCTATCTGGGCGCGGCGCTGCTGGCCTGCCTGTCGGTGCCGGTGTGGGCCGCGGCGTTCCTGGGTTACTTCGATCTGCGGCTGGATCTGCCGCCGCTCCTGTGGCATGGCCATGAGATGCTTTTCGGCTTTGCCGCGGGTGTCGTCGTGGGCTTTCTGCTCACCGCCGTAAAGGCCTGGACGGGGCTGGAGACCGCGCGCGGGCCGCTGCTGGGCGCGCTGATCCTGTTGTGGCTGGCGGCGCGCATCGCGGCGCTGGGCGCGCCCTATGGCGTGTTCATGGCGCTGGACATGGCGCTTCTGCCGGCCGCGGCGCTGGTGCTGCTGCGCGTGCTCATCAAGGCCGGCAACAAGCGCAACATTCCGCTCGTCTCGCTGCTGCTGCTCATGACGCTGGCCAATCTGGCCTTCCACCTCTCGGTGCTGGGCGTGATCACCTGGTCCGCCGTGTCGGCGCTGTATGCGCAGCTCGCGCTGATCATGATGGTGGTGTGCGTGATGACGGGACGCGTCGTGCCCATGTTCACCAAGAACGTCACGCCCGGTCTGGTGATCAACGTCTCGCGCAGGTTCGAGATGACGCTGCTGGCCGTGACCGCGGTCACGCTGGCGCTGTGGGTGCTGCAGGCGCCCGCCGCGCTGCTCGGGCTCGCCAGCGCGCTGGCGGCGGTGCTGCATGCCGTGCGCCTGTGGCACTGGCATCCCCAGGTGACGCTCAAGCGCCCCATCCTGTGGATATTGCATCTGTCCTATGCCTGGACGCCGCTGGGCTTTGCGCTGCTGGCACTGGCCCAATGGGGGCTGGTGGGCGTGTCGCTCGCCGTGCATGCGTTTGCGATCGGCGTGATCGGTGGGCTGATCATCGGAATGATCACGCGCACCGCACGCGGGCACACGGGCCGGCCGCTGATGGCCTCGCGTGGCGAGGTCGTGGCCTATGTGCTGGTGCTGCTGGCCGCCGTGGCGCGCGTGCTGGTGCCCGCGCTTCAGCCGGCCTGGTATGCCTACGCCGTGGAGGCCGCCGCCTGCCTGTGGGCCGTGGCCTTTGCGATCTACCTGGTGATCTACACCCCCTGGCTCACGCAGACGCGCCTTGATGGCAAGGACGGCTGAGCCGATTCCCCTTCCTCTTCCCGATTTCTTTACCTGAAAGGTTGAACCATGAGCACCACCGTTGCCGAAATCGACGTGCGCACCATCCCCCCCTACGAGCGCCACGCGCAGATCTTTGGCCGTTTCGACGCCCTGCAGCCGGGCGAGTCGTTCGTGATCGTCAATGACCACAACCCCGTGCCGCTGCACATGCAGCTCGAGGGCCGCGCCCCCGGTCAGCTGGCCTGGACCTATCTGCAGCAGGGCCCGGATCTGTGGCGTGTGCAGATCGGCAAGCAGGCCGCATCCAAGAACTCCGCCGAGGATTCCTGCTGCTCGGGCGGCGCCTGCTGCGGCTGATCCGGTTCCTGACCGAGTCTGATGTCGGCGGCCTGCGGGCTGCCAAAAACACAAAGGGGAGCGTGCATTGCACGCTCCCCTTTTTTCGGATTGGCAGGACGCGGGGTCAATGGCCCAGATAGGCCTTGCGCACGTCGGGGTTGGTGAGCAGGTTGGCGCCCGTGTCCTCGAGCACCAGGCGGCCTGTCTCGAGCACGTAGCCACGGTCGGCAATCGACAGCGCCCGGTTCGCGTTCTGCTCCACCAGGAACACCGTCACGCCCTGGGCGCGAATGGCCTGGATGATCTCGAAGATCTGCGCAATGATGAGTGGTGCCAGGCCCAGCGTGGGCTCGTCGAGCAGCAAGAGGCGTGGTTTGCTCATGAGGGCGCGGCCAATGGCCAGCATCTGTTGCTCGCCGCCGCTCATGGTGCCGGCGCGCTGGTTGGCCCGGTCCTTCAGGCGGGGAAACAGCTTGTAGGCGTATTCCATGCCCTCGGCAATCGCCTCCTTGGTCTGAAAGAAGCCGCCCATCTGCAGGTTCTCGGCCACGGTGAGTGCAGGGAAGATGCGCCGCCCCTCGGGTGAGATGGCGATCCCCTTTCTCATGATCAGATGCGAGGGGGCGTTGGTGATGTCCTCGCCCTCGAACAGTATCTGGCCGCTGCTGGCGCGCGGGTTGCCGCACAGCGTCATCAACAGCGAGGTCTTGCCCGCGCCGTTGGAGCCGATGAGCGAGACGATCTCGCCCTGGTTCACGTGCAGGCTGACATTGTTGACGGCGCAGATCGCGCCGTAGTGGGTGCTGATGCCCTTGAGTTCGAGCATGGCTTGCATCATTCTTCTCCGAGGTAGGCCTTGATCACGCGCTCGTCCTTCTGTATGGCCTCGGGCGTGCCCAGGGCGATCGGGCGGCCGTATTCCATCACCAGGATGCGCTCGGACACGCCCATCACCAGGCTCATGTCGTGCTCGATGAGCAGAACCGCCACGCCGTATTCCTGGCGCAGCTTCTCGATCAGGCCCTGCAGGTCCTTCTTCTCCTGCGGGTTCAGGCCCGCCGCGGGCTCGTCGAGCATGAGCACGCGCGGCTTGGTGACCATGCAGCGCGCGATCTCCAGGCGCCGCTGGTGCCCGTAGGCGAGGTTGCCGGCCTCGCGGTTCACGAACTCGCGCAGGCCCATGTAGTCGAGCCAGTGCAGCGCGTTCTGCAAGGCCTTTTCCTCGCTCTCGCGGTAGCTGCGGGTCTTGAACAGGCCCGACAGCAGATTGGTCGAGAGATGCCGGTGCTGGGCCACGAGCAGGTTTTCCAGCACCGTCATGTGCTTGAACAGGCGCACGTTCTGAAACGTGCGCACCAGGCCGTGCAGGGCCACGCTGTGGCTGCCCTGGCCGGCAATGTCCTGGCCCTGCAGGCGGATCTTGCCGGTGGTCGGTCGGTAGAAGCCACTGATGCAGTTGAACACCGTGGTCTTGCCCGCGCCGTTGGGGCCGATGATGGCGAAGATCTCGCGTTCCTTGACGTCGAAGGCGATGCCGTCGACGGCCAGCAGGCCGCCAAAGCGCATGCTCAGGCCCTCGACCTGCAGAAAGCTGTTGTTGCTGCTGCCGGCCATTTACTTCACCTCCACATGGTGGCGTTGCATGGGCAGCAGGCCTTGCGGGCGCCAGATCATCATCAGAATCATCACCAGGCCGAAGATCAGCATGCGGTACTCGGCGAACTCGCGCGCAAACTCGGGCAGCACCGTGAGCAGGATAGCCGCCAGAATCACGCCCAGCTGCGAGCCCATGCCACCCAGCACCACGATGGCCAGGATCAGCGCCGACTCGATGAAGGTGAACGACTCGGGGTTCACGATGCCCTGGCGCGCCGCGAAGAACGCGCCGCCGAAGCCCGCGAACATGGCACCCAGCGTGAAGGCCGAGAGCTTGATCTTCATGGGGTTGAGCCCCAGCGAGCGGCAGGCGATCTCGTCCTCGCGCAGCGCCTCCCAGGCGCGGCCAATCGGCATGCGGATCAGGCGGTTGCTGATGAACAGCGTCACCACGGCCAAGAGCAGCGCCATCAGGTACAGAAAGATCACCATGTGCATGGAGTTGAACTCCAGCCCGAAGAACTGGTGGAAGGTGGTCGCGCCTTCGGCCGAGGCGCTGCGCGCCATCTCCAGGCCGAACACGCTGGGCTTGGGGATGCCGGAGATGCCGTCCGGCCCGCCGGTGAATCCAGTCATGTTGGTCAGCAGCAGGCGGATGATCTCGCCAAAGCCCAGGGTCACGATGGCCAGGTAGTCGCCGCGCAGGCGCAGTACCGGAAAGCCGAGCACGAAGCCGAACAGCGCGGACGCGGCGCCGGCCAGCGGCAGAGCCTCCCAGAAACTCCAGCCGGCCCAGTGGAACAGCAGGGCGTAGGTGTAGGCGCCGACGGCATAAAAGCCCACGAAGCCCAGGTCCAGCAGGCCGGCAAAGCCCACCACCACGTTCAGGCCCAGACCGAGCATCACGTAGATCATGGCCAGGGTGGCGATGTCGACGGCGTTGCGGCCGGCAAAGAAGGGCCAGACGACAGCCAGCAGCAGCGCCGCGGCAATCCACACGCCGCGCTGGCGCGTCGGAATGGCTGGCAGCTTGGGCCAGGGCAGGCTCAGGCCGCGGCCGGCCCACAGCGGGCGCAGCATCTGCACGATGAAGACCAGCAGGCAGGCCCAGGCCACATTGCTCCAGTGCTGGGTGATGATGGTGCGCACCCCGGCGCGTTCCAGATGCAGGCCGAAGATGGGCGTGACGACAACGGCGGTGAGCACCGTCGCGGTGAGGGCGTGCGCGAGGTTCTGGCGCCAGCTCGGGCGGGAGGAGGTGACAGCGGTGCTCATCAGACTTTCTCCACTTCGGGTTTGCCCAGCAGGCCGGTGGGGCGGAACAGCAGGATCAGCACCAGCAGGCTGAAGGCCACGATGTCCTTGTATTCCGACGAGATGTAGGCGGCGGCGAAGGTCTCGGCCACGCCGAGCAACACGCCGCCGAGCATGGCGCCGGGGATGGAGCCGATGCCACCGAGCACGGCGGCCGTGAAGGCCTTGACGCCGACGATGAAGCCGATGAAGGGGTTGAGCTTGCCCACGGCCAGCGCGATCAGCACGCCGCCGACGGCGGCGAGCACCGCGCCCAGAATGAAGGTGAAGGAGATCACGCGGTTCACGTCTATGCCGAGCAGCCCGGCCATGTGCATGTCCTGCGAACAGGCGCGGCTGGCGCGGCCCATGCGCGAATGCTTGATGTAGAGCGTGAGGGCGATCATCAGCACCACCGTGACCACGATGATGAGCACGCGGGTGTAGGGCACGTAGACCTCGAAGCCGCCTTCGGCACCAAAGCGCAGCGCACCGGGCAGCAGCGAGGGCACGGCCATGTCGCGTGCGCCCTGGCCCAGGGCCACCCAGTTCTGCAGAAAGATGGACATGCCGATGGCCGAGATCAGGGCCACCAGGCGGGGGCCATTGCGCAGCGGCTTGTAGGCGACCTGTTCGACGACAAAGCCGTAGACGCCCGTGACCAGCACCGCCACGAGCAGCATGAGCGCGATGATGACGGCGATGGGCAGGCCGCTTTGCGTGCCTATGGCGGCCAGGGTGACGAGGCCGGCATAGGCGCCGATCATGTAAATCTCGCCGTGCGCGAAGTTGATCATGCCGATGATGCCGTACACCATGGTGTAGCCGATGGCAATCAGTGCGTAGATCGCTCCGAGCGACAGGCCATTGAAGAGCTGTTGCAACAGCTGCGGCAGGAATTCAGACATCCTGGGCCTCTCGATAAAGAGATGGGAAGAAAAGGGGAGGCAGGTCCCGGACACGGAGAACCCGCCCGACGCGAATGCCGGGCATTGTCACAGTGTCTGGGGCAAACGGCAAAACACCCCGATCGCCGTGGTTCCTCAGGGGGGAGGCGTCGGGGTGTCGGAGGCGGGATGCTTACTTGGCGACGGACTTGCTGCCGTCCTTGTGCCACTCGAAGATCTGGAAGTCGAAGGACTTCAGGTCACCGTTCTTGTTCCAGCTGATGGCGCCCAGGGGCGTCTCGAAGCTGGTCTTGTGCATGTGGTCTGCCACCTTGGTGGGGTTGTCACCCACGGCCTTGACGCTGTCGATGATGACCTGCGCGGCGGCATAGGCCGTCATCTGGAAGGCACCACCCGGGTCACGCTTGTTGTCCTTGAAGGCCTTCACGATGGCGGCGTTCTTGGGGTTGGTGGAGAAGTCGGCAGGCAGGGTCAGCAGCATGCCCTCGACGGCGGGGCCGGCAATGGCGTTGACCTCGGGGTTGCCCACGCCCTCGGGGCCCATCATCTTGACCTTCAGGCCCTGTTCGCCGGCCTGGCGCAGCAGCAGGCCCATCTCGGGGTGGTAGCCGCCGTAGTAGACGAAGTCCACGCCGGCGCTCTTGAGCTTGGTGATGACGGCGGAGTAGTCGCTGTCACCGGCGTTGATGCCCTCGAACAGCGCCACGTTGATGCCGGCCTTCTTCAGGTCGTCGCGCACCGAGGAGGCGATGCCCTGGCCATAGGACTGCTTGTCGTGCAGCACGGCCACCTTCTTGGGCTTGACCTTCTCGGCGATGAACTTGGCAGCGGCCGGGCCCTGCTGGTCATCGCGGCCGATGGTGCGGAAGATGAAGTGGAAGTTCTTGCCCTCGGTGAGTGCGGGCGAGGTGGCGGACGGGGTCACGACGACCACGCCCTCGTTGTTGTAGATCGGAGCGGCGGCAATGGCGGCGCCGGAGCACACGGGGCCGACCACATAGTGGATCTTGTCGTTGATCACGCGGTTGGCGGCCACGGGACCCTGCTTGGGTTCGCAGGCATCGTCCACGATCACGGTCTCGATCTTCTTGCCATTGATGCCGCCGGCGGCGTTGGCCTGCTCGACGGCGGTGAGTACACCTTCCTTGACCATGTCACCGTACTGGGTGAGCGGGCCGGTGGCCGGGATGACCATGGCGATCTTGACCTGCGCATGTGCAGTGGACAGCAGGGCTGCGCTGGCCACGCCCAGTGCGGCGACGATGGTATGCATGCGGAACGGGATGCTCATAAAAACGATCTCCAACTTTTGGTAAAGCGGTCTGAACAATCGACAGGCCCCGGTAGGGGCCTGCAATCAAACCGCCATGATTGGCCGTGTGCATGGTATTGGCAACAGGGTAAGCAAGGCTGGCACTGATACCAATTTTTTGCTACGGCGGGCAGGCAGTTGTCATGGGTCAACTTCCTGGTCCTGCCCCTCGTGCCATCAGGGAAAGCTGACCGCCTTCGGGGCAGATGCCGATTCTGCCCCAGCCGCGGCCTGTGAAGCCGCTGTGGGATGAAGCTTGTGGGCCGGCACCGGCGTGCCCGCGCGCCAGCGGCGCACCACGCGCTGGAAGATCAGTGCATTGGGTATCTGCAGCAGCGTGCCGGGGTCGGGGGCCGTGGCATCTTCGAGTGTGGTGTAGAGCAGGTTGATGTCCAGCACCCGGCCCAGGGCGCCGGGCTTTTCGGCCGTGTCCAGCAGCTCGATGTGGTCACCCACGCGAAACGGCCCCACGGTGAGGATCAGAAACGCGCAGAACAGGTTGGACAGCACGCTCCACGCCGCAAAGAAGGCCACGGCGCCGACGGTGGCAAAGCCGGTGAAGGCCGTCCACAGCACGGTGGCGGACACGCCCAGGCGCTCGAGCGCCAGCAGCGCGGCACCGCCCAGGACCAGCCAGCGCACGACGGCATTGATGGGTGTCAGCAGCTCGTGCGGAAACTGGTAGTGGTCGCTCGCGCGCCGGATCAGGCGTCGCAGCAGGTAGTGCAGCAGCAGCGCCGCCAGAAGAATGAGCGCGATCTGCGTGCCCGGCACGATGATGTCGAGCCAGTCGTGCATCCAGGGCGGGAGGATGTTCTTCAGGCGCTCGAGCATGGCGGGTTCATTGCTCGCGGCGCAGTGCCGGGAACAGGATCACGTCGCGGATGCTGGGGCTGTCGGTGAGCAGCATCATGAGGCGGTCGATGCCGATGCCGCAGCCGCCCGTGGGGGGCATGCCGTATTCGAGTGCGCGCACGAAGTCATGGTCGAAGTACATGGCCTCGTCGTCACCGCTGTCCTTGGCAGCCACCTGCGCGTTGAAGCGCGCGGCCTGGTCCTCGGCGTCGTTGAGCTCGCTGAAGCCGTTGCCGAACTCGCGGCCCGTGATGTAGAGCTCGAAGCGCTCGGTGACCTCGGGGCGTGCGTCGTTGGCGCGCGCAAGCGGGCTGATCTCGGTCGGGTGCTCCATGATGAAGGTGGGCTGCCAGAGCTTGTCCTCCACCGTTTCCTCGAAGTACAGCACCTGCAGGCTGGCGAGCGAGCGGGTGGACAGACGGTCCTTTTCCTCGCTCATGCCGAGCTTTTTCAGTGCGCTCACGAGCCAGGCGGCGTCGTCCACATGGGCGCCGGCCTCGGTGTATTCGTAGATGGCCTCGCGTATCGTCAGGCGTTGGAAGGGCTGGGACAGGTCCACGGCGCGCCCGCCATAGGTCAGCTGCAGGCTGCCCGTGGCCTTGAGGGCCGCGTCGCGCACCAGTTCTTCGGTGAAGTCCATCAGGTCGCGGTAGTTCCAGTACGCCGCGTAGAACTCCATCATCGTGAACTCGGGGTTGTGGCGCACCGAGATGCCTTCGTTGCGGAAATTGCGGTTGATCTCGAACACGCGCTCGAAGCCGCCCACCACGAGGCGCTTCAAATACAGCTCGGGCGCGATGCGCAGGAACATCTCCTGCTCGAGCGCGTTGTGGTGCGTGACGAAGGGTCGGGCGTTGGCGCCGCCCGGAATCGGGTGGAGCATGGGCGTCTCCACCTCAAGGAAGCCATGCTCGACCATGAAGTTGCGGATCGAGCCAATGGCCTTGCTGCGTGCGACGAAGCGGCGGCGCGCGGTCTCGTCGGTCATCAGATCCACATAGCGCTGGCGGTACTTGACCTCCTGGTCGGCCACGCCGTGGAACTTGTCGGGCATGGGGCGCAGGCTCTTGGTGAGCAGGCGCAGGCGCGTGACCTTGACGGACAGCTCGCCGGTCTTGGTCTTCATGAGCGTGCCTTCGGCGCCCACGATGTCGCCCAGGTCCCAGCGCTTGAAGTCGGCGTAGAGCTCCTCGCCCAGGGCGTCGCGCGTCACATAGAGCTGGATGCGTCCGCCGGTTTCGCCGAGCGAGCCGTCCTGCAGCGTGGCAAAGCTGGCCTTGCCCATGACGCGCTTGAGCATCATGCGGCCGGCCACGCTCACGCCGATGTCCCGGGCCTCCAGGGTCTCGGCATCGAGCGCTGCGTACTGCTGCTGCAGCGCCGCGGCGTGGTGCTGCGGCTTGAAGTCGTTCGGGAAGGCCACGCCCCGGCCCTGGGCCTGAGCTTCGCGCAGGCCCTTGAGCTTCTCGCGGCGTTCGGCGATGAGTTGGTTTTCGTCCTGGGGCTGGGAGGGGGCTTGGTTGTGTTCAGACATGGTGCCAAGGGGCGGTAAGAGGCAAACCCGCAATTTTAGGGTTTCCGCGTATGACCGGGCTGTGTGGCCTTGTTCGCAATCCTGCTCGCCCGCGCGGCGTCGCTATCATCGCGTGCAGTGGCGCGCCTGGCCTTGCTGTCGCAGGGCGGGTTGCGGCCTGTCACTCTGTCCATCCATGCTGTTCCAGATCATTTCCTTTCTTCTCGACATTGCCAGCAGCCTGTTGACCGGCGCCTGCCTGCTGCGTCTGTACATGCAGTTGCAGCGCGTGTCCTTTGCCAACCCCGTCGGGCGGTTTGTGTTCGCGCTGACCGATTGGCTGGTGCTGCCGCTGAGAAAGCTCGTGCCCGCGGCCGGGCGCTGGGACTTGTCCTGTCTGGTGGCCGCCTTCGCGCTGCAGCTGGTGCAGTATCTGCTGTTGTGGCTGCTGCTGGGCGCCGGCCTGGGCCTGGCCTGGCTGCCGTGGATGGCGGTGTTCAGCCTCGTGCGTGTGGCCGTGTCGGGCCTCATGGGCCTGCTCATCGTCTATGCCGTGCTGTCCTGGGTGCAGACGCGCTCGCCCATAGGCGATGTGATAGCGCGATTGTGCGAGCCGCTCCTGCGGCCCGTGCGGCGCGTGCTGCCGCTGGTCGGCGGCATAGACCTGTCGCCGCTGGTGGTGCTGGTGCTGCTGCAGGTGCTGTCCATGGTGCTGGGCCACCTGCAGGCCAGTGTCTTGATGTAAAAAAATACTGCCAGCGCCCTTGGTATAAGCGCTGGCAGCTATTTGTTTTGTAGTAACCGAATCAGGCTACGGCGTCCGCGGGCAGGCGCTGCAGCATGGACAGACAGTTGGCCACGGTGTCGCGCAGCTCGCGGCGGTCGACGATCATGTCGACCGCGCCCTTGTCCTGCAGGAACTCGGCGCGCTGGAAGCCTTCGGGGAGCTTGACGCGCACGGTTGATTCGATCACGCGCGGGCCGGCAAAACCGATCAGCGCCTTGGGCTCGGCGATCACGATGTCGCCCACGAAGGCGAAGCCCGCGGACACGCCGCCCATGGTCGGGTCGGTCAGCACGCTGATGTAGGGCAGGCCCTTCTTGGCCAGGCGCGTGAGCGCGGCATTGGTCTTGGCCATTTGCATGAGTGACAGCAGCCCCTCCTGCATGCGCGCGCCGCCCGTAGCGGTGAAGCAGATGAAGGGCACCTTCTGCTCGATGGCGGTCTCGACGCCGCGCACGAAGCGCTCGCCCACGACCGAGCCCATGGAGCCGCCCATGAAGTCGAACTCGAAGCAGGCGGCCACGACGTTGATGCTCTTCACGGCGCCGCCCATGACCACCAGGGCGTCGGTCTCGCCGGTGTTCTCCAGTGCTTCCTTCAGGCGCTCGGGGTATTTGCGGCTGTCCTTGAATTTGAGGGCGTCGACGGGCAGCACCTCCTGGCCGATCTCGTAGCGGCCCTCGCCATCGAGGAAGGCGTTCAGGCGCGCGCGTGCGCCGATGCGGTGGTGGTGGCCGCACTTGGGGCAGACGTTCTGGTTGTGTTCCAGGTCGGTCTTGTAGAGCACGTCATCGCAGCTCGGGCATTTGACCCACAGGCCCTCGGGCATCTGGCGACGCTCGGTGGGGTTGGTCTGCTGAATCTTGGAGGGCAGGAGTTTTTCTAGCCAGGACATGGCGGTTCCGATATCTGTTGTGCGTAGAACGCTCGATTATGAATCCAGGGCCTTGCGCACCTGGCGCAGGAAGTCCACGGTGATGGCGACCACCTTCTCGTGGGGCTGGTCCTCGATGAGGCCGATGATGCGGCTGCCTATGACCACGGCATCGGCCACGCGGCCTATGGCCTGGGCCGTGGCCGCGTCGCGGATGCCGAAGCCCACGCCCACGGGGATCTTCACATGCTCGCGGATGCGCGGCAGCATGGCCTCGACGGCGGCGGTGTCCAGGGCCCCGGAGCCGGTCACGCCCTTGAGCGAGACGTAGTACACATAGCCGCTCGCGACTCGCGCCACCTGCTGCATGCGCTCGGGCGTGGAGGTGGGGGCGAGCAGAAAGATCAGGTCCATGCCATGCGCGCGCAGGTCGGCGGCGAACTGCGTGCATTCCTCGGGCGGGTAGTCCACGATGAGCACGCCATCGACGCCGGCGGCCGCCGCATCGCGCGCGAACGCACCCTGGCCGTGGCGCTGCTCGTAGCGCTCCACGGGGTTGGCGTAGCCCATGAGCACCACGGGTGTGGTTTGGTTGCGCTGGCGAAAGACGCGCACCATGTCCAGCACCTGGGTCATGCCAATGCCGAGCGACAGGGCCTTCTCGCCCGCCTTCTGGATCACCGGGCCGTCGGCCATGGGGTCGGAGAAGGGCACGCCGAGCTCGATGATGTCTGCGCCGGCCTCGACCATGCCGTGCATCAGCGCGGGCGTGATGTCGGCGAACGGAAAGCCCGCCGTCACATAGGGGATCAGCGCCTTGCGGCCCTTGGCCTGCAGCTCGGCGAAGGTGTTCTGGATGCGGCTCATGCGGCGGGCCCTCCCTTGACGGTGTGGCCGCGCATGCTGGGTCGGTCGTAGAAGTCCACGCCCGAGAGGTCGGCGACCGTGCCTATGTCCTTGTCGCCGCGGCCGGACAGGTTCACGAGTATGGATTGATCCGGACGCATGGTCTTGGCGAGTTTCATCGCGTAGGCCACGGCGTGGCTGGATTCGAGCGCGGGGATGATGCCCTCCGTGCGGCACAGGTAGTGAAAGGCGGCCAGCGCCTCGGCGTCGGTGATGCCCACGTATTCGGCGCGGCCGATCTGCTGCAGCCAGGCATGCTCGGGTCCCACGCCGGGGTAGTCCAGGCCGGCGCTGATGCTGTGCGTCTCGGTGATCTGGCCGTTCTCGTCCTGCAATATGTAGGTGCGGTTGCCGTGCAGCACCCCGCTCGAGCCGCGCTGCAGGCTGGCCGAATGGCGGCCAGAGTCCAGGCCCTCGCCCGCGGCCTCGACGCCGATCAGGCGCGTGGCCTCAAACGGGATATAGGGGTAGAAGATGCCCATGGCGTTGCTGCCGCCGCCCACGCAGGCCACCACGGCGTCGGGCTGCTCGGCGGCCAGTTTCTGTTCGGCCAGCATGGCGGGCATCTGCGTGAGGCATTCCTCGCCGATCACGCTCTGGAAGTCGCGCACCATCATCGGATAGGGGTGGGGGCCGGCCACGGTGCCGATGATGTAGAAGGTGTTGTCCACATTCGCCACCCAGTCGCGCATGGCCTCGTTGAGCGCGTCCTTGAGCGTCCTGCTGCCCGACTCCACGGGCACCACGGTCGCGCCCAGCAGCTTCATGCGGTAGACGTTGGGGCTCTGGCGCTTGACGTCCTCGGCGCCCATGTAGACCACGCATTCCAGGCCGTAGCGTGCGCAGATGGTCGCCGTGGCCACGCCATGCTGGCCGGCGCCGGTCTCGGCAATGATGCGCGGCTTGCCCATGCGCTTGGCGAGCATGGCCTGGCCGATGACGTTGTTGATCTTGTGTGCGCCCGTGTGGTTGAGGTCCTCTCGCTTCAAGAAAATCTGCGCGCCACCCATCTCGCGGCTGGTGCGCGCGGCGTGGTAGACGGGCGAGGGCCGGCCGACGAAATGTGCGAGCTCGTGGCGGAATTCGGCGAGGAACTCCGGGTCGTGCTGGTAGCGCGCGTAGGCCGCGCGCAGTTCCTCGATGGCGTGCGTCAGCGTCTCGCTGACGAAGCTGCCGCCATAGGGGCCGAAATGGCCGGAGGGGTCGGGTTGGTGGTATTCAAACATGGTGTTCCTGGGCAGCTTGCTCGTCGGCCGCCCGCACGGCGGCGACGAAGCGCTTGATCTTGTCGGCGTCCTTGATGCCCCGCAGCGGCTTGCCGTCGGGGCCGTCAAGCTCCACGCCGGAGCTGACATCAACCGCCAGCGAGAGGCCTCGCGGGCGCACCTGCAGGATGCCATCGGTCACGTTTGCAGGCGTGAGTCCACCACTTAAAACGAGGTGAGAGGCGACGCTTGTTGGAAGGAGTGACCAATTGAAAGCCTTGCCGCCACCGCCATAGCCATCGACATGGGCGTCGAGCAATATGGCGCGGGCGCGGGAATGAACACGCGCATATTCTACGAGGTCGAACTGCGGGCCCTCGTCGCCCAGCGGAATCCGCGCCGCGCGCAGGTAGGGAATGCGGCCCTGGTCGCTCGCGGCCCAGCAGTCCTCGGGCGATTCATCACCATGAAATTGCACGATAGCGCCCGGTACGCAAGCGCAAGAAGCTATCACATCAGTAGCACTTGCATTAACGAACAGCAGCACCGGCGTGACGAAGGGCGGCAGGCGCCGGGCCAGCTCTGCGGCGCGTTCGGGCGTCACCGCGCGTGGGCTCTTGGCATAGAGCACAAAGCCCACGGCGTCCGCGCCCGCGGCCACGGCCGCGTCCACGTCCTGCTCGCGCGTCAGGCCACAGATCTTGATGCGCGTGCGGGTGGGGCAGGGGGTGGGGGCTTTGGCTGGGGCAGGGCGGCTCATGGCAGCCAATCATACGCAGCCGTGCGCGTGGGCAGACCCCACTCCGGTGCGTAGACCGGCCCCAGAAAATACAGGCCGTCGGGCGAGAACGTGGGCGCGGCCGCGTCGCGCGAGCGTGCGTCGCGCACCTCGCGCATCCACGCGGGTGGGTGCAGCCCCTGGCCTATGGCGACCAGGCAGCCCATGATGTTGCGAATCATGTGGTGCAGAAACGCATTGCCCTCGAACTCGAAGCGCCAGTAGGCGGGCGCGCAGCCATGGTTGCCGGCCGACTCACCCGCGGGCGGGCCGCGGCGCGTGATGGAGATGCGGTGCAGCGTCTTGATGGGCGACTTGGCCTGGCAGGCGCTGGCGCGAAACGAGCTGAAGTCGTGCTCGCCCAGCAGGTGCTGCACGGCGGCAGTCATGGCGCCCTCGTCGAGCTCATGGAACACCCAGCCCACGCGCCTTGCATCCACGCTGGGACGCACGGGCGATTGCAGCAGCACATAGGCGTAGCGCCGCGCCACGGCGCAGGCACGCGAGTGAAACGCGTCGGGCACGCTCTGCGCCCATTGCACGGCGATGTCGGGCGGCAGAAAGGTGTTGGTGCCGCGCACCCAGGAAAACGGTGCGCGCTGCAGCTCGGTGTCGAAGTGCACGACCTGCATCAGGCCATGCACGCCGGCATCGGTGCGGCCGGCGCAGATGGTGGACACCTTGTGAGTGGCAAAGCGGCCCAAGGCCGCTTCGAGATGATCCTGCACGGTGTTGCCGCCGGGCTGGCTTTGCCAGCCGCTGTAGGCCTGGCCGTTGTAGCTGACGCCCAGCGCAACCCTCATTGACGGACTCCCGCTGCGGCGGTGGCGCGACGCACGCCCCGCCCGGCCCAATGCATGCTCATCAGCTCAGCTCGGTCAGCAGGCGCTGGGCGCGGGCCTTGAGATCGCCCGAGGCCTCGGCGATCACTTCCTCCACCAGCGTGCGCGCGCCTTCGCTGTCGCCAATGGTGTTGAACTCCTCGGCCAGGGCGAGCTTGGTCGCAAGCGGATCGTCGGGCAGCGCGGTGTCCGCGTCCTTGGACGCCGCGGTGTCGCCACTGGCGGGAAGGTTCAGGTCCAGCGACAGGTCGCCGAGATCGAACTCCAGGGGCGCCGGTGCCGAATCCCTGACGGCGTGCTCTGCGTCGGCTGTCGTGGCAGGGATATCCAGTGCTGCGGTGACTTCGTCCGCGATGTCCAGCGGCGAGGGCTCGGTCGCAAGGGCCGTGATCTCCGTGGGGGCAATGCCTTGTGGCGCGGTGGCTTGTTCCTCGGCATGGGGCTGGGGCAACTCCAGATCCAGGTCAAGGTCGCTCAGATCCAGCGCAGGCATGGGGTCTTCATCCCGGCTCGCCTTGCTCTCGGGGGGCAGCGGATCCGGTTGCTGGCTGGCGGCAGCCGCCATCGCGAAGGCGCTGGGTGCCGGTGCCGGGGCCGGCGGCGCCTCGTGCAGGTCCAGATCCAGATCGAGATCGAGGTCCAGTGCCGGGAGCACAGAGTCCGTACCGCCGGCGGACGAGGCGGCAGCGGGCGTATCCACCGCCGTGGCGGGTTGGGCGGCTCCCGGGCTGCTTGCCGTCGTCAGCGCCGCATGACCTGCCGACTGGTAGAGGGCGTTTTCCGGGTCCAGCGTACGGCCAAGGTCGGCGACGCGGCTCCAGTCCGGTCCCTGGCCACCGGTCTGTGCCAACAGGTCGCCGGCAATGGCCTCGAGGGCCTTGCGATCCTGGCGCCGGGCGTAGATCTCCGCGAGCTTGACGGGGATCTGTGTGCGCTCGGGATGCTGGCGCATGGCTTCCTTGAGGATCTCCTCGGCCTGCAAGTCGCGGCCATAGGCCAGATAGACCTCGGCCTCGGCCACGGGATCGACGTCTCCGCCTGCATCGAGCTGGCTCGGAGAGTAGGCCATGGACGATGCGCCCATGGTCAGGCTGCTGTCGGCCGTGTCCACACGCTGACCGCCGCTGGCGCCAAAGAAGGAGTCCTGGTGATCCTTGCTGTCGCCGAAGGCACTGGTGGGCGCCGCCTGCAGGCGGCGATTGCGTACCGCGCGATAGCCTCCAAGGCCCAGCAGGGCCAGTAGCAGGGCGGCTACACCTCCCAGGCGCAAGGGATCCTCGGTGAGCGAATCCAGAATGCCGGGCTCCTCGACGGGCGCGGCAGGCGCTGCGGGCTGGCGCGGCGCTGCGGCAGCGGGCGCAGGGGCAGGAGCCGGGGCTGACTCTTCGGCCGTTGCGGCCGTTGCGGCTGTGGCGGCAGCGGCCTCGGCGGACGGAGTCGTGGCCTCGCTGCCAGCAGCTGCCGTGCTCTCTGGCGCCTGTGGCAGCCCTTCGGGCGCCGTCACGGCAATGCCGGGGCCGCCGGCGTTTGCTGCTGCGGGCGCGGCGGCATTTTCCGAGGCGCCGCTGAGCTGGTTGAGTTCGGCGATGTTCTTGGACAGTTCGGCCAGACGGGCCGTGTTCTGATCGCTCTGCTTGGCCTGGGCCAGTTGCTCGTCTGCACTGCGCGCCTGAATGCCGCCCTTGGACAGGGTCAGCTTGTCGGGGCTGGTCACTGCAGGCTTGGCCTCGTCGACCTGGGTTTGCACGGTGCCCGCGGCCGAGCGCTCTGCGGCGGCCACCTGGGCCGTGGGAGCGGACGCGGCCAGGCGGCGGCGGAATTCGTTGAAGTCACGGCTTTGCGCCGCAACGATCTGGCGTGCCTGTGCGGCCGGGGTGGCTTGCGCGTCGGATTCGCTGGGTATCTGCAGGACCGTACCGGCACGCAGGCGGTTGACATTGCCACCGACGAAAGCCTTGGGATTGACCTGCGCCATGGCCACCAGCATCTGCTCGAGCGAAACGCTTGCAGGCCGGTGGGCGTTGGCAATGCGGCCCGCCGTGTCCCCCGGGCGTACCGTGACCGATTCGGTCTCGGCCGCTGGGCTGTCTGCCGCCGCGGGCGGGCTGGGCGCACGCGCCACGCGTGGAGCGGGGCGCGTTGGGGCGGCCGCAGCGGGAGCGCTGGCCGAAGGTGAGGGAGATGCACTCGCCTGCGGCGCCGCTGCGCGTCGCGTTGCCGGCGCCGCCTCGGCGCGGGGCGCCGTGAGCTGCGGGGCCACGGTCACCGCCGGCGGAGCACGATGCTGCGTGGGCGGGTCGAACAGCATGGTGTAGCTGCGCACGATATGCCCTGCGCCCCAGGTGGCGTCGAGCACCAGGTCCACAAAGGGCTCGTTGATGGGCCGGGTACTGCTCAGCCGCAGCACGACGGAGCCGTCGGCACGGCGCTGCACCTGCACGTGCACGTTGCCCACCACGGGCGAATACTCCATGCCCTGACTGCGGAACACGTCGGCATTGGCGGTGGTCACACGCAGCGACTCGGCCTCTGCGGCCGTGATCTGCGGCAATTCGATCTCTGCGCGCAGTGGCTCGCCCAGTGCCGACTGCACATTCACCCGTCCCAGCGCCAGGGCATTGGCGTCGACGCTGAACAGGCCAGCGGACAAAGCGGCCGCGGTGGCCAGTACAGAAAATTTCAAGCGATGCATGTGTGCGACGTGTGAATGTGAGGGCGCTGGCAAATAGGGTTGCACTCCTTGCCTCATGGCGCGGGCAGCCCCAAAGCGTGAAAATATGTAAAAAGCACCATAACATCATTGCATAGCACTGACAAGCTGGTGCCTCACGCCTCTATTTTCTACCTCATTGGAAGGAGCTCAAAATGCCCCTCCATGTTGGTAAGCGGCAACGGACTGCCGGCGAACCATGAACACGTCGCCGGAAATGGGTAGCGCCAGCGGCCTGGCGCCACCCGGTGCGATCAAGCGTCCAGCAGGATGCGCAGCATGCGGCGCAGCGGCTCGGCCGCGCCCCACAGCAGCTGGTCGCCGATCACGAAGGCCGAGACATACTCGGGGCCCATGTTGAGCTTGCGCACGCGGCCCACGCCCACCTGCAGACCACCCGTGATGGAGGCGGGGGTGAGTTCCTTCACCGTGAGGGCCTTGTCGTTGGCGACGAACTTCACCCAGGGGTTGCCGCCCTGGATCAGGGATTCGATCTCTGCCAGCGGCAAATCGCGCTTGAGCTTGAGCGTCAGCGCCAGCGAGTGGCAGCGCATGGCGCCGATGCGCACGCACAGGCCATCGACGGGGATGGTGGCTGCCGTGCCCAGAATCTTGTTGACCTCGGCCTGGCCCTTCCATTCCTCCTTGGACTGGCCGTTGTCGAGCTGCGAGTCGATCCAGGGGATCAGGCCGCCGGCCAGAGGGGCGCCGAAGAACTCGGTGGGCACGTCCTGGCGGATGGTCTGGGCTACCTTGCGGTCGATCTCGAGGATGGCCGATGCCGGCGTGGCCAGCTCCTGCGCCACGGCGCCATGGATCACGCCCATGCCCTTGAGCAGCTCGCGCATGTGGTTGGCGCCGCCGCCCGAGGCCGCCTGGTAGGTCATGGAGCTGACCCATTCCACCAGATCGGCCTTGAACAGGCCGGCCAGACCCATGAGCAGGATGGAGTTGGTGCAGTTGCCGCCGATCCAGTTCCTGCCGCCCGCGGCGAGCCTGGAGCGGATCAGACCGTCGTTGACCGGGTCGAGCACGATGACGGCGTCACCCTCCATGCGCAGCGCGCTGGCGGCGTCGATCCAGTGGCCCTTCCAGCCCGCGGCGCGGATTTTGGGGAAGACTTCCTTGGTGTAGTCGCCGCCCTGGCAGGTGATGATGATGTCGCACTTGGCGAGCTCGGCGATGTCGTTCGCGTCCTTGAGCTGGGTGTGCGCCTTGGCCATCGCCGGGGCCTTGCCGCCGGCGTTCGAGGTGGAGAAGAACACCGGCTCGATGAGGTCGAAATCGCCCTCGGCCTGCATGCGGTCCATCAACACCGAGCCGACCATGCCGCGCCAGCCGACCAGACCTACCAATTGCTTGCTCATATCAAACGCCCTTTCAAGTTAAAAAACAGTGCACAAGACCTGTGGCTGCTTTTCTCGCCCCCGGCTCGTCTGGGCCAGGGAGGGCGCACGACGATACCGGAGCTGGTTCAGCCCTTAATGATCGTCGTGGTTTTGATGGTGAATGCGCGCGCGGCCGGCGCTGCCGGGGTGGCAGGCCTGTGCGTCATGGGGAACGGGCGGGCGGCAAACATGGGGAAACATTGTAGAGGATGCGGCGTGAGGCGCCGCATCCATTGGTTAACGCAGCCTTAGCGAAGCGCGTTGACGACAGCGTCACCCATCTGCACCGTGCCGACGCGGGTCGTGCCCTCGCTGTAGATGTCGGGCGTGCGCAGGCCCTGGGCCAGCACCTTCTTGACGGCGGCCTCGATGCGGTCGGCGGCTTCGCCTTGGCCGAGCGAGAAGCGCAGCATCATCGCGGCGCTGAGGATGGTGGCCAGCGGGTTGGCCACGCCCTTGCCGGCGATGTCGGGGGCGCTGCCGTGGCTGGGCTCGTACAGGCCCTGCTTTTTGTCGTTGAGCGATGCCGAGGGCAGCATGCCGATGGAGCCGGTGAGCATGGATGCTTCGTCCGAGAGGATGTCGCCGAACATGTTGCCGGTGACGATCACGTCGAAGGCCTTGGGCGCCTTGACGAGCTGCATGGCGGCGTTGTCCACGTACATGTGGTCGAGCTGCACGTCGGGGTAGTCCTTGTGCACCTCGGTGACCACGTCCTTCCAGAGCTGGAAGGTCTCCAGCACGTTGGCCTTGTCCACGCTGGTGACCTTCTTGTTGCGCTTCCTCGCGGCATCGAAGGCCACGCGGGCGATGCGCTCGATCTCGGGGCGCGAGTAGCGCATGGTGTCGAAGGCCTCTTCGGCACCGGGGAAATGGCCATCGGTGGCGACGCGGCGCCCGCGCGGCTGGCCGAAGTAGATGTCGCCCGTGAGCTCGCGGATGATGAGGATATCCAGGCCCGCGACCAGCTCGGGCTTGAGGCTGGACGCATGGGTGAGCTGCTCGTAGCAGATGGCCGGGCGGAAGTTGGCGAACAGGCCGAGCGCCTTGCGCAGGCCCAGGATGGCCTGCTCGGGGCGCAGCGGGCGGTCGAGCTTGTCGTACTTCCAGTCGCCCACGGCGCCGAACAGGATGGCGTCGGCCTCCTTGGCCAACTTCAGGGTCGATTCGGGCAGCGGGTGGCCTGCGGCCTCGTAGGCGGCGCCGCCGACGGGGGCGGTTTCCAGCTCGACCTTCAGATCCAGGGCCTTGAGGACCTTGACGGCCTCGGCGACGATTTCGGTGCCAATGCCGTCACCGGGGAGAACTGCGATTTTCATGGTTGCGATACTCAAAGTTGATAGCTGTTTGCGCTTGATGGGCGGGTGCTACAGGCCAGTTTGCTGAAGAAATAGCGACTTGCGGCGCCGGGCGCAACCCAGGCCAGGGACGCCGTGGAGCTGGCTTTGCCAGGCCACCGGCGTCGTCCCCCTTCCCGCGAAGCGAGAGAAGGGGGAAGCCGCGCAGCGGCTCAGGGGGTTGCAGGCAAGGTATGGGCCAGCCAGGGCTTGGTCGCCAGGCGCTCGGCCTCGAAGGCGGCGATCTTGTCCTTGTGGCGCAGGGTCAGGCCGATGTCGTCGAAGCCGCCGAGCAGGCAGTACTTGCGAAACGGCAGCACGTCGAAGGCGATCTCCTCGCCCTGGGGGCGAATCACGACCTGACGCTCGAGGTCGATCTTGAGCTCGTAGCCGGGGAAGGCCGCGACCTCATCGAACAGCCGGGCCACCGTGGCCTCGGGCAGGACTATGGGCAGCAGGCCGTTCTTGAAGCAGTTGTTGAAGAAGATGTCGGCAAAGCTCGGCGCGATGACGGCGCGAAAGCCGTACTGCTGCAGCGCCCAGGGCGCGTGCTCTCGGCTCGAGCCGCAGCCGAAGTTCTTGCGCGCGAGCAGGATGGAGGCGCCCTTGTACCGCGGCTGGTTCAGCACGAAGTCGGGGTTGGGCTTGCGCTGCTCCTCGGGCACGCCGGGCTGGCCGGGCTGGTCCAGGTAGCGCCATTCGTCGAATAGGTTCGGGCCGAAGCCGGTCTTCTTGATGGATTTCAAGAACTGCTTGGGGATGATGGCGTCGGTGTCGACGTTCTCGCGGTCCATGGGGGCGACCAGGCCCTGGTGGATGGTGAATTTCTGCATGGCGTTTGAAGCGGTGAGGTTGTCAGCGAGCGGCACGCTCTATGGCGCTGCCGGCACTTTGCACATCCTGGCCTATGCCCTTGATGGTGTTGCAGGCCCCGAGGGTCAGGGCCAGGCCGACGAGCAGGATGGAGAAGGAGGGCTTCATGGGGGGCTCGCTGCGATAGGGGTTAGACGAACTTGCGGATGTCGACGAAATGGCCGTGGATGGCGGCCGCAGCGGCCATGGCCGGGCTCACCAGATGGGTGCGCCCGCCCGCGCCCTGGCGGCCCTCGAAGTTGCGGTTGCTGGTCGACGCGCAGCGCTCGCCGGGCTCGAGGCGGTCGGCGTTCATGGCCAGGCACATGGAGCAGCCGGGCTCGCGCCACTCGAAGCCCGCGGCCTTGAAGATCTGATCCAGCCCCTCGGCCTCGGCCTGCGCCTTCACCAGGCCCGAGCCGGGCACGACCATGGCGAGCTTGATGTTCTTTGCGACCTTCTGGCCCAGCTTTTTCACCACGGCGGCGGCCTCGCGCATGTCCTCGATGCGGCTGTTGGTGCAGGAGCCGATGAACACCTTGTCCACGAAGATGTCGGCGATGGGCTTGCCAGGTTCCAGGCCCATGTAGGTCAGCGCGCGCTCGATGGCGCCGCGCTTGTTGGCGTCCTTTTCCCGGTCGGGGTCGGGCACGGCGGCGTCCACGCCCAGCACCATCTCGGGGCTGGTGCCCCAGGTGACCTGGGGCACGATGTCGGCGCCGCTCAGTTCCACCACCGCGTCCCACTGCGCGTCGGCGTCGGAGTGCAGCGTCTTCCAGTACTGCACGGCCTGGTCCCATTCCACGCCCGTGGGCGCCAGCGGCCGGCCCTTGACGTAGTGGATGGTCTTGTCGTCCACCGCCACCAGGCCCGCGCGCGCGCCGGCCTCGATGGCCATGTTGCAGACCGTCATGCGGCCTTCCATGGACAGGTCGCGGATGGCCTCGCCCGCGAACTCGATGGTGTAGCCCGTGCCGCCGGCCGTGCCTATCTTGCCGATGATGGCGAGCACGATGTCCTTGGCCGTGATGCCGGGCGCCGTCCTGCCATTGACCTTGACGAGCATGTTCTTCGCCTTCTTGGCCAGCAGGGTCTGCGTGGCCATCACATGCTCGACCTCGCTCGTACCGATGCCGTGCGCCAGCGCGCCGAAGGCGCCGTGGGTGCTGGTGTGGCTGTCGCCACAGACCACCGTCATGCCGGGCAGGGTGGCGCCGTTCTCGGGCCCGATCACGTGGACTATGCCCTGGCGCTTGCTGAGGAAGGGGAAGAACGCGGCCGCGCCCGACTCGGCAATGTTCTTGTCCAGCGTGGTGATCTGCTCGCGGCTGATCGGGTCGGCAATGCCGTCATAGCCCAGCTCCCAGCCCGTGGTGGGGGTGTTGTGGTCGGCCGTGGCGACGATGGAGCTCGTGCGCCAGACCTTGCGCCCGGCCTCGCGCAGACCCTCGAAGGCCTGCGGGCTGGTGACCTCGTGCACCAGATGGCGGTCGATGTAGAGGATGGACGTGCCGTCCTCCTCGGTGTGGACGACGTGCTCGTCGAAAATCTTGTCGTACAGGGTGCGTCCCATGGCGGTCTCGTTTCGTGGATATCGTGGGTTCAGGGAGATGGAGAAATTGTAGGAGTCAGGTGCTCGACCAGCAGGCGCGCGGTCACCGGCAGGGCGTCGAAGTCGCGCGCCACCAGGCGCAGTTCGCGCCGGGCCCAGGGTTCATCCAGGCGCACGGCGGCGAGCCGCCCCACGCCCTGCATGAGGGCAAAGGCGCGGTCGGGCAGCAGGCCTACGCCCAGGCCGTTGTCGATCATGCGGCACATGGCGTCCAGGCCCGTGACCTGTATGCGCTGGCGCAGCGGCCGGCCGGCCCGGGCCGCGGCGGCGCGCATGGCCAGGCTGATGCTGCTGCCCGCGTGCAGGCCGACGATGTCCCAGTCCAGTACCTCATCAAATTGGATAGCTTCCCGCGCAGACAGGGCGTGGCCTTGCGGCACGATGAGCATCAGATGGTCGCTGCGGTAGGGGCGGCTTTGCAGCTCGGCTGCGGCGCCATTGCCATTGCTGCTGCCAACACTGCAGATGCCGAGGTCGGCCGCGCCCTCGTGCACGGCGCTCAGCACGTCGGGCGAGAGGTGCTCCTGCAGGTCGATCTTGATCTGGCTGTGGGCGCGGGCGAACTGGCCCAGGTCCTCGGGCAGGAACTGCACGATGGCCGAGATGTTGGCGTGCATGCGCACATGGCCGCGCACGCCCTCGGCGTATTCGCTCAATTCGCCCTGCATGCGCTCAAGGCCAAACAGCACGGCGCGCGCATGGTGCAGCAGGCTCTCGCCCGCGGGGGTCAGCGTCACGCCGCGGCTGTGGCGGTAGAGGAGCTGCGTGTCCACGGCGGCCTCCAGATCGGACAGGCGCTTGCTCACGGCCGATGCGGCAATGAACTCGCGCTCGGCCGCGCGGCCAATGCTGCCCAGTTCGCAGACGGCGACGAACAGTTGCAGCGAGGTCAGGTCGATACGGCGCGCAAAACTGCGCTCTGAGCTTTTCATGGTGGGGTGGCGTCTTCTCGTTTGGAGAAGTTTTGCCTATATTGTCCCCTTGAAAGCCGGTCCATGCCATCGTTAACCACGATGGCTTGCATGCCATCATGCGGGCCATCGGAATGGCGTAACCTCAAAAAAGAGAGCTGTCAGCGCTTTATGGACGGGCGCTGGAGCCCTATTTCATTCAAATTGTCACGGTGTCGCCATGCTCGGGTACCTCGGCGTCCCAGTGCAGCCGGTGCTCTATGCGCTGGCGCAGCATGTCGGCCGCGGGCAGCTCGCCATGCACCACGTACACGCGTTGCGGTGGCGCGGGCATGGCGCGCAGCCAGTCGAGCAGCTGGTCGCCGTCGGCATGGGCCGATGCCGTGGCCAGCTGCACGACCTCGGCGCGTATCTCCACCTCGCGGCCCAGGATGCGCATGGTTTTCTCGCCATTGGCGATGCGCGCGCCGCGCGTGCCGCCGGCCTGGTGGCCGGTGAGCACGATCATGTTGCGGTGGTCGCCCGCGTGCAGCAGCAGGTGGTGCAGCACGCGCCCGCCCGTGGCCATGCCGCTGGCCGACAGGATCACGCGCGGCCCGTGCAGGCGCGCCAGGGCCTTGGACTCGTCCACGCTGTGCACGAGCGTGGTGCCGCGCGCCATGGCGCGCAGGTCGGCATGGCTCAGGCAATGCTCGCCCACATGGCGCTCGAACAGCTCGGTGGCGCTCACGGCCATGGGGCTGTCCAGGTAGACCGGCAGGCGCGCCGGCAGCTCGCCGCGCTGCTTGAGACTGGCGATGGCGTGCAGCACCGTCTGCGCGCGCCCCACGGCAAACACCGGCACCACGGCCACGCCGCCGCGCGCGGCCAGGCGCGCCAGTGGCGGGCCCAGCTCGTCGACGATGTTGCCCGGCGGGTGGCTGCGGTCGCCATAGGTGGACTCGATGAGCACCGCATCGGCCGCGGGCGGGGCGTCGGGCGCGCACATCAGCAGATCGTCGGGCCGGCCCAGGTCGCCCGAGAACAGGATGCGCCGCCCGCCCACCTCCAGCAGCACGCTGGCCGCGCCCAGGATGTGGCCCGCGCGCGAGAAGGTGGCGCGCCAGCCGGGCAGGGGCTCGAAGGCCTCGCGCATGGGCCGCACCTGGAGCAGCTCCAGGCTGTGCTGCGCATCGAGCCGCGTGTACAGCGGCAGCGCGGGCTGGTGCTTGCTCAGCTGGTGGCGGTTGAGGTAGGCGGCCTCTTCCTCCTGCAGGTGGCCGCTGTCGGGCAGCAGGATGGCGCACAGGTCGCGCGTGCCGCCGGTGCAGAACACCGGCCCGGCAAAGCCTTCGCGCGCCAGCAGCGGCAGATAGCCCGAATGATCCAGATGCGCATGGGTGAGCAGCGCCGCGTCGATGTCCTGCGGCGCCACGGGCAGCGCGCGCCAGTTGCGCTGGCGCAGGAGCTTGTAGCCCTGGAACAGCCCGCAATCGACGAGCAGGGCCTGGCCGCCATGGCGCACCAGGTACTTGGAGCCGGTGACCGTGCCGGCCCCGCCGAGGAAGGTGATCTGTACGGATGCCATCGGCGCACTATAGGCCGCATAGGGGCCGGTGGCATCCGGCCGCCTACTCCAGTACCGTGGGGTCGCGGCGGATCTCCTCGCGGCACATGGCCTCCCACAGGAAGGGAAAGCCGTTCTGGTCGGTGCGCGCGCCCGTGGCCTGCACCACCTCGGGCCCCAGCGCATGGCCGCCGCCCAGCGCCTGCACGCGCCAGGCCAGGCGGCAGCGCCATTCGAGCGTGATGGCGCGCAGATGGGCCTGGCGGATGCTCGCGCCCACCACCAGGGCGCCATGGTTGGCCAGCAGCGCCCATTTGTGCTGCCCCAGGGCGCTGGCCGCCGCCTGGCCCAGGTCGCGCTGCTCGACGGTGCCGCGGTACTCGTCGTACACCACGGGGTCGGTGTCCACCAGGGCCGAGGTCTGGTCATACACCGGCGGCACGCGGCCCGTGGCAGACCAGACCGAGCTCCACTCGGGATGGTTGTGGATCACCACGCGCACATCGTGGCGCAGCCTGTGCACGTCCAGGTGCAGGCCGATGGCGGGCGTGATGTTCCAGTCGCCCTCGATCACGCCGCCGCGCTCGTCGAGCCGCAGAATGTCCGAGGCCGTGAGCTCGCCCCAGGTCAGCTCCCAGGGGTTGGCGAGATAGCTGCCATCATCGAGGCGCAGCGTGATGTGGCCGGCGATATGGTCGTTGTAGCCCTCGCGCGAGAGCACGCGGCACAGCAGCGCGAGCTTCTGGCGCTCGCTGAGCTCGGGCAGAAGCGGCCTGCGCCCGGGCCGCGGGGCGTAGCGGGCGAGCAGCTCGTGGTTCAGATCGTCGTGGCGCATGCGGCTTCCTCCGGGTGTGTGCTGGCGCTGTTCGTGCGTTGGCGCGCAAACACCGATGCGCGATGCATGCGGCGCTGGTGCGGGGCGTAGTCCAGGATGGCGTTGTGTATGACGCTGCGGTTGTCCCAGACCACCATGTCGCCCACCGTCCAGCGGTGCTTGAACAGGTATTCCACCTGCATGCAGTGGCCGAACAGGTAGTCCAGAATGGCCCGGCTCTCGGCGGGCGCCAGGCCGTCGATGTGCGTGACATAGGTGGGGCTGAGGTACAGCGCCCGGCGACCGGTGACGGGGTGCACGCGCACCAGGGGGTGCAGATGGCGCCGGTTCTGCGCCACCACCTCCACATAGCGCTCATGCGTCACCACGCCATGCTGCAGCGCTGCCGTCATCGGGGCGTTCATGTCGTGCCAGGCGGACAGGCCGTCGAGGTATTGCTTCATGCGCGCGGACAGCGCGTCATAGGCGCTGGTCATGCTGATCCAGCAGGTGTCGCCTCCCAGGGGCGGCAGGATGCGTGCCTGCGTCATGGTGACGATGGGCGGGCTGGGCAGAAAGCTCTCGTCGTGGTGCCACATGTCGGCGCGGTCGCCGAGCTTGGAGTCGATCACGGTGATCTGCTCATGGCCCGCGCCCAGGTTGGGGTAGAAGGTGTGGACCTCGGGCTCGCCAAAATGGCGGGCAATGGCCAGGTGCTGGTCGGGCGAGAGCTCGGGCACATGCAGCACCAGCACCTCGTGCTGGACCAGCGCGGCCTCGAGCGCCTCAAGGGTCTGGGCGGACAGCATGCCCGAGAGGTCCAGCGCGAGCGCCTCGGCGCCTATGCGCGGCCCCAGGGCGCGAACGGAAATCGGTGGGGACATGGTGTTTGCTCCTTGATCTTGTGACTTGTGCGCGGCCGTGACATGGTCTGTGCCATGGCGCCGGCCCGGGCGGTGGGCCCGCTTGCCGGACCACCTGGGGACAAAGTCTAGATGTCGCAGAACGCTTGATCCACTCGCATTGATCCGTGTTAAGAATGTGTGTAAGCCATTGATATGAAAGATAAAATCTTTGTCGCGTGGCGCGTTCTGCGCGGCGCTTGCATTTCATGAAACCCACACCGCCCCCGCTGCCCAAGAACCAGCTGCCGCAACCGCGCAAGCTGCCGGTGCAGGCGCGTTCGCGGGCGCTGGTGGATGCCATTGCCGAGGCCTGCCAGCGCATCCTCGACAAGGAGGGCGAGGAGGCCCTGACGGTGAACCGGATCGCCGAGGTGTCGGGCGCCACCGTGGGGTCGATCTACCAGTACTTTCCGAACAAGGAGTCCATGATTGCCGCGGTCTTCGAGCGCGTCCTGGACCAGGAGTCGGAGCAGCTCCACCGCATGCGCGAGCAGATGCGGGATCTGCCGCTCGATGCCATCCTGCGCCAGGTCTTTGCCAACATGATTCGCGTGGAGCTGCAACTGCACCGGCTCAGCCGCGCGTTTCATGCGCGCTACCGCAGCGCCCTGCACCTGGGGCTGTGGCATGCACCCCAGGCCAACGCGCAGGAATTCATCAACACCACCTGGCTGGTGCTGCTGCAAATGCATGAGGCGCAGGTGCAGACCGAGCACCCGCAGCTGGCCGCCTATCTGCTGGGCAAGGGGATGCGCGAGGTCATTCACAACGCCGTGCAGGACATGCCCGAGCAGGTGCAGTCCGCAGAATTTCTCGACGCCCTCATGGCCATGGCCATGGCCTGCATACGGACGGGGCGCGGCCCTCGGTCTTGAGTGCCTTGGGTCAGGCGAGGGTCAGGCGCAGCGTGGCCCAGCCCGCGTCGGGCGCCACGGCGCGCGTGGGGGCGTGGCTCGTGTCGAGCGTGATGCGCGTGGTGCGCGCCAGCACCTCTTCCATCAGGATGCGCAATTCCAGCCGCGCCAGCGGCGCGCCCGGGCAGACATGGATGCCGGCGCCGTAGAGCAGGTTCAGCTCGGGGTCACGGTCGATGCGGAAGGCGTCCGCGTCGCCGAACACGCGCGGGTCGCGGTTGGCGGCGATCCAGTTGATGGAGATGCGCTCGCCCGCTGGCAGCGGGCAGCCGCCCAGCTCGGTGGCGCGCGTCGTGATGCGGCGGTTGGCGACCAGCGGGCCGTCGATGCGCAGGATCTCGTCAATGGCGAGCGCCAGCAGCGCGGGCTCGCCGCGCAGGCGCTGCTGCCAGTCGGGGTGGCTGGCGAGCCAGTGCAGCAATATGCCTATGGAGGCGGCAATCGTGCCGACCTCGCCCACGGTCCAGTTGCGCAGCACGCTGGCGAGCTCGCGCAGATCGAGCGGCCGGCCATCGACCTGGGTGTGCATGAGCTCGCAGCTCACGTCCTGCGTGGGCGGGGCGCCGCGCCGGGCCTGGCACACGCGCGCGACCAGGTCTTCGAACTCCTGCGCCACGGCGGCGGTCTGTGCGCGCTCACCCGAGCGCGTGGCCTGCTGGCTGCGGCGCAGCCATTGCAGCAGCTCGTCCTGCAAGAGCGTGGGCCAGCCTAGAAAGGCCGACTGCACGCGCACGGCAAAGGGCAGGGCGAATTCCTGCATGACCTCCAGCGCGCCGCCCAGGGCCAGCGCCTCCTGCACGGTGGCGGCGCAGAGCGCGCGGCACACGGGCTCAAAGCGCGCCATGCGCTCGGGCGCAAAAAACGGGTCGAGCGCGCGGCGGTAGGCCGTGTGCTGCGGCTGGTCGTAGCCATTGGGCACGGCCGGGTGGGCCGATACGGCGCTGCTGAACGTGGCGTGGTCAAGCAGCACCTGCATGACCTCGGCGTGGCGCAGCACCGACGTCTGGTGCGCCTGGCTGTGCGCGAGCGGGCAGCGCTCGCGCAGGGCGTCGTAGGCGGCGCGCTGGTCGCGCTGTACCTCGGCGTCCTGCGGGTTCCAGGGGGTGGGGGTGGTCATGCGGGGCTCCTTTCTTGCGCGCGCTCTACAGGCCTAAATCGTCGGCCAGCGCGTCCATGCGCGCTTGCACCTCGGCGTCCATGGCCATGGGCCGGCCCCATTCGCGCTGCGTCTCGCCGGGCCATTTGTTGGTCGCGTCCAGGCCCATCTTGCCCCCGAGGCCCGTCACGGGGGAAGCAAAGTCGAGGTAGTCGATGGGGGTGTTCTCGATGAGCATGGTGTCGCGCACCGGATCCATGCGCGTGGTCATGGCCCAGACGACTTCCTTCCAATCGCGCACGTCGATGTCCTCGTCGACGACGACGACGAACTTGGTGTAGAGAAACTGCCGCAGATGGCTCCACACGCCCATCATCACGCGCCGCGCGTGGCCGGCGTAGGCCTTTCTGATGCGCACCACGGCCATGCGATAGCTGCAGGCCTCGGGTGGCAGGTAGAAGTCGATGATCTCCGGGAAGGCGCGCTGCAGCAGCGGCACGAACAGCTCGTTCAATGCCAGGCCCAGCATGGCGGGCTCGTCGGGCGGCTTGCCGGTGTAGGTGCTGTGGTAGAGCGCGTCCTCGCGCTGGGTGATGCGTTCGACGGTGAACACCGGGAACTCGGCGCATTCGTTGTAGTAGCCCGTGTGGTCGCCATACGGCCCTTCGAGCGCGTGCTGCCAGCCGCTTTTGTGGCCGGGGTCGGGATGGATATGGCCCTCGAGCACGATCTCGGCCTGGGCCGGTACCGAGAGCGGCACGCCGAGTGCGTCGGCTACCTCGGTGCGCGCACCGCGCAGCAGGCCCGCGAACTGGTATTCGGACAAAGCGTCGGGCACGGGGGTGACCGCGCCCAGGATGGTCGCCGGGTCCGCGCCAATGGCCACGGCCACGGGGTAGGGCTGGCCGGGGTTTTTGCGGCAATGCTCGGCAAAATCGAGCGCCCCGCCGCGGTGCGAGAGCCAGCGCATGATGAGCTGGTTCTTGCCGATGACCTGCTGGCGGTAGATGCCGAGGTTTTGCCGCGGTTTGTTCGGCCCGCGCGTGATGGTCAGGCCCCAGGTGACGAGCGGCGCCACGTCGCCGGGCCAGCAATGCTGGATGGGGAGCTTGGCCAGATCGACCTCCGCGCCCTCCCACACGATCTGCTGGCAGGGCGGGCGGCGCACGACCGCGGGCGCCATGCTCCACAGGGTCTTGAGCAGATCGCGCCGGCCCCAGAGGTCCTTCATGCCGCGCGGCGGCTCGGGCTCCTTGAGCTGGGCCAGCACCTCGCCAAAGGCGCGGATTTCGGGCAAACCCGCCACGCCCAGCGCGCGCGCCACGCGGCCGGGTGTGCCGAACAGGTTGGCCAGCACCGGCATGCGGTGGCCCGTGGGGTTTTCAAACAGCAGGGCCGGGCCGCCCGCGCGCAGCACGCGGTCGGCAAGGGCCGTCATCTCCAGATGCGGCGAGACAGGGGCGGCAATGCGGCGCAGCTCGCCTGCGGCCTCGAGCTGGGCCATGAAGTTACGCAGGTCGCGGTAATGCATTCTTAAGCCAAATCGGGCTCCAGCGCTTGGTCCTCAAGCGCGGGCAGCTATCAAATCAAGAGTCCTTGGGCAGCCCCTGCCAGCGCGGCGCGAGCTCATGCTCCAGACCCAGCAGGTCGAGGGCGCGCGCCACGCTGTGGTCCACGATCTCGCCAATCGTCGTCGGGCGCAGGTAGAAGGCGGGCATGGGCGGGCAGCAGACGCCGCCGAGCTCGGTCACGGTGGCCATGTTGCGCAGGTGGACCAGGTGCAGGGGCGATTCGCGCACCATCAGCACCAGGCGGCGCCGCTCCTTGAGCACCACGTCGGCCGCGCGCGTGAGCAGGTTGTCCGCCAGGCCATGGGCAATGGCCGCGAGCGTGCGCATGGAGCAGGGCGCGACCACCATGCCGTGCGCGGCAAACGAGCCGCTGGCGATGCTCGCGCCCACGTCCTGAAGCTCGTGCACCTGGTCGGCCAGGGCCTCCACCTCGGCGCGCTCCATGTCGAGCTCGTGGCGCAGATTCAGCCAGCCGGCGTTGGAGACGACGAGGTGCGACTCCACGCCGCCGATCTCGCGCAGCGCCTGCAGCAGGCGTGCGCCGTAGACCGCGCCGCTGGCGCCCGAGATGCCGACGATGATGCGTTTGCGGCCCTGGTTCATGCCTCGCCCCCGTGCAAGGGATGGGCCGCAAGATCGGCCCGGATGTGGCCCAGCACCTCGGCCGCCTGGGCGGGGTCGAAGTCCTGGTGGTTGCGCTTCTTCACGCCGTATTTGTGCAACTGGTAGTGGCGGGTGGGCGCTACGGCGTGGCGCGCCAGGCTGTTGCTGACGCATTCAAGCGGGCAGCCGTCGAGCGCGATGATGGGCCGTCCGCTCTTGGCCAGTTTGACGAGTTTGGGAACGTCGCCGCCGACGCCGGCGATGCAGGACATCTCGGCCATGCCGCTCCTGTCCATCTGCACGGCCACATGGTTGGCCAGCTGCGCGGCGCTGGAGCAGCCGGAGCAGGAATAGACCAGCGGCAGCCGGTCCGGGTCATCGTTGCAGGGGTCGTCGTTCATGGCCGGGTCCTCGGAAGACCGGGCAGGGGCGGCAGGCGGCGCAGCAGCTGCGGGGCACGGCGCTCGAGCACGGCGCGCGGGCTCCAGTGCGCCGGGTCGAGCACGGGCAGCTCCAGCGCGTCGAGCGCGTTCTTGACTACCAGGCCGAGCTCGGTGTCGCCCTCCATGACCAGGCGGCGGTTGAAGAACAGCGTGTCCGGGTCCTGGCGGCGCTGGGCCAGCAGCAGAAAGTCCTGCGCATTGGCGCTGATGGTCAGGTCGGTGTCGGCCTGGGGACTGCAGGGCACGAAGCGCTGGCCGTTCCACGAGAAGTCGAAGCCCAGGCGCGCGTCGCGCACGCGGATCGCCAGGCGCTTGGCGCGGAGCATGTCCTTGACGTCCTGCGGCAACTGTTTGGCGAGGGCAAGGTTGATGGCCGTCACCAGCAACATGGAGCCGGGGTAGGCCGGCAGGCGCGCGAGCAGGGCGCCCACGGGGCGCGGCAGGGTGAAGGGGGCGGGTGGGGTCGCGGTCATGTGGTGCGTCTCCAGGGGGTTCAGGCGGTGGCCGGCTCGATCAGATCAAGGCCCGGCCTGCCATGCCAGTAGCCATTGCACGAGGCCTCGGGCATGAAGGCGCGCATGGCGCGCAGGGCCTCCGGGTCAGGGTGCGCGCTGCGGCGCGCGGCGTCGAAGGCGGCGACGATTCTGTCCATGTGCCGCGACTGCGGCGACAGGCGCAGCACGTCCACGCCCAGGGCGCGCAGCTGCGGCACGTCCTGGATCAGGTTGTGCACCCTCGCCGACTGGGTCTGTATGCCGTTGATGACCAGGAAGGCCTCCTTCTCGCGTGTCTGCAGCACCAGTCCGTCGGGATGCTCGATGCAGCGAAAGCCGCAGTCATCCTTGGGCAGGTTGAAGTGACGCGCGGTGAAGCAGCGCGCCGAGAACGCCAGCGGCATGCGGCCATAGGCGAAGACCTCGGTCTCCAGCCCCGCGGGCCTGTGCCGCAGGATGGCGGTCAGGTCGGTCTGCTTCATCTCCAGCGGCATGACCCAGCGCGTCGCGCCCAGGCCGGCCATCCAGGTCAGGGTGTCCGGGTTGAAGATGTTGAGCTGAGGCCCGGCGACAAAGCCGCGCTTGCCCGCGACGTTGTGCACCGCGCCCATGTCGCCCGCCTCGACGAGGAACTCCTCGTCGCGCACGATCTTGTGCATGTCGGCCACGTCGCTCGTCGATTCGAGCAGCACCATGGTGGACATCACGGCCTGCTTGCCCGCGTCCTTGAGCATGCGTGCGATGTCCAGCCAGTCGCTTCTGCGCAGCTCGTGGCGGCGCGAGCACACGGCCTCGCCGAGGTAGACGATGTCCACCGGCATCTCGGCCACGGCCTGGTAGAAGTCAAAGACGGTGTCGCGGTGCCAGTAGTACTGCAGCGGGCCCAGGGCTAGTTTCATCATGGTTGTCGGTTGTTCGTGGTGGCATGCGCCGCCCACATTGTTTCGATGGGGCGCGACCCAGGCCAGCGGACGCCGCGCAAGGGCCGCCCCGCCGCGCTGGCGTCGTCCCCCTTCCCACGCGCAGCGTGAGAGAAGGGGGAAGCCGCGCAGCGGCTCAGGGGGATGGTCGTCATTTCCAGGGGCGGTGGTAGGCGCCGAGCGTGTGTTGTTGACCCTCTGCGACCTGGTCCAGGCTGGCCATCCAGGCGGTCTTGGGCGCGTAGAGGTGGCCCTGCGCCATGCAGTGGTCTATGGCCTCGCGCCACACCTTGGTGACCTGCGCCACATAGGCGGGACTGCGTTGGCGGCCCTCGATCTTGAAGGCGCGCACGCCCATCTTCACGAGCTGCGGCAGCAGCTCCAGGGTGTTCAGGCTCGTGGGCTCCTCGAGCGCGTAGTAGTTGCTCTCCTCGCCCACGTCGAAGCGACCCTTGCACAGCGTGGGGTAGCCGGCGTTCTCGCCCGATCCGTATTTGTCGATGAGCACGCCGTTCAGGCGCGACTCCACCCCGCTCGGCGTTTCCTTCCAGCGCACGAACTTGGCCGGCGAGCACACGCCATGGGTGTTGGGCGATTCGCCCGTGGCGTAGGAGGAGAGCGCGCAGCGGCCCTCGACCATCACGCAGAGGCTGCCAAAGCCGAAGACCTCGATCTCCACGGGCGTGCGCTGCACGACCTGCTTGACCTGCTCCAGCGAGAGCACGCGCGGCAGCACGGCGCGCTGGATGTTGAACTGATGGTGGTAGAGGTTGATGGCGTCGTGGTTCGTGGCCGAGCCCTGCACCGACAGGTGCAGGCGCAGGTCCGGGTATTTGTCGCAGGCGTAGCGCATGAGCCCGGGGTCGGCCAGGATGATGGCGTCTATGCCCCAGGCGGCGGCGCGGTCCACGGCGGCGCGCCAGGGCGCGGGGTTGCTCGCCTGCGGATAGGTGTTGAGCGCGAGCAGCACCTTGCGGCCGCGGCCATGGGCGTAGGCAATGCCCGACTGGATCGCGGCCTCGTCGAAGTTCAGCCCGGCGAAGTTGCGCGCGTTGGTCGCATCGCGCAGGCCCAGGTAGACGCAGTCGGCGCCGCCGTCGATGGCGTTCTTCAGCGCCGGCAGGCTGCCCGCGGGGCAGACGAGTTCGGGGGCGGTGGTGCTGGCCGTCGTTGTGATGGGAATGGCTTGTGGGGGACTGACTGATGCGTTCACGGCGGGTTCCGGTGCGGTTCGTGCGGGTCGTTGCTCCGCAGGCCGCACACCTTAGGGCGATGCCAAAGACCACAGCCTGATTTTTGTCAAGAGAGGCGGGTTTTCCGAGGAAAAGCATCGGGAATGCGTCGGTGGCGTTTCCGGGACGGTGGGGCGCGCGGGCCGCGCGAAAAATCGCCGCTCTGTTGGAAATGACCGACACCACGGTCTTGCACGCGGCGCTACCTTCGCGCATGCATCACCACTGACAGCCAAGGTACAGACCATGCCCAAGACCCTGATTGAGCCGTTTCGCATCAAGAGCATCGAGCCCATACGCATGACCACGCGCGCCGAGCGCGAGCGCCTGCTCGAAGAGGCCAAACTCAACGTCTTCAAGCTGCGCGCCGAGGATGTGCTCATCGACTGGCTCACCGATTCCGGCACGGGCGCCATGTCCGCGCACCAATGGGCCGCCATCATGGAGGGCGACGAGAGCTATGCCGGCGCGCGCAGCTACTACCGCCTCGAGAAGGTGATACAGGACATCACCGGCATGCCGCATTTCGTGCCCACGCACCAGGGCCGCGCGGCCGAGAAGGTGCTGTTCACCGCCGTGTGCAAGAAGGGCGACCTGGTGCCCAACAACTGCCACTTCGACACCACGCGCGGCAACCTCGAATACCTGGGCGTGGAGGCCGTCGACCTCGTCATCGCCGAGGGCCTGCAGCCGGCCACCATCCACCCCTTCAAGGGCAATATCGACCTCGAGCGCGCCGAGGCGCTGCTCCAAAAAGAGGGCGCGCGCATCCCGTTCGGCATGCTCACGGTGACCAACAACACGGGCGGCGGCCAGCCCGTGTCCATGGCCAACATCCGCGCCTATGCGCAGCTGCTCAGGAAGCACGGCAAGCCCTTCATCATGGACGTGTGCCGCTTTGCCGAGAACGCCATGTTCATCAAGATGCGCGAGCCGGGCTACGAGCACACCAGCGTGCGCGACATCGCGCGCGAGATGTTCTCCTACGCCGACGGCGCGACCATGAGCGCCAAGAAGGACGGCATGGTCAACATCGGCGGCTTCATCGTGCTCAGGAGCGACGAATGGCTCGATGAGGTGCGCAACGACCTGATCATGATGGAGGGCTTCCCCACCTACGGCGGCATGGCCGGGCGCGACCTGGAGGCGCTGGCCGTGGGGCTGCAGGAGGGGCTCGACGAGGACTACCTGCGCTACCGCCTGCGCACGGCCGAATACCTGGGCGAAAAGCTCGAGGCTGCGGGCGTGGGCTTCGTCAAGCCTACCGGGGGACACGCCGTCTATATTGACGCGCGCACCGTCCTGCCCGACATGCCCGTGCAGCATTACCCGGCCTGGGCGCTGTGCAATGCGCTCTACCTGGAGGGCGGCATTCGCGGCGTGGAGATAGGCTCGGTGATGTTCGGCAAGCGCCTTGACGATGGCACGGAGACCTATCACAGCATGGAACTGGTGCGCCTGGCCTTCCCGCGCCGCATGTACACGCAGAGCCACTTCGACTACGCGGCCGAGGTGATTGCCGAGGTCCGGCAAAAGGCCGCGGGCATTCGCGGCGTGAGGATCACCAAGCAGCCCAGGTTCCTGCGCCACTTCACCTGCGAATGCGCCTGGGTGTGAGCCAAAAAAAAACGGCACGCGGGGCGTGCCGTTCCTTGGACTCCGGGCGGGGCGTCAGCTGAAGAAGCTCTTGAGCCTGTCGGTCCAGCTCTCGGTCGAGGGCGAATGCTTGGCGCCGCCCTTCTTGAGTGACTCGTCGAGCTCCTTGAGCAGCTTGCGCTGGTGCTCGGTGAGCTTGACGGGGGTCTCGACCACGATGTGGCAATAGAGATCGCCGGGGTAGCTCGCGCGCACGCCCTTGATGCCCTTGCCGCGCAGGCGGAACTGCTTGCCGGCCTGCGTGCCCTCGGGGATGTCGATGGCGGCCTTGCCGTTCAACGTGGGCACCTCGATCTCGCCGCCCAGCGCCGCGGTGCTGAAGCTCACGGGCACCTGGCAGTGCAGGTCGTCACCATCGCGCTCGAAGATGTCGTGCTTCTTGATGCGGATCTCGATGTACAGGTCGCCGGGCGGGCCGCCGTTGGTGCCGGGTTCGCCGTTGCCGGTGGAGCGGATGCGCATGCCGTCGTCGATGCCCGCGGGGATCTTCACCTCCAGCGTCTTCTGGCGCTTGATCTTGCCCTGGCCGTGGCAGCTCGTGCAGGGCTCGGGAATGATCTTGCCGCTGCCGCGGCAATGCGGGCAGGTCTGCTGCACGCTGAAGAAGCCCTGGCGCATCTGCACCGCGCCGCTGCCGCCGCAGGTGCCGCAGGTCTTGGCGCTGGTGCCGGGCTTGGCGCCGCTGCCATGGCAGGTGTCGCAGCCTTCCCAGCTCGGGATGCGGATCTGCGCGTCCTTGCCGTGGGCAGCTTCCTCGAGCGTGATGTCCATGGCGTAGGACAGGTCGTTGCCGCGATAGACCTGACGGCCTGCGCGCCCGCCACGTCCGCCGCCGAACATGTCGCCGAAGATGTCGCCAAAGGCCTCGGCAAAGCCGCCGAAGCCCTCGGCCCCGCCCATGCCGCCGCGCATGTTCGGGTCCACGCCCGCGTGGCCGTACTGGTCGTAGGCCGCGCGCTTCTGTGCGTCGGACAGGATCTCGTAGGCCTCCTTGACCTCCTTGAACTTTTCCTCGGCGGGTTTGGCGGCATCCCCCTGATTGCGGTCAGGGTGGTACTTCATGGCGAGCTTGCGGTACGCCTTCTTGATCTCGTCGTCCGAGGCGTTCTTGGGAACACCCAGGACCTCGTAAAAGTCTCGTTTGGACATGGTGGTCTGTCAGGCCGTTGAAGTGATTGCGCCGCGCCGTCCCCGGTCACGGGGCGCGGCGCGGCGGTGGCATCGGCGTGGCGGCTGCATCAGCCCTTCTTGACTTCCTTCACCTCGGCGTCCACCACGTTGTCGTCCTGTGCGGCGCCACCGGCTGCGCCGCCGGCCGCGGCCTGCGCGGCGGCGTCGGCACCCGCACCCTGGGCCGCCTGGGCGTCGGCGTACATCTTCTCGCCGAGCTTCTGGCTCGCGGTCATCAGGGCCACGGTCTTCTCGTCGATGGCTGCCTTGTCCTCACCCTTGAGGGCGGCCTCAAGGTCCTTGATCGCGGCCTCGATCTTCTCCTTCTCGCCGGCGTCGAGCTTGTCGCCATGCTCGACCAGGGCCTTGTGCGTGCTGTGCACGGCGGCTTCGCCCTGGTTGCGGGCCTGCACGAGTTCGAGCTTCTTGTGGTCCTCGGCGGCATTGAGCTCGGCGTCCTTGACCATCTTCTGGATTTCCTCCTCGGACAGACCCGAGTTGGCCTTGATGGTGATCTTGTTTTCCTTGCCCGTGCCCTTGTCCTTGGCGCTCACATGCAGGATGCCGTTGGCGTCGATGTCGAACGTCACCTCGATCTGCGGCGTGCCGCGGCTGGCCGGCGGAATGCCTTCGAGGTTGAACTCGCCCAGCAGCTTGTTGGCGCTGGCGATCTCGCGCTCGCCCTGGAACACCTTGATCGTCACGGCCGGCTGGTTGTCCTCGGCCGTGGAGAAGGTCTGCGCGAACTTCGTCGGGATCGTGGTGTTCTTGCTGATCATCTTGGTCATCACGCCGCCCAGGGTCTCGATGCCCAGGGACAGGGGGGTGACGTCCAGCAGCAGCACGTCCTTGCGGTCGCCCGAGAGCACCTGGCCCTGGATGGCCGCGCCCACGGCCACGGCCTCGTCGGGGTTCACGTCCTTGCGCGGATCCTTGCCGAAGAATTCCTTGACCTTGTCCTGCACCTTGGGCATGCGCGTCATGCCGCCGACGAGGATCACGTCGTTGATGTCGGACACGCTGATGCCGGCATCCTTGATGGCCGTGCGGCAGGGCGCGATGGTGCGCTCGATCAGGTCGTCCACCAGGGACTCGAGCTTGGCGCGCGAGAGCTTGATGTTCAGGTGCTTGGGACCCGTGGCGTCGGCCGTGATGTAGGGCAGGTTGATGTCGGTCTGCGACGAGTTGGAGAGCTCGATCTTGGCCTTCTCGGCTGCTTCCTTCAGGCGCTGCAGGGCCAGCACGTCCTTGGACAGATCGACGCCTTGCTCCTTCTTGAACTCGGTGATGATGTAGTCGATGATGCGCTGGTCGAAGTCCTCGCCGCCCAGGAAGGTGTCGCCGTTGGTGGCCAGCACCTCGAACTGCTTCTCGCCATCGACGTCGGCGATCTCGATGATGGACACGTCGAACGTGCCGCCGCCCAGGTCATAGACGGCGATCTTGCGGTCGCCCTTGTCCTGCTTGTCCAGGCCGAAGGCCAGGGCGGCTGCCGTGGGCTCGTTGATGATGCGCTTGACGTCCAGGCCCGCGATGCGGCCCGCGTCCTTGGTGGCCTGGCGCTGGCTGTCGTTGAAGTAGGCGGGGACGGTGATGACGGCCTCGGTCACGGGCTCGCCCAGGTAGTCCTCGGCGGTCTTCTTCATCTTGCGCAGCACCTCGGCGCTGATCTGCGGCGGGGCCAGCTTCTGGCCGCGCACCTCGACCCAGGCGTCGCCGTTGTCGGCCTTGACGATGTTGAAGGGCATCAGGTCGATGTCCTTCTGCACTTCCTTTTCCTCGAACTTGCGGCCGATCAGACGCTTGGCGGCGTAGATGGTGTTCTTGGGGTTGGTCACGGCCTGGCGCTTGGCCGAGGCGCCGACGAGGATCTCGCCGTCATCCTGGTAGGCAATGATGGACGGCGTGGTGCGTGCGCCCTCGCTGTTCTCGATCACGCGCGTGGTGTTGCCTTCCATGATGGACACGCAGCTGTTGGTTGTGCCCAGGTCGATACCGATGATTTTTCCCATGTTTTTCTCCGAATGCTGAAATGTTTGGATGTGTCTTAACTGTGAATGACTGGCGCCGTTTTCAAGGGCGGGCGCTTATTTTGGTGCCGCCACCGTGACCAGGGCCGGGCGCAGCACGCGGTCTGCGATCAGGTAACCCTTTTGCAGCACGCTGACCACCGTGTTCGCCTCCTGGTCGGCGGGCACCATGCTGATGGCCTGGTGCTGGTGCGGATCGAATTTGGTGCCGGCGGCGGGGTTGACCACCACCACCTTGTTGCGCTCGAGTGCGCCGACCAGCTGGCGCAGCGTGGCGTCCGAGCCCTCGCGCAGCTGCTCGGCCGTGGCGCTTTCGATGGCCAGGGCCGCGTCCAGGCTGTCGCACACGGGCAGCAGGCTTTCCGCAAAGCTCTCGATGCCGAACTTGCGGGCCTTGGAGACCTCCTCCTCGGCGCGGCGGCGGGTGTTCTCGGCCTCGGCCTTGGCGCGCAGGAACTGGTCGGCCAGTTCGGCGCTCTTGGCCTTGAGCTCGGCCAGCTCGGCCTGCAGGCGCGCCAGCTCGTCGGCGGCATTGGCCGCCATGGCGGCTTCGATCTCTTCGGGTGCGGGTGCGGAATTTGCGTTATCGGACATGTCGACTGCGGTTGCGTGATAGGGGTGATCGATGTGTGATGCGCCCCAGATAGGGGCGGCGCGCCGGACTTCAAGCGTCCGGGGCTGGATGGGTGCCTGCGGGCTCGTCCGTCGCTGCCTGGGTGCCGGGGCTGCAGTGTACAGGCGGCGCTCCCGTAGTTATAATGCCCGGCTTTGCCTTGCCACACCGCTACGCGACGCTGCGGGTGGTGCCATCCAAAAGGAGTTTGCATGCGTCACTACGAAATCATTTTGTTGATCCACCCGGATCAGAGCGAGCAGGTTCCAGCCATGCTGGAGCGCTACAAGGGCATGATCACCGCCGGCGGTGGTCAGGTGCACCGCGTGGAAGACTGGGGTCGCCGCCAGCTGGCCTACCTCATCAACAAGCTGGCCAAGGCCCATTACCTGTGCCTGAACATCGAGGCCGACCAGGCCGTGATGGCCGAGCTCGAGCACGCCTTCAAGTTCAACGACGCCGTGCTGCGCCACCTGACGGTGCAGAAGAAGAAGGCCGAGACCGGCGCATCTTCGATGATGAAGACCGTCGAGCGCGAAGAGGCACGCAAGGCCAGCCAGGCCGAAGCCGCCGCCGAGCGCTGATAGCTCCACCTGTTCGCCAGGAGGTGTGAACAACCATTGGACCCTGACGGCCTGTATCGCCGAGGCACAGCCCCTGCGCTACACGCCCGCCGGCCTGCCGGCGCTGGATCTGCGGCTCGAGCACGAGTCGCAGCAGAGCGAGGCAGGTGTGGTGCGCATCGTCAGGGCCAGCGTCAAGGCGCTTGCCTTTGGCGCGCTGGCCGAGCGGCTGGCCCGACAGGCACTGGGAAGCCGCTGGCTGTTCCAGGGCTTTGTGGCCCAGGGGCGCGGCGGCAAGGGTCTGGTGTTCCACATCCAGGACATCCGTCAACAAGATTAATTTTCAAGAGGCTACACATGGCCACGTTCAAGAAATTCAACAAGGACAAGCGCCCCAAGCGCAACACCCAGTCGCTGCTGTTCAAGCGCAAGCGCTTCTGCCGCTTCACCGTCGCCGGCGTCGAGGAAATCGACTACAAGGATGTCGACACCCTGCGTGACTTCATCGCCGAAAACGGCAAGATCATCCCGGCCCGCCTGACCGGCACGCGCGCCATCTATCAGCGCCAGCTCAACACCGCCATCAAGCGCGCCCGCTTCCTGGCCCTGTTGCCCTACACCGATCAGCACAAGATCTAAGGAGCCGAAGCCATGCAAATCATTCTGCTCGACAAGGTCGTGAACCTCGGCAACCTCGGCGAAATCGTCAAGGTCAAGGACGGCTACGCCCGCAACTTCCTGATCCCCACGGGCCGCGCCCGCCGCGCCACCGCCGCCGCCAAGGCCGAGTTCGAGGCCCGCCGCGCCGAGCTGGAAAAGGCTGCCGCCGAGAAGCTGGCCGCCGCCCAGGCACAGGGCGAGAAGCTCGCCGGCACCAGCGTCAAGCTGACCCAGAAGGCCGGCGTGGACGGCCGCCTGTTCGGCTCCGTGACCAACCAGGACATCTGCGAAGAGATCAACAAGCTGGGCTTCAACCTGGTGAAGTCGCAGATCCGCATGCCCGGTCTGATCAAGACCGTGGGCGACAACACCATCAGCGTGGCCCTGCACACCGATGTGGTCGTCGACGTGACCGTCTCGGTCTACGGCGAAACCGCCTGATCGCCCCGCGTTCCGGCACCGCCGACAAGAGCCGCCCCTGGGGCGGCTTTTGTTTTTTGCGCCGCGCCCTTGTGCACCCGCGGCCCACCGCCAGTGCACTGCTTATCCACAGGGTTGTGCAATGACGTGCCCGCCGGCGCCCGCTAGCATTTCACGCCTGCCCTCCATCCCAAGCCATTGCCCCATGTCCGCCGTGTTGTCCGATCCCCTTGAAGGCCTTGTCTCCGCGCCGCCCGACCGCGAGGTTGCCCAGCTGCGCGTGCCGCCGCATTCCATCGAGGCCGAGTCCAGCGTGCTCGGCGGCCTGCTGCTGGACAACATGGCCTGGGACCGCGTGGGCGATCTGCTCGTCGATGGCGACTTCTACCGCCACGAGCACCAGCAGATCTACGCCGCCATCGGCGCGCTGATCAACGCCAGCAAGCCGGCTGACGTGATCACGGTGCACGAGCACCTGCAGGGCATGGGCAAGGCCGAGGAGACCGGCGGCCTGGCCTATCTGAACAGCCTCGCGCAATATGTGCCGAGCGCCAGCAACATCCGCCGCTACGCCGAGATCGTGCGCGAGCGGGCCATCCTGCGCAAGCTCGTGACGGCCAGCGACGAGATCGCCACCAACGCCTTCAACCCCCAGGGCAAGGCGGTGGACCGCATCCTGGACGAGGCCGAGCAGAAGATATTCGCCATCGGCGAAGAGGGCTCGCGCATGAAGCAGGGCTTTCAGTCGCTCGACACCCTGGTCGTGGACCTGCTCGACCGCGTGCAGGAGATGGCCGACAACCCCATGGACGTGACCGGCGTGCCCTCGGGCTTCGTCGACCTCGACCGCATGACGAGCGGCCTGCAGGCCGGCGACCTCGTGGTGCTGGCGGCGCGCCCCTCCATGGGCAAGACCTCGTTCGCCGTGAACATCGCCGAGCATGTGGCGCTCAACGAGGGCCTGCCCGTGGCCATCTTCTCGATGGAAATGGGCGCGGCCCAGCTGGCCGTGCGTATCGTGGGCTCGATCGGCCGCGTGAACCAGGGCAATCTGCGCACCGGCAAGCTCACCGACGAGGAATGGCCGCGCCTGACCGAGGCCATAGAGCGCCTGCGCACCGTGAGCCTGCACATCGACGAGACGCCGGGCCTCACCCCCGCGGAGCTGCGCGCCAACGCGCGGCGTCTGGCGCGCCAGTGCGGCAAGCTCGGGCTCATCGTGGTCGACTACCTGCAGCTCATGAGCGGCTCGGGTTCGAGCAGCTCCGACAACCGCGCCACCGAGCTCGGCGAGATCTCGCGCGGCCTGAAGATGCTGGCCAAGGAGCTGCAATGCCCGGTGATCGCGCTCTCGCAGCTCAACCGCTCGGTGGAGCAGCGCACCGACAAGCGCCCCATGATGAGCGACCTGCGCGAATCGGGCGCCATCGAGCAGGACGCGGACATCATCATGTTCATCTACCGCGACGACTACTACAACAAGGACTCCAAGGAGCCCAACATCGCCGAGGTCATCATCGGCAAGCAGCGCAACGGCCCCACGGGTACGGTCAAACTGTTCTTCCAGAAGAACCAGACGCGCTTCGAGAACCTGGCCATGGGCTCGGGCGATGACTACTGATCATCTCTGAATTGATAGCTGCCAGCGCTTGTCTGACAAGGGCTGGAGGCCGATTTCATTGTAAGGAGGCCGGCCATGACGGATTCCCATGCGAGCCTGCGGCAGGTGCTGCAGGCATTGGGCCTCGACCTCGGGCCCCATGAGGGCCGCGACCTCAGCGTGCGCGCGCCGCGCGACGGTGTGCAGCTCGCGCGCCTGGCGGTCCAGGGCGCGCAGCAGGCGCAGGCCGCCATCGACGCGGCCCACCAGGCCTTCCTCGCCTGGCGCGAGGTGCCGCCACCCGTGCGCGGCGAACTCGTGCGCCGCCTGGGCGAGCGGCTGCGCCGGCACAAGGCGGCGCTGGGTGCGCTGGTGTCGCTGGAGGCTGGCAAGATCCTCAGCGAGGGCCAGGGCGAGGTGCAGGAGATGATCGACATCTGCGACTTCGCCGTCGGCCTCTCGCGCCAGCTCCATGGCCTGACCATCGCGAGCGAACGCCCCGGCCACCGCATGATGGAAACCTGGCACCCCATGGGCGTGGTCGGCATCATCACGGCCTTCAACTTCCCCGTGGCCGTCTGGTCCTGGAACGCGGCGCTGGCCCTGGTCTGCGGCGACGCCATCGTCTGGAAGCCCTCGGAAAAGACGCCGCTGTCGGCACTGGCCTGCCAGCATCTGCTGCGCCAGGTGATGGCCGAGTTCAACCAGGAGCGGCCGGGCACCGTGCCCGAGGGTCTGAGCCAGCTCGTCGTGGGAGGGCGCGAGCTGGGCGAGGCGCTTGCGGCTAGCCCGCGCGTGCCCGTGCTCAGCGCCACGGGTTCCACGCGCATGGGCCGGCAGGTGGCCGTCAGGGTGGCCGAGCGCCTGGGCCGCGCCATCCTCGAGCTCGGGGGCAACAACGCCATGATCGTCACGCCCTCGGCCGACCTGGAACTGGCCGCGCGCGCCATCACCTTCGCCGCCGTGGGCACGGCGGGCCAGCGCTGCACCACGCTGCGCCGCCTGATCGTGCACGCCTCGGTGGCCGACGCGCTGCTCGCGCGGCTCACCCGGATCTACCTGAGCATCACGATCGGCGACCCGCTGCAGGATGGCACGCTGGTCGGCCCGCTGATCGACCGCGCGGCCTTCGAGGCCATGCAGGCCGCGCTCGCGCAGGCGCGCGCCGAGGGCGGTCAGGTGCTGGGCGGCGAGCGCGTGCGCGAGGACCTCGGGGCCGATGCCTGGTACGTGCGCCCGGCCCTGGTGCAGATGCCGCGCCAGAGCGCGCTGGTGGCGCAGGAGACCTTTGCGCCCATCCTCTATGTGCTGCGCTACGCGGGCGACGTGGACGAGGCCATCGCGCTGCACAACGCCGTGCCCCAGGGCCTGTCCTCGGCCATCTTCACGCAGGGCCTGGTCGAGGCCGAGCGCTTCATGTCCGCCGCGGGCAGCGACTGCGGCATCGCCAACGTCAACATCGGCACCTCGGGCGCCGAGATCGGCGGGGCGTTTGGCGGCGAGAAGGACACGGGCGGCGGGCGCGAGTCGGGCTCGGACGCCTGGAAGGGCTATATGCGCCGCGCAACCAACACCATCAACCATGGCGGCGCGCTGCCGCTGGCCCAGGGCGTACGCTTTGACTTGTGATGGGCGATGGGCTGCGCGCCGCGGGCCAAACTTGCGTGAGATCCGTGGTTTCGAGGCCGGTGACGGCCACGCGCCCCGCGCGCGCCGGCACAATGCGGGCTGCGCAAACTCGTATTGCCCGATTGTTCCGTGACCCGATTGCAACGTTTTCTTCTCCATGCCGGCCTGGGCCTGTGGGCCGGCGCCATGCTGGCGGGCTGCGCCCGCCTGCCCGAGGCCATGCCCGGTCTGGAGCGCGGCCTGCAGTTCACCCCCAATGACTTCGACGCGAGCAGCATGCACACGCGCCATGTGCTGGCCTCGCAGGCGCTGACCTGCGAGGCCGCGCGCCGCGCGCTGCTCAGCCAGGGCTATGTGGTCAACCAGGCCACCGCCGACATGGTGGCGGGCCGCAAGTACTACCAGCCGCACCACGACGTGCACTACGAGGTCGAGATGCGCGTGGTCTGCGCCCCCGAGGGCCAGGGCGACGCGCGCACCGCGGCCTTCGCCAGCGCGCTGCAGGACCGCTATGTGATCAAGAAGGTCAACAACTCCGCCTCGCTGGGCGTGGGCGGCGTGGGCTCGGTGTCGCTGCCCGTCTCGGCCACCGACGACACCCTGGTCAAGGTCGGCAGCGAGACCATCACCGACGCGAAGTTCTACGAGCGCTTCTTCCAGCTCTTCGAGCGCTATGTGCGCCTGGCCCCGCCCGGCAGCACCAGCGTGCAGCTGCCGGTGGAGGCCGCAGCGGCCAAGGCTCCGGCGCCCGCGCAGGCCGCCGACCCTGCGCCCGCGCAGGCCGCGCCACCGGCGGCGGCTGCGTCCACGGCGGCCGTGCATGCGCCGGCCGCCAGCGTCCAGCCCCTGCCGCAGCAGGAGCCTGTCGAGCAGCAGGCCGCGGGCCCGCTCCAGACGCCCGAGCAGCGCGACGACGCGCCGCCGCTGAGCATTGAGCAGCTCATGGCCCAGTGAGGGGCTGAGCGCCCGACCCATTCATGTTTGCTTTGTCCATGTCTTCGATCTCCCGTCGCCAGGCCGTCCACGCCTGCACCCTGGCCCTGCTGTCCATGGCGGGCACGGGCGCCCATGGCCGCGCCGCTTCCGCTGCGCCGCCCATCAGGCTCGCGCTCATTGAGAGCCTGTCGGGCAGCTTTGCCAACACCGGCGAGGCGGTGTTTCGCAACCTGCTCTGGGCGACCGAGCGCGTGAATGCGCGCGGCGGCGTGAAGCTGCCCGGCGGCGCCCGGCCGCTCGAGATCGTGCGCTACGACAGCAAGGGCTCGAACGAGGAGGCGCTGTCGGCGCTGCGCGCGGCCATCGATGACGGCGTGCACTTCGTCATGCAGGGCAATTCCTCGGCCACGGCCACCGCGCTCGTCGAGGCCATCGCCAAGCACAACCAGCGCGAGCCGGCCAAGCGCGTGGTGTTCCTCAACTACTCGGCCGTGGACCCGGCGCTGACCAACGAGCGCTGCAACTTCTGGCACTTTCGCTTCGACGCCCATGCCGACATGCGCATGGCCGCGCTCATGGACGTGATGCGCGGGGACAAGGCGCTCAAGAGCGTCTATCTGATCGGCCAGGACTACAGCTTCGGCCAGGCCGTGCTGCGCGAGGCGCGGCGCCAGCTGGCGGCCCAGCGCCCCGATGTCGCCATCGTCGGCGACGAGCTGCACCCCGTGGGCCGCGTCAAGGACTTCGCGCCCTATGCCGTGAAGATCAAGGCCAGCGGCGCGCAGGCGGTGATCACCGGCAACTGGGGCAACGACCTCACGCTGCTCGTCAAGGCCGCGCGCGAGGTGGGCTACGACGGCATGTTCTACACCTTCTACGGCAACGCGCTGGGCGCGCCCGCGGCACTGGGCCAGGCCGGCGTGGGCAAGGTGGTGGCCGTGGCCGACTGGCTGCCCAACCTGCCCACCAAGGGCAGCGAGGATTTCTACCGCGCGTTTCGCGCGCGCTTTCCGCAGCCGCAGGACGACTATGTGCACATGCGCATGCAGCTCATGATCGAGGCCCTGACCCAGGCCATGGAGCAGGCGCGCAGCGTTGACCCGCTGCCCGTGGCGCGCGCGCTCGAGCAGGCCGATGTCACGCTCTACGGCCAGTCCGGCCGCATGCGCGCGGCGGACCACCAGTTCCAGCAGGGCCTGGTCGTGGGCGTGATGGACCGGCTCGGCGCGCCGGGCGTGAAGTTCGACGTCGAAGGCTCGGGCTACGGCTTTCGCGTGGTGCGCCAGATCGCGGCCGACAAGGCGCAGCTGCCCACGACCTGCCAGATGCAGCGGCCCTGAGCCGCGTTGGGTGGCGCTCAGGGCCGCGCCGCCGCCACCGCCCGGCCGAGCTCGATCACGGCCATGGCGTAGTAGCTCGACCAGTTGTAGCGCGTGACGGCGTAGAAGTTCTCGGTGCCGGCCACGTAGCTCGGCGCGTCCGCGCCGTTCTGCAGCTCCACCAGGGCCAGCGCGCCGGTGTGCTGCGCGGCCTCGGCCGGCAGCTGCACGCCCATGTCGGCCATGCGGGCGCTGCTGAAGGTGGGCAGGATGTCGGGCGCGAGCAGTGCATCGAGCTGCAGATGGGCGGGGTCGAACTGCACGGCGTAATGCGTGGGCATGCCCGCCGTCCAGCCATGGCCGACGAAGTAGTTGGCGACCGAGCCGATCGCGTCCTCGGCGCTTTGCCACAGGTCGATGCGGCCGTCGCCGTCGAAGTCCACCGCCCAGCGCGCCCAGCTCGATGGCATGAACTGGCCCATGCCCATGGCGCCGGCGTAGCTGCCGCGCGGGCTGTGCGGGTCCATGCCGGTGCGGTCCATGAGGGTCAGGAACTGCTCGAGCTCGCGCTGGAAGAAGGCGCGCCGCTCGGCCGCGCGCGGGTGGGCGTCGGGGAAGTCGAAGGCCAGCGTGGCGAGTGCATCGATCACGCGGTAGCCGCCCATGTGGCGGCCGTAGAGCGTCTCCACGCCGATGATGCCGACGATGATCTCGGCGGGCACGCCGTACTGCGTCTCGGCGCGCGCCAGGGTGTCGGCATGCTCCTGCCAGAAGCGCAGGCCCGCGCGTATGCGCGTGGGCTCGACAAAGCGCGCCCGGTAGGCGGCCCAATTCTTGGGGCTTCCCTTCGGGGGCGGCAGCACCAGGCGTGGCACCTCGCGCAGCAGGCGCGCCTGGCCTATGGCCTGGCGCACCCATTCGCGGTCCAGGCCGCGGCGCTCGGCCAGGTCGTCGGCAAACCGCATGGCCTCGGCGCGCTGGGCATATTGCGGTGCGGGCGCCGCCTTGGTGCCGTGTTTTTTATGGTCATTTTTGGCCGCAGCGCCCATGGACAGGGCGCTGGCAGCTATCAAAATTATGGTCTTGCGGGTCAGGGATGTCATGGCGTTTCCGTGCTGCGCGATTGTGCCGTGGGCCAGGGCAGGCGGGCGAACTCGCGCCGCAGCTCGGGCAGGGCGGTGCCCGGCCGGGGGGCATAGCGTGCCTGGTCCAGGCGCACAAGCCATTGGGCGACGGCCTCGGCGGGCTCCCCCCAGTGGCCTTGCGCCATGCGGGCCATGGTGCGCGCGGGCAGATGGGCGGCCAGGGGTAGGCCGGCGCGCGCCAGGCGCGTGCGGCAGCGCTCGAGCAGGCGCTGCCAGGGGTCCTGGCGGCTGCGCTCCCACAGAGCCCACAGCGCGCCCGCGGCGGCCGTGATGCCAATCGCCAGGCCCAGCAGGCGCACCAGGTCCTGCCAGCTGGGCGAGCGCATGCCCAGGGCCTTGAGCAGGTTCATCTGGCGCCCCTGCGTGTAGTTGAGCACCCATTGGTTCCAGCCGTTGTTCACGGCCTCCCACACGGTGCGCAGGTGCTGCAGCAGCGTGGGGCTGACCACGCTGTCCATGGCCGTGCCGAACATGCCGCGCGGCGCCTGCAGCCGCTGCAGCGTACCCACGCGGCCCGGAGCCACGGCGCCCGTGGGGTCCACGCGCACCCAGCCGCGCCCGTCCATCCAGACCTCGGCCCAGGCATGGGCGTCGCTCTGGTACACCGTCCAGTAGCCGTCGATGGCGTTGAGCTGCCCGCCCTGGTAGCCCGTGACGATGCGCGCGGGTACGTCCAGCGCACGCATGAGCACCACGAAGGCCGAGGCGATGTGCTCGCAGAAGCCCTGCTTGCGCGTGAACCAGAACTCGTCTGCCGTGTGCTCGCCGTACAGGCCGGGCTCGAGCGTGTATTCGTAGCCGCCGCGCGCCAGGCGCTGCAGGGCGGCATCGACATAGGCCTGGGCGCCGCCACGGCTCAGGCGCTCGTCGGCCTGCATCTGCCGCGCCAGCTCCTGGGTGCGCGGGTTTAGGCCCGCGGGCAGCTGCACATAGGCCTGCAGCGCGCGTGTGCGCCGCAGCGGCCCGTGGGAGAAGTCAAGGTGGCTGCTCGCGCGGTAGCGCAGCAGGCTGTTGACGGGGCGGCTGGAGCTCCACTGCAGCTCGGGGGACATCAGGGCCGACTGGCCCGGCGGCAGCTCGGGGCGCTGCAGGGCCGCGTCCAGCGTCAGCAGCCAGGGGCTGCGGTGGGGCTCGAGCGTGACCTCGTAGTGCAGCGCCGGGCCCCGCACCTGCAGCAGCGCGGGCGTGGGCATGGCCGCGGTGATGGCGCGCGCCTCGGGCTGCGAGAGGGCCCACCAGTCGCGCCCGTTGAAGACCGTGAGCACGGGGCCGCGAAAGTACAGATCCCGGGGCGCGGGTGGCGCGCCGTCGGGCGTGTCGAAGCGCACGCGCATGGCGACGCTGCCGTCCTGCACGAGGGAGGCCATGCTGCCCACGCTCATCTGCGCGGACAGGCCGGTGCGCGCGCTGGTTTTGTCCGCCGGCATGCCCCACAGCGGCGCCATGCGCGGAAACAACAGGAACAGCAGCGCCATGATGGGTGCGCCCAGCAGCATCATGCGCGCGGCCTGGCGCATGGCCAGGGCCAGCGGTGGCCGGCCCACGGGCATGTGGGCGTTGACCAGGGCGGTGAGCAGGCCCAGCAGCCCCACGAGCATGACGGCCGCGATGGGCAGCGCCTGCGAGAAGAAGAAGTTGCTCAGCAGCGTGAAGAAGCCCAGGAAGAACACCACCATGGCGTCGCGCCGCGCGCGCAGCTCCAGCGTCTTGAGCGCCAGCAGCATGGCGATGAGCGTCACGCCCGCGTCGCGCCCGATGATGGTGCCGTGCGAGAGCAGCGTCAGCAGCACGACCAGGGCCAGCAGCAGCGCCGTGAGCCAGCGCCCCGGCAGGGGCTGTCCGCGCCAGGCCAGCCAGGCGCGCCAGGCCAGCAGCAGCGCCGTCATGGCGCTGGCCCAGGGCGGGAGGTGCGCCACCAGCGGGCCGATGCAGCAGGCGATGACGGCCAGCAGGAACAGCGTGTCGCGTGTGTCGCGCGGCAGGCGCGCGAGCTCGCCGGCGAGGTTCATGACCGGCCTCCGCGGCCCGGACAGCATGCGGGTAAGCTATTGAAAAAATAGCTGTCCGCGCTTGACGGTATTAGGGTGATCGTCGATTTCATTCGAATTTCAGCTGAGCGCCAGCGCCTCCAGGCAGCGGCGCCGGTGCGCCGGTCCATGGTCGGGCGCGATCTGCTGGCCCGGCAGGCGCAGGCCGTAGTCCACGCCCAGGCGGTCGGCCTGCAGCACCCAGGCCGCAAGGCGCGACAGGCGCTCCTCGGGCTGCTGCAGTCCCGTGGCGCCATGGTCCAGCCACAGCCCCTGGCGCCGCGACTGCTGGGCGTCGCGGCTGACAAGGTCGGCGTTGCCCGTGGCCAGCGACCGGGCGGCTTTCTTCCAGACCACGAGCCTGAGCGGATCGCCGCGCCGGTAGGCGCGCACGCCATCGAACTCCACGCCGCCGCGGGCCTGGGCCGCGCCGGCGCCGGTCTGCTGGGCCTCGGCCTGCGGCAGCGGGGGGGCGGGCGTCTCGGGCCGTGGATAGACCATGACCTGGGCGGCCGGGCGCCACAGCGCCCAGACGCGAAACGTGCCCAGCGGGTAGCGCGTCTCCAGGCGCAGCGTGGGCACGGTCTGCAGGCCGCGGCGCGTGGGCTGGAAGGACAGCTCGACCATGGCGCTGCCCTGGCCCGGCACATCGGTCCAGGCCCATTGCGCGGCCTGGCTGCCGCGCACGGCCACGGCAATGCCATAGCGCACGGACGCCGTGGCGCTGTGCAGCTGCACCTGCAGGGCCGCGCGCGCTCCCAGAAACTGCGGCTCGGGCTGCAACAGCCGCAGCTGCAGGCCGCGCAGCGTGCCGTGGCACAGGTGCACGCTCACGATGGCGCTGCCGGCGAGCAGAAAGGTCAGCAGATAGCCCAGGTTGAGCTGGAAGTTGATCGAGGCCACGAGCAGCACCAGCAGCGTGAGCGCCAGCATCCAGCCCGAGGCCGTGGGCAGGATGTAGCAGTTGCGCTGCGTCAGCGTCAGGGTGTCGCTCTGCGGCAGGCGCAGGGTCCACCAGCGCCGCCAGCGTCTGGTCACGGCCGTCCAGTGGGAGTGCAGTCTGCCGAACATCAGGGCAGGGGCACGGATTCGAGCATGGCACGCACCTGCTCCACGCTGCCGCGCCCGGCGCTGCCCACGGGCACCAGGCGGTGGGCGATGGTCTGCGGCAGCACGGCCTGTACGTCGTCGGGCGCCACGTAGTCGCGCCCCTCGATCAGGGCCCGGGCCTTGGCGGCGCGCATCAGCGCAATGCCGGCGCGCGGCGACAGGCCCTGCACGAACCACTGGCCCGAGCGCGTGGCCGCGATCAGGTCCTGCACATAGCCGAGCAGGGGTGCGGCAGCATGCACGGCCAGCACCTGGCGCTGCAGCGCGTCGAGCTCGCCCTGCGACAGCAGCGGGGGCAGATGGGCCACCATGTCCCGGCGGTCGCCGCCGGCGAGCAGTTCGCGCTCGCTGGCACGGTCGGGGTAGCCCAGCGAGATGCGCATCAGAAAGCGGTCGAGCTGGCTCTCGGGCAGCAGATAGGTGCCGAGCTGGTCGTACGGGTTCTGCGTGGCGATCACGAAGAACGGCTGGGGCAGGGGGCGCGTCGCGCCCTCCACCGAGACCTGCTTTTCCTCCATGGCCTCGAGCAGCGCGCTCTGCGTCTTGGGGCTGGCGCGGTTGATCTCGTCGGCCAGCAGCACCTGGGTGAACACCGGGCCGGGATGGAAGCGAAAGTCCTCCGTGCCGCGCTCGTACACCGACACGCCCGTGAGGTCGCTGGGCATGAGGTCGGCGGTGAACTGCACGCGTGTGAACTGCAGGCCGAAGGTGCGCGCGAGCGCATGGGCGAGCGTGGTTTTGCCGACACCGGGTACGTCTTCGATGAGCAGGTGACCGCCGGCCAGAAGGCAGGTCACGCAGTCCTGGACTTGTAAGCTTTTCCCGGTGATCACCGTGTTAAGCTGGTCCAACAGGGATTGGATCTTGTGCTGTGCGTGCATGGTGCGACGTTACCTGAAAACAATTGATACAACGGAGATGAACGGTGAGCAAGACGGGCTATTACACCCACAGCGATTGCCGCAAGCATGAAATGGGGCCCGGTCACCCGGAATGTCCGGCGCGGCTCGATGCCATCGAGGACAGGCTGCTGGTCACGGGCGTTGCCGATGCGCTCGATCATCGCGAGGCGCCGCTGGCGTCGCTGACGGACATCGAGCTCGCCCATGACCGCATGCATGTGGCGGCGCTGCGAGGGCTGGCCCTCAGGGTTGCCGAGGAAGAGGATGCCGGCGGCTCGCCCTACATCCAGCTCGACACCGACACCGCCATGAACCGCCACACCTGGACCGCGGCCCTGCGTTCGGCCGGCGCCGCCGTGGCCGCCGTCGATGCCATCATGGCTGGCGAGCTCGAGAACGCCTTTTGCAGCGTGCGCCCGCCGGGCCACCATGCGGAACACAACAAGGCCATGGGCTTTTGCTTCTTCAACAACGTGGCCGTCGCCGCCAAGTACGCGCTGCAGCGCTACAACTTGAAGCGTGTGGCCGTGGTCGACTTCGACGTGCACCATGGCAACGGTACCGAAGACATCCTGGCCGGCGACGAGCGCGCCCTCATGGTCAGCATCTTCCAGCATCCCTTCTACCCCTACTGCGGCGACAAGGACCCGGCGCCCAACATGCTCAACGTGCCCGTGCCCGCCTATACCAAGGGCATGGACGTGCGCGAGATCGTCGAGATGGTGTGGATGCCGCGCCTGGAGGAATTCAAGCCCGAGATGATCTTCATCAGCGCGGGCTTTGACGCTCACCGCGATGACGACATGGGCCAGCTCGGCCTGACCGAGCAGGACTACGCGTGGATCACCATGCGCATCAAGGATGTCGCGCGGCGCTTCTCCCACAAGCGCATCGTCTCCTGCCTCGAGGGGGGATATGTGATGGGGCCGCTCGCGCGCAGCGTGGAGGCCCATGTGCGCGTGCTGGCCGATCTGTGAAGGAATGGGACCGATGACGAATGCAACGGAGCTGCTGCAGGTGGCGCGCGACGGGCGCGGCGTGGTCACGCTCACGCTCAATGACCCGGCGCGCTTCAACGCCCTGGGCCACGACATGCTTGCCGCGCTGCAGTGCGCCCTGGCCGATGTGGCGCAGGACGATGAGGCACGCGTCGTCGTGCTGGCGGCTGCGGGCAAGGCCTTTTGCGCCGGCCACAACCTCAAGGACATGGCGGCGCACCCGGACCTGGCCTGGTACCAGGATTTGTTCACGCGCTGCAGCCGCATGATGCTCGCCATCCACCGGCTGCCCGTGCCGGTCATCGCACGCGTGCATGGCATGGCCACGGCGGCGGGCTGCCAGCTCGTCGCGCAATGTGACCTCGCCGTGGCCAGCGAGGCGGCGAGCTTTGCCACCAGCGGCATTCACTACGGCCTGTTCTGCGCCACGCCCAGCGTGCCGCTGGTGCGCAACGTGCCGGCCAAGCGGGCCATGGAAATGCTGCTCACGGGCGACTTCATCGACGCGCGCACGGCGCTCGCCGAGGGGCTGGTCAACCGCGTGGTGGCGCACGAGGCGCTCGACGCCGAGGTCGAATCCCTGGTGCAGGCCATCGTGCAGAAGCCGCGCGCCGCCGTGGCCATGGGCAAGGCCCTGGTCTACCAGCAGCGCGAGCTCGGCCTGGAGGCTGCCTACCAGCTCGCCGGCCAGACCATGGCCACCAACATGATGGACGAGGCCGCGCAGGAGGGCGCACGCGCCTTTGCCGAAAAGCGCCAGCCGGCCTGGAAGCGGGGTTGACCGCCCCGGCTCCAAGACCCCCTGCAGGCCCTACGGAATGCCTCTCGACCATACGGGAACTCGCTGGCATAATCGCCAAAAAGCACGATCGTTCGTTTTTACGTACCTGTTGGCTTGCGCATGGCGCGTGTTGCAGTGCGCAATAGAATGGACGGGTTTACGTACACGTCAATCAATCAACCATTGAAGGAGCCGCAGCAATGAAGGTCTTGGTCCCCGTCAAACGCGTGGTGGACTACAACGTGAAGGTCCGCGTGAAGTCGGACGGCACGGGTGTGGACATCGCCAACGTCAAGATGAGCATGAACCCCTTTGACGAGATCGCCGTCGAAGAGGCCGTGCGCCTCAAGGAAAAGGGCGCCGCCACCGAGGTCATCGCCGTCTCCTGCGGCGTGGCGCAATGCCAGGAAACCCTGCGCACCGCCCTGGCCATCGGCGCCGACCGCGCCATCCTGGTCGAGACCGACGCAGAGCTCCAGCCCCTGGCCGTGGCCAAGCTGCTCAAGGCCCTGGTCGACAAGGAACAGCCCGGCCTCGTGATCCTGGGCAAGCAGGCCATCGACGACGACGCCAACCAGACCGGCCAGATGCTCGCCGCGCTCGCCGACCTGCCCCAGGCCACGTTCGCGAGCAAGGTGGAGGTCGCAGGTGACAAGGTCAACGTCACGCGCGAGGTCGACGGCGGCCTGGAAACCCTGGAGCTGAGCCAGCCGGCCGTCATCACCACCGACCTGCGCCTGAACGAGCCGCGCTACGTCACGCTGCCCAACATCATGAAGGCCAAGAAAAAGCCGCTCGAGACCGTCAAGCCCGAGGACCTGGGCGTGGACGTGGCCCCGCGCCTGAAGACCCTCAAGGTGGCCGAGCCCCCGAAGCGCGGCGCCGGCATCAAGGTGCCCGACGTGGCCACGCTGGTCGCCAAACTCAGGAATGAAGCCAAGGTCATCTAAGGACCGGTAGGAGAACAAGACCATGACCGCACTCGTTATTGCCGAACACGACAACGCAAGCCTGAAGAGCGCCACCCTCAACACCGTCACGGCCGCCGCCGCCTGCGGGGGCGAGGTCCATGTGCTCGTCGCCGGAGAAAACGCTGGCGCCGCCGCCCAGGCCGCCGCCCAGATCGCCGGCGTCGCCAAGGTGCTGCACGCCGACGGCGCCGCCTTGAAGGACGGCCTGGCGGAAAACCTCGCCGCCCAGGTGCTCGCCATTGCCGGCGGCTACAGCCACATCCTGTTCCCGGCCACGGCCAGCGGCAAGAACGTGGCCCCGCGCGTGGCCGCCAAGCTCGACGTGGCGCAGATCAGCGACATCACCCGCGTCGACAGCCCCGATACCTTCGAGCGCCCCATCTACGCGGGCAACGCCATCGCCACCGTGCAAAGCGCCGACGCCGTGAAGGTCATCACCGTGCGCGGCACGGGCTTTGATGCGGCCGCTGCCACCGGTGGCAGCGCCCAGGTCGAGACCATCGCCGCCGTGCAGGACGCGGGCAAGAGCCGCTTTGTGGGCCGCGAGGTCACCAAGAGCGACCGGCCCGAGCTCACCGCAGCCAAGATCATCGTCTCGGGCGGCCGCGCGCTGGGCAGCGCCGAGAAGTTCAACGAGGTCATCACGCCGCTGGCCGACAAGCTCGGCGCGGCCATTGGCGCGAGCCGCGCGGCGGTGGACGCGGGCTATGCGCCCAACGACCTGCAGGTGGGTCAGACGGGCAAGATCGTCGCGCCCCAGCTCTACATCGCCTGCGGCATCTCGGGTGCGATCCAGCACCTGGCGGGCATGAAGGACAGCAAGGTCATCGTGGCCATCAACAAGGACCCCGAGGCGCCCATCTTCAGCGTGGCCGACTATGGGCTGGAGGCCGATCTGTTCCAGGCCGTGCCTGAGCTGGTCAAGGCCTTGTAAGCCAGCACACCGATCCAAGGCATCGCTTGCGATGCCTTTTTTTTGACTGCCATTGGCATCGATTCTGTATTGAAGGACCCCCATGAGCTACACCGCCCCCATCAAGGACATGCTGTTTGCCATCGAGCATCTGGCACACATCGACCAGGTGGCGCAGATCCCCGGCTTCGAGGATGCCGGCCTGGACACGGCCGCCGCCGTGCTCGAGGAATGCGCCAAGTTCAACGAGGGGGTGGTGGCGCCGCTGAATGTCGAAGGCGACAAGAACCCTTCCTCGTTTGCCAATGGCGAGGTCACGACGACGCCCGGCTTCAAGCAGGCCTTTGCCCAGTTTGCCGAGGGCGGCTGGCAGGGCCTGCAGCACCCCGCGGACTTCGGCGGCCAGGGCCTGCCCAAGACCATTGGCGCGGCCTGCGGCGAGATTCTCAACAGCGCCAACCTGAGCTTTGCACTCTGCCCGCTGCTGACCGACGGCGCCATCGAGGCGCTGCTCACGGCCGGCAGCGAAGAGCTCAAGGCCACCTATCTCGAAAAGCTGATCAGTGGCCAATGGACCGGCACCATGAACCTGACCGAGCCCCAGGCGGGCTCGGATCTGGCCCTGGTGCGCTCGCGCGCCGAGCCGCAGGGTGACGGCACGTACAAGGTCTTCGGCACCAAGATCTTCATCACCTACGGTGAGCACGACATGGCCGAGAACATCGTGCACCTGGTGCTGGCGCGCGTGGCCGGCGCGCCCGAGGGCGTCAAGGGCATCAGCCTGTTCGTCGTGCCCAAGTTCATGGTGAACGCCGACGGCAGCCTGGGCGCAAGGAACGACGTGCACTGCGTCTCCATCGAGCACAAGCTCGGCATCAAGGCCAGCCCCACGGCCGTGCTGCAGTTCGGCGACCATGGCGGCGCCGTGGGCTACCTCGTGGGCGAGGAGAACCGCGGCCTCGAATACATGTTCATCATGATGAACGCCGCCCGCTACGCCGTTGGCATGCAGGGCATTGCCGTGGCCGAGCGCGCCTACCAGCATGCCGTGCAATACGCCCGCGACCGCGTGCAGAGCCGCCCCGTGGACGGCAGCCTGCCGGGTGCCGGCCCCATCATCCACCACCCCGACGTGCGCCGCATGCTCATGACCATGCGCGCCTACACCGAGGGCTGCCGCGCCATGGCCACGGTGGCCGCGGCCGCCTACGACGCCGCACACCACCACCCGGACGCACAGGTGGCCAAGGACAACGCGGCCTTCTATGAATTCATGGTGCCGCTGGTCAAGGGTTACAGCACCGAGATGAGCCAGGAGGTCACCAGCCTGGGCGTGCAGGTGCACGGCGGCATGGGCTTCATCGAGGAAACCGGCGCCGCGCAGTACTACCGCGACGCACGCATCCTGACGATCTACGAGGGCACGACGGCCATCCAGGCCAACGACCTCGTGGGCCGCAAGACCGCACGCGACGGTGGCCAGATGGCCAAGGCCGTGGCCGCGCAGATCGAGGCCACCGAGGGCGCGCTGCGTGCCAGCGGCACGGCCGACGCGCTGGCCGTGGCGCGGCGCCTGACGGCCGCGCGCCAGGCCTTCCTGGACGCCGTGGACTTCATCGCCGCCAACACCCGCGCCAACCCGAACGCCGCCTTTGCCGGCAGCGTGCCCTACCTGATGCTGGCGGGCAACGTAGTGGCCGGCTGGCAACTGGGCCGCGCGCTGCTCGTGGCGCAGGAGCTGTCAAACAAGGGACAGGACGCAGGCTTCATGCAGGCCAAGATCGCTACCGCGCGCTTCTACGCCGAGCACATCCTCGTGAAGGCGGGCGCGCAGCGCGATGCCATCGTCGAGGGCGCCTCCAGCGTCACGGCAATGGCGCTGGAAGCCTTTTGATCGACCCCTTGTTTTGATAGCTGTCCGCGCTTGCCTGGCAAGCGCTGGAGCCTGATTTGACTATGGAGACTGCCCGCATGTCCAAGCTGCCGCCGGCTTTGCGAAAGCTCACGCTGCCCGTGATTGGTTCACCGCTGTTCATCATCAGCAATCCCAGACTCGTCATCGAGCAGTGCAAGGCCGGCATCGTGGGCTCCATGCCCGCGCTCAATGCCCGGCCTGCGTCCCAGCTCGACGAGTGGCTGCACGAGATCACAGAGACCCTGGCCGCCTGGGACCGGGCACATCCGGACAGCCCCTCGGCGCCGTTTGCGATCAACCAGATCGTGCACAAGAGCAACGAGCGGCTGGAGCACGACATGCAGGTCTGCGCCAAGTACAAGGTGCCCATCGTCATCACGTCCCTGGGCGCGCGCGAGGATGTGAACCAGGCCGTGCATGGCTGGGGTGGCGTCGTGCTGCACGACATCATCAACAACAAGTTTGCGAAGAAGGCCATAGAGAAGGGCGCCGACGGCCTGATCGCCGTGGCGGCCGGCGCAGGCGGCCATGCGGGCGTGAAGAGCCCGTTTGCGCTCATTCAGGAAATCCGCCAGTGGTTCGACGGGCCGCTGGCGCTGTCGGGCTCGATCGCCTCGGGCGGCGCCATCCTCGCGGCCCAGGCTTGTGGAGCGGACTTCGCCTACATCGGCTCGGCCTTCATCGCCACGCACGAGGCGCGAGCCGTGGACGCCTACAAGCAGGCCATCGTCGATGGCAGCTCCGACGACATCGTCTACAGCAATCTGTTCACGGGCGTGCATGGCAACTACCTTGCGCCCTCGATCCGCGCGGCCGGGCTGGACCCGGACAACCTGCCCGAATCCGACCCGAGCAAGATGAACTTCGGAGGCGACGCGAAGAAGGCCTGGAAGGACATCTGGGGCTGCGGCCAGGGCATCGGCCATATCACCGAGGTCACGTCGGCCGCCGAACTCATTGCGCGCCTGCGCCGCGAGTACCAGGCAGCGCGCGAGCGCCTGGCGCTCTGAAGCCTGCTCTCACGGCTGCTCTCACGGCTTACGGGCGAAAGAAGGCGTCGAGCACCGGCGCCAGCGTGGGAAACTCCTGCGCAAAGCGTGGCCGATCAATGAGGTAGGCCTCGCAGGCCACGGCGAAGAACTCCGCGGGTGCCGTGGCCCCATAGGCGTCGAGCCAGGGCCAGTCGCCGCCGAAGCGCTCGGCGATGATGACCTGCTCGCGGAACTGCTCGTAGGCCGGCTCCCAGGCCGCGCGCCAGGCCGCATGGGCCGCGCGCACGCCGGTCGTACCCATGAAGCCCGGCGGCAGCGGCGGGTTGCCGTCGGCCGGGCCGTTCCTCATGTCGATCTTGTGCATGAACTCGTGGATCACCACGCTGCTCGCCTGCCCATGGCCGGCGCCGTCCACGGCGGGCCAGCTCAGCATCACCGGGCCATGCTCCATGGCCTCGCCCAGCAGCACCTCGTCGTAGTGGTGCACCACGCCGGCCTCGTCCACGGCCTTGCGCCGCGCGAGCGCCTCGGCCGGGTGCACGACGATGCCGACAAAGTCGTCATACCAGGCCAGCGCCGTCTCCGGCGCGCCCCAGTGCAGCAGCGGCAGACAGGCCTGGGCGGCGATGGCCACGGCCATGGCGTCCGTCACCTGCAGGCCATGGGCGCCGCTGAACTCCTTGTGCTGCAGGAAGAGCGCGCTCAGGGCGCGCAGCTTGGCCTGGTCCTGCAGGGGCAGGGCGGCCAGAAAGGCGTGGCGCTGCAGCGTCTGCAGCCACAGGGCGGCGGAGATCTCGGGGACCGGCGCGATGGCGGCGCGCAGGCGCCGGGCCATGCGGCGCAGAAAGTGCAGGGCGGCGGCCATGCCGCTAGTGTCCTGGGTTGGAGGTTCGTTGAAAAACAAATCGACCGAGATCGGTGCCAGGCAAGGCGCGAACCGCAGCCATAGCCGTAGCTATGGCGAGGGTTCGCAACGCCGCATGGCGCCGATATTCGGGTGATCTGCTCATCGAATTTCCAATTCAGGACGCTAGGTGGGGGCGACGGCCAGCCGCTGCAAGCCGTCTGCCGTCAGCCGCAGCACGCCGGCGCGCGGCGGGTGGGCCTGCAGGTCCCAGTCGGTGAGCACATGGCGCGCCAGGCCCGGCGCCAGCACATGGTCGGCGGGCAGGTGGGTGTGGCCGTGGATGAGCGCCTGGGCGCGTGCGGCCCGCAGCCAGGCCACGGCGGCATCGGCGTCCACGTCGGCATAGACGGCGCTGCCCGAGCGCTTGCGTGCCTCGCTCTCGCTGCGCGCGCTGCGGCCCTGGGCGCGGCGCTCGGCGAGCGGGCGCGCCAGCAGCCGGGCCTGCCACTCGGGGTTGCGCGCCACGGCACGAAAGCGCTGGTACTCGACATCGTTCAGGCACAGTGCGTCGCCGTGCGACAGCAGCCAGCGCCGGCCTGCAAAGCTCAGCACCGTGGGGTCGGCGAGCAGGCCCACGCCGGTCTGGCGCGTGAAGGCCGTTCCCACGAGAAAGTCGCGGTTGCCATGCATGAAGAACAGCGCCCGGCGCGCGGCAGCGGCGGCCAGCAGGGCGCAGCATTGGCCCTCGAAGCTGCCAGGCTCGGCCATCGCGTCGTCGCCGACCCAGACCTCGAACAGGTCGCCCAGGAAGAACACCGCGTCGGCGGGCGTGGCGTCCAGATAGCGCCGCAGCGCGTCCAGCGTGGCGGGCTGGGCCGGCTCCAGGTGCAGGTCGGCCAGGAAGTCGACCGTGCGCCAGCCGGCTGGCGCGGCCAGCTCGGTCATGGCGGGCACGGTGTGGGCCATGGCGTGAATTACAGCGCCACGGCCTTGTCGATGACCACGGCGTCAAAGGGCACGTCGTCGTGGAAGCCCTTGCGCGTGGTGCGCACCTTCTTGATGGCGTCGACCACGTCCTCGCCCTTGACCACCTTGCCGAACACGGCGTAGCCCCAGCCCTGGGGCGTGGGCGAGGTGTGGTTCAGGAAGGCGTTGTCCACCACGTTGATGAAGAACTGCGCCGTGGCGCTGTGCGGCTCGCCCGTGCGCGCCATGGCGATGGTGTACTTGTCGTTCTTCAGGCCGTTGGCGGCCTCGTTCTCGATCGGGGCGTCGGTGGCCTTCTGCTTCATGTCGGCGGTGAAGCCCCCGCCCTGGATCATGAAGCCCTTGATCACGCGGTGGAAGATGGTGCCGTCGTAATGGCCCTTGTTCACGTAGGCCAGGAAGTTGGCGGTCGACTTCGGCGCGTTGACGGCGTCGAGCTCGAGCGTGATCACGCCCTGGGTTGCGGTCTCGGCGACGTTGATGGTGACATGCAGTTCGACTTGCGGGTTGCTCATGGTGTGTCCTTTCGGGGTTACTTGACCAGCGTTGCGGAGTTGATGACGACGGGTGTGGTGGGCACGTTCTGGTGCGGCCCGCGGTTGCCCGTGGCCACGGCCTTGATCTTGTCCACCACCTCGGTGCCGCTCACCACCTTGCCGAAGACGGCATAGCCATAGCCATCGGGGTTGGGCGCGTTGAGCATGGCATTGTTCTTGACGTTGATGAAGAACTGCGAGGTGGCCGAATTCGGGTTGGCCGTGCGCGCCATGGCGATGGTGTAGGTGTCGTTCTTCAGGCCGTTGTTGGCCTCGAGTGGGATGGGCGCCTTGGTGGGCTTTTGCACCATGTCGGCCGTGAAGCCCCCGCCCTGGATCATGAAGCCGTCGATCACGCGGTGAAACACGGTGCCGTCGTAATGCTTGTCCTGCACGTAGGCCAGGAAGTTCTCCACGGTCTTGGGCGCCTTGGCCGGGTCGAGCTGCACGACGATGTCGCCCATGCTGGTGGCGAGCTTGACGCGCGGCGCCGCCGTGTCGGCGTTTGCTACGCCGACGATAGCTGCCAGCGCAATGCCAGCAAGCGTCAGAGCCGTATTTCTTCTGGAAATCATCCAATCACTCCTTCAAAAAAGATCTGCCAGTGCGCGCCCTTGCGCGTCCAGTACTGGCGCTTGATGGCGCCGCCGCGTGCGCCCTCGGCGACCTCGCCGAAGGTCACCACCATGGTGTCGCTGCTGTCGGTCCAGCGCAGCAGGCTCTTGTCCTTGAGCTGCAGGTCGCGCCCGGCCAGCGCCCGGCTCTCGGCGCGCAGCGTGTGGGTCCAGTCGGCCAGGCCGGTGTTGCGCAGGCCCTGGAACTCGGGTGCATAAAAGCGCAGCAGGCGCTGCATGTCGCCCTGGGACTTGGCGGCGCGCCAGGCGTCGAGCACGGCGTCGAAGGACTGGCGCTCGGCCTGCAGCGCATGGGGGCTGACCCATTGCAGGCGCTGGGCGATCACCACCGGTGTGCTGCGCGGCTCCACGGTCCGCAGGATGCGCTGCAGGTCGGGATTGGCCACGACCACGCAGCCATCGGTGGCCAGGGGCGCGCGCGAGAACTGCTCGGGCGGTGTGCCATGCAGCCAGATGCCGCTGCCCGTCTTGCCCCGGCTCCTGTCGAGCGGGTTGGGGTAGTTGATGGGCAGGGCGCCCGCGCCGTAGAAGTCCCGCAGCGTGGCCGGATCGAGCCGGCTGGTGATGAAGTACACGCCCAGCGGCGTGCGCTGGTCGCCCTCGACGACCTTGTCGGTGCCGAGCTTGCCGACCGAGGCGTAGTAGTCGGCCAGCAGCACCAGGCCCCGGTCGGTGTTCTCGAACAGGTACAGGCGCGAGCGCGAGGCATCCATGGCGATGGCGTGGCGCGTGCGCGTGGGCAGCTGCAGGAACTGCGAGGGGATGCTGCCCGCCGGCGGCGGGGCCTTGCTTGAGTCGACACGCAGGCGCAGCTCGCTGCGCAGGCTGGCCAGCGTCTGCGTCGCCGCCTCGGGCAGGGGCGCCGCGCCAGCCGGGGTCTGGGGCCGGGGCGCGGCGATGGCGGTGGCAAATCGCAGGCCGGGCAGGGGCTCGGGCGGCTGGGCCGGGGCGGCCGGCTGCGGCTGCACGTCACCCACGCGGGCCACGGGACGCGCGCGCGCGGCCAGCAGATCGCCCAGGGTGAGCTGGGCGAGCTGGAAGTTCGGGTGATCACGCACCAGGCGCTCGGCCAGCGGCAGGGCCTCGCGGGCCCGGCCCTGGGTCGTCAGGCGGGAAATCTCGAGCAGGCGTCGTTCGGCATCGCCGTCGCGTGCAGCGGGGGCGGCCTTTCTGGCCTTCTTGCGCACGGCGGGCTTGCTCGCGGCCTCCGCGGCCACATCGGTCTGCTTCCTGGCCAGCGTGGGCAGGGGCAGGGCCAGGCCGGCCGCCACGGCTGCCGCGGTCAAGGCCTGATGGAACGATGCGGGCGTCGGAGGCATGCGTGGCGTGCGCTTCTCGAAAATACGGTCAGCGGCGCCGTCCGCGCCGCATATCGTCTGAATGCTGTGCGCGCAAGGCGTTTCAGCCACCCGTGGATTCACGCACGATGGCCCAGCGGCCCGCCTGGTTCACCATATCCAGGGTCTTGCGGCTGCTGACGTTCAGGCTGCCCGAGCGGTACTGCTGGCGAAATCGCGCCTGGGCCTTGTCGCCGTCGACACGCACATGCAGGTCGCTGATGCCCACGGTGATCTTGGGGCGGCCGACGATGCGCTCGCGCCGCTCCTTCTCCCAGGCAGCGCGGTTGGCCTGGCCCTTGGGCTGGAAGCTCTTGGCGTAGGCGCCAAGGTAGGCCCCCATGTCCTGATCCTCCCAGGCCGAGGCCCAGGCGCGCACGGCCTTCTCGACCTCCTGCTCGCTGCCGCTAGGCGCCGCGGCCGCCTTGGCCGGGGCTGGCACGGGCGCTGCTTCGGCTGGAGCAGCGGCGGGTGCGACCGCCGGTGCGGGGGCTGCCGCTGGTGCGGGTGTCGATGCCGGCGTGGATGCCGGTGCCGCCACCGTGGCGACGGTCGGCTTGGCGGGCGCTGCCGTGCTGGACGCCGCGGGGGCGGCGGTCTTGGCGGCCGGGGCCTTGGCGTCGCTGGAGAACAGCTCGCGGATCAGTGCGAGCTTGGGGCGCAGCGTGTTGGCCTGCGTGGCGTCGAGCTGCAGCGCCCGGTTGTAGGCCTGGCCCGCCAGCTTGGCATAGATGTCGCCCAGGTTTTCATGGGCCGTGGCGTAGCTGGGATTGGTGCGGATCGCCATCTCCAGCGCGGCGCGTGCCTTGTCCAGCTGGTTCTGGTTGGCGTAGAGCACGGCCAGATTGTTGTAGGGCTCGGGCAGCTCGGGATAGTCCTCGGTGAGCTTGGTGAAGGTGGCGATGGCGTCGGCCTGCTTGCCCATGTCGGCCTGGGCCACCCCGCGCAGAAAGCGCAGTTGCGGGTCGCGTGGGTTGGCCGCGATGCGCTGGTCGGCCTTGCTCAGCGCCTCCTGCGCCTTGCCCGAGCGCAGCAGCTGGGTGATCTCGGCGTAGTCATCCGCCGCATGGGCCAGCGGTAGTCCCAAGAGCGCAGTCAGGGCAACGGTGCGCAGGAGTTGGGCAAGGGGACGGCGTGCGTGCTTCATGGGAGGAGGGGGAGGGAATGCCGGAGCCGGCGACGGGCTTATACTGAAAGGGATTGTAGCCGAGGGGTGCTGGCGCGCCGCCATGCCGCCGCCCGCCCTGTCATGGCGTCCGCGGGGCCTGGCGCCATCTTTTCGGGCAGTTCGGTGAGCCCGTCCTGCCCCTTGCAAGCGCCGTCATCGCAGCTGCAATTGCCACTTCCTTCTCTGACCTTGATTCCATGAGTTTGCGCATCTACAACACGCTGTCGCGTGCCTTGGAAGATTTTTCCCCCATCGAGCCCGGCCATGTGCGCATGTATGTCTGCGGCATGACGGTCTACGACCTGTGCCACCTGGGCCATGCGCGCTCCATGATCGCCTTTGACGTGGTGCAGCGCTGGCTGCGCGCCTCGGGCTATCGCGTCACCTATGTGCGCAACATCACCGACATCGACGACAAGATCATTCGCCGCGCCGTGGACAACGGCGAGAGCATCCGCAGCCTGACGGCGCGCATGATCGACGCGCTGCACGAGGACGCCGACGCACTGGGCATCGAGCGCCCGACGCACGAGCCGCGCGCCACCGACTATGTGCCGCAGATGCAGGCGCTGATCACCCGCCTGCAGGACCGGGGCCTGGCCTACCAGGCCGCGGGCGGCGACGTGAATTACGCCGTGCGCCAGTTCTCTGGCTACGGCAGGCTGTCGGGCAAGTCGCTCGACGAGCTCAACGCCGGCGAGCGCGTGGCGGTGCAGGACGGCAAGCGCGACCCGCTCGACTTCGTGCTCTGGAAGAGCGCCAAGCCCGAGGAGCCGGCCGAGGTGAAGTGGGACAGCCCCTGGGGCGCGGGGCGTCCGGGCTGGCATATCGAATGCTCCGCCATGGGCTGTGCGCTCTTGGGCGAGAGCTTCGACATCCACGGCGGCGGCGCCGACCTGGCCTTCCCGCACCACGAGAACGAGATCGCCCAGAGCGAGGGCGCCACGGGCCAGCCCTTTGCGAGGCTGTGGATGCACAACGGCTTCATCAACGTGGACAACGAGAAGATGTCCAAGAGCCTGGGCAACTTCTTCACCATCCGCGACGTGCTCAAGGAGTATGACACCGAGGTCGTGCGCTTCTTCGTGGTGCGCAGCCATTACCGCAGCCCGCTGAACTACAGCAATGTGCACCTGGACGACGCCCGCGCGGCCCTGAAGCGCCTGTACACCGCGCTCAGCCTGGTGGCGCCCGCGCCGGTGCAGATCGACTGGGCCGAGCCCTATGCCGCGCGCTTCAAGGCGGCCATGGACGAGGACTTCGGCACGCCCGAGGCCGTGGCCGTGCTGTTCGATCTGGCCGGCGAAGTCAACCGCGGCAAGTCGCCCGCGCTCGCCGGCCTGCTCAAGGCCCTGGGCGCGCAGCTTGGGCTGCTGCAGGACGATCCGCAGGCCTTTCTGCAGGCCGGGGCGAGCCTGGACGAGTCGGCCATCGCCGCGCAGATTGCCGCCCGTGCAGCCGCCAAGGCCGCCAGGGACTTTGCCGAGGCCGACCGCATCCGCGCCGCGCTGCTGGCCCAGGGCATCGTGCTCAAGGACTCCGCCGCGGGCACGACCTGGGAGGTGGCGCAGTAAATGCGTTCCGAATCAAAACGACTGCAAACGCGCATGGGGTAAGCGATGGCAGCTATAAAAAAAACAGAAACCCCTGCCATTCCGGACTACTGGGCCGAGGCCTGCAAGCACCTGAGCAAGAAGGACCGCGTGATGCGCCGGCTGATCCCCCAGGTGGGGGATGTGGCGTTTCAAAGGCGCGGCGACGCGTTCAGCACGCTGGCGCGCTCCATCGTGGGTCAGCAGGTGTCGGTGGCCACCGCGCAGCGTGTCTGGGACAAGTTCGCCCTGCTGCCGCGCAGCATGACGCCGCGTGGGGTGCTCAAGCTCAAGGTCGACGACATGCGTGCGGCCGGCCTGTCGGCGCGCAAGGTGGACTACCTGGTCGACCTGGCGCTGCACTTCGACAACGGCCAGTTGCATGTCAAGCAGTGGAGCCAGATGGACGATGCCGACATCGTCGCCGAGCTGGTCGCCATACGCGGCATCAGCCGCTGGACGGCCGACATGTTCCTGATCTTTCATCTGGCGCGACCGAATGTGCTGCCGCTCGACGACGCGACGTTGATCCAGGGCATCAGCCAGCATTACTTCTCCGGCGACCCCGTGAGCCGCAGCGATGCGCGCGAGGTGGGCGAGGCGTGGAAGCCCTGGTGCAGCGTGGCAAGTTGGTATATTTGGCGGTCGCTCGCCCCCCTGCCGGTTGACTATTGATAACGAACCGAGAACAGCAGGGCGGCTGGTTTCGGGCGCCGCCCCGAGGAGAAACAATTTGGCCAAGAAAACCTTTCTGGACTTCGAGCAACCGATTGCCGAGCTCGAATCCAAAATCGAAGAGCTGCGCTATGTGCAGAACGAGAGCGCGGTGGATATCTCGGAAGAAATCGACCAGCTCAGCAAGAAGAGCCACCAGCTCACCAAGGACATCTACAGTGACCTGAGCCCCTGGCAGATCACGAAGATCGCGCGCCACCCCGAGCGTCCCTACACCATGGACTATGTGCGCGAGATCTTCACGGACTTCGTCGAGATGCACGGCGACCGGCATTTCGCGGACGACCAGTCCATCGTCGGCGGTCTGGCACGCTTCAACGGCCATGCCTGCATGGTGCTGGGCCATCAGAAGGGCCGCGACACCAAGGAGCGCGCCGCGCGCAACTTCGGCATGAGCCGGCCCGAGGGCTACCGCAAGGCGCTGCGTCTCATGAAGACGGCCGAGAAGTTCAAGCTGCCCGTGTTCACCTTTGTCGACACGCCCGGCGCCTTCCCCGGCATCGACGCCGAGGAGCGCGGCCAGTCCGAGGCCATCGGCCGCAACATCTACGAGATGGCCCAGCTCGAGGTGCCCATCATCACCACCGTGATCGGCGAGGGGGGCTCGGGCGGCGCGCTGGCGATTTCCGTGGCCGATCAGGTCATCATGCTGCAGTACTCGATCTACTCGGTCATCAGCCCCGAGGGCTGCGCCTCCATCCTCTGGAAGACCAGCGACAAGGCCAAGGACGCGGCCGACGCCATGGGCATCACGGCGCATCGCCTCAAGGCACTGGGCCTGGTGGACAAGATCGTCAACGAGCCCGTGGGTGGCGCGCACCGTGACCACAAGCAGATGGCGGCATTCCTGAAGCGCGCCCTGGGCGACGCATTCCGCCAGCTCTCCGACCTCAAGCCCAAGGAGCTGATCGACCGCCGCTACGAGCGCCTGCAGAGCTACGGCCGCTTCAACGACACCAAGACCGAGCGCTGACCGACAGCGGCATTCCGATCGACGACGACCCACGACGGCCCTTTGGGGCCGTTGTGCCTTGTGCGAGCATCCGCCCATGACCCAGAGCCTTGCCGCCGCCATGCAGGCCTTTACCCCCAGGCTGCCGCTGGCCGTGGCCTTGAGCGGCGGGGCGGACTCGACCGCGCTGCTGCTGGCCAGCGCCAGGCGCTGGCCGGGCCAGGTGCATGCCCTGCATGTGCACCACGGCCTGCAGGCCGCGGCCGATGACTTCGAGCGCCACTGCGCCGCTCTGTGCGCGCGGCTGCAGGTGCCCCTGACGGTGCGTCGTGTCGATGCGCGCCACGCGCCGGGGCAAAGCCCCGAAGACGCCGCCCGCCAGGCGCGCTACAAGGCTTTTGAGGCCATGGCGCTTGACAGTCAAGCGCAGTCAGCTATTCAAACAATAGCATTGGCCCAGCATGCCGATGATCAGGTGGAGACGCTGCTGCTGGCGCTCTCGCGCGGCGCTGGCGTCGCGGGCCTGGCAGCCATGCCCGCGCAGTGGCAGCGCGGCGGCCTGCACTGGTGCCGGCCTCTGCTCGGCGTGGCCGGCGCCGATGTGCGCGCCTGGCTGCGCGCGCAGGGCGAGCCCTGGGTGGAGGATCCGACCAACAGCGACGAGCGCTACACGCGCAACCGCATCCGCCATCGGCTGCTGCCGGCGCTGCAGCAGGCGTTTCCGCAGTTTCGCGACACCTTTGCACGCAGCTGCGCCCATGCCGCCCAGGCCGACGAACTGCTGCAGGAGCTGGCCGTGGCCGACCTGGCTGCCACAGGCCGGCCGCCGCGCATCGCGGCGCTGCGGCTTCTGAGCCGCGCTCGCCAGGCCAATGTGCTGCGCCATTGGCTGCGCAGCGACCATGGCACCACACCCTCGGCCGCGCAGCTCGACGCGCTGCTGCGCCAGATCGCCGCCTGCACCACGCGCGGCCACCGCATCCATCTGAAAGTCGGCCGCGGCCATGTGGTACGCGAGGGCGAGGCGCTGCATTGGTACAATCAGCAAGTTTTGGATTTCATTTCCGCACGGGACGGCGGCGCACCAAAACAGTCTTCGCAATAGCGCCGCTTCTTCAGCGTTCCGTCATTGCAGATATTTCATGGCACTGTTCGTTCATAAATACGGCGGCACCTCGATGGGCTCTACCGAGCGCATCCGCAACGTCGCCAAGCGCGTGGCCAAGTGGGCACGGGCCGGCCACCAGATGGTGGTGGTGCCCAGTGCCATGAGTGGCGAAACCAATCGCCTGCTGGCTCTGGCCAAGGAGCTCACCCCCTCGCATGCCACCACGGCCTATTTCCGTGAGCTCGACATGCTGGCCGCCACGGGCGAGCAGGCATCCTCGGCCCTGCTGGCCATCGCCCTGCAGGCCGAAGGCATGCCCGCCGTGAGCTACACCGGCTGGCAGGTGCCAGTGCGCACCGACAGTAGCTACACCAAGGCGCGCATCGAATCCATCGACGACAAGCGCGTGCGCGCCGACCTGGACGCGGGCAAGGTGGTCATCATCACGGGCTTTCAGGGCATCGATGAGGGTGGCAACATCACCACGCTGGGCCGCGGTGGCTCCGACACCTCGGCCGTGGCCGTGGCTGCGGCCATGAAGGCCAACGAGTGCCTGATCTACACCGACGTCGATGGTGTCTACACCACCGACCCGCGCGTCGTGCCGCAGGCCCGGCGCCTGAAGACCGTGAGCTTCGAGGAAATGCTGGAGATGGCCAGCCTGGGCAGCAAGGTGCTGCAGATCCGCTCGGTGGAGTTTGCCGGCAAGTACAAGGTGCCGCTGCGCGTGCTCTCGAGCTTCACGCCCTGGGACATCGACATCAACGAAGAGGCCAAATCCGGCACCCTGATCACCTTTGAGGAAGACGAACAAATGGAACAAGCCGTCGTTTCCGGCATCGCGTTCAACCGCGACGAAACCAAGATCTCCGTGCTCGGCGTGCCGGACAAGCCCGGCATCGCCTACCAGATCCTGGGCCCCGTGGCCGATGCCAACATCGAAGTCGACGTGATCATCCAGAACATCAGCAAGGACGGCCGCACCGACTTCAGCTTCACCGTCAACCACAACGACCATGCCCGCACGCTGGAGCTGCTGCGCGAGAAGGTCGTGCCCGCCCTGGGCGCCCAGGAAGTGGTTGGCGACACCGCCATCAGCAAGGTCAGCATCGTCGGCATCGGCATGCGCAGCCATGTGGGCGTGGCCGCCAAGATGTTCCGCGTGCTCAGCGAAGAAGGCATCAACATCCAGATGATCTCCACATCCGAGATCAAGACCTCGGTGGTGATCGAGGACAAGTACCTCGAGCTGGCCGTGCGCGCCTTGCACAAGGCCTTCGACCTCGACCAGCCCACGGCCTGAGTTTGTCTCGGGAAGGGTAGAAATCAGGCTACAATAGCCGGATTGGAAACGTGACCGAGTGGCCGAAGGTGCTCCCCTGCTAAGGGAGTATGGGGTGTAGAGCCTCATCGAGGGTTCGAATCCCTCCGTTTCCGCCAAAGCATAAACCCAGGCAATTGAGTTGCCTGGGTTTTTGTTTTTTGGTGCTGCTGGCGTGTCATCTGGCACGAGCACCGCTCGATCGGCTAAACACTGGCTGCGGCGCACCCATAGATGCATCGACAGGTGTTTCAAGGTAAAATAACCGGTTGCGGTCGGGGGCACAAAGCCTATAAGCCACCCACACCTACTCCCCCGGCTTTTCATCGACTAATTCCTGAGAGATAGAAGTGCCATGGCGATCGTTGTCAACAAGCCCCTGCCCGAATTTGAAGCTAATGCGACTGGAGGGATCAAGGTCTCCAATGTGTCGCATCTAGGCCAGATTCTGGTCCTGTACTTTTATCCAAAGGACAACACCCCGGGCTGCACCACCGAAGCCATGCAGTTCCGTGACAAGTTCAAGGACTTCGAGAAGGCCGGAGCCGTCGTTTTTGGGGTGTCGCGCGACAACATGAAGTCTCACGACGACTTCAAGGAAAAGCTCGAACTTCCTTTCGAACTCATCGCTGACACCGAAGAGAAGATGTGCCACATGTTCGGCGTGGTCAAGAACAAGATCATGTATGGCAAGAAGGTCAAGGGCATTGAGCGCAGCACGTTCCTGATCAATCCCGAAGGCGTGCTTGTGCAGGAATGGCGTGGACTGAAGGTTCCGGGCCATGTCGACGAAGTGCTCAAGGCTGTCAAGACCATCAAGACGCCGATCAAGCAGGCCGCCTGAACGGAATGCCCCACGGTCCGTCGCCGGGCCGTCACAGCGGGTGTGCATAATGGGTCCATGCGGACGCAAGACGCTATACGCCCTCCCATCAAAGCCGCCTCGGTCTCCAGGCGGCTTTGTGTTTTTTGACATGCCCTAGAGCGAGGCCTTCACACCATGCCCCTGCCCCCCGCACCGACCAAGCGCGCCGCGCTGCTCGCACCCGAGGCCTACCTGCTGACAGCGCCAAAGGAGCCAAAGGAGGAGGCTCAAGCACCTTTGCCGGCGACCGTGCAACCCCCTTCCGGCGCGACACGCAAACGTGCTGCCAGGAAGGCTCCGGCGACGGCAAGCGCAGCATCTGTCGGCGTCACAGTCACCGCGCCAGACGCCTCAAACCAGATATCCGACATTGCATCGGTAAAGCAGGCTCGTGACCGATCGACACGGAGCGTGCCCGTGGATGACGCCACTGCCGAGGTCAGCAACGTGACGCCCATTCGTGCCGTGGCACCCGCCGGCAGTTCGCGCAAGCGACGCGCCGCAGGCCCGAAGAAGATGTTTGTGCTGGATACGAATGTCCTTCTGCACGACCCGACGAGCCTCTTCCGCTTCGAGGAGCACGATATCTTTCTGCCGATGATCGTCCTCGAGGAACTTGACGCGCACAAGAAGGGCATGACGGAAGTGGCCCGCAACGGACGCCAGGCGAGCCGTACGCTGGACGCGCTGGCAGCAGCCCATGGTGCGGCCGACATGGCCCATGGACTGAAGCTCGATGCCACGGGCCAACGTGCGGCAACGGGGCGTCTGTTCTTCCAGACTGCACCGCTGTCGTACCAGTTGCCTTCCAGCCTGCCCCAGGGCAAGGCTGACAACCAGATTCTGGGTGTCGTCGAGGCACTGCGCAAACTGCACGCTCCGCGCGAGGTGGTGTTGGTCTCCAAGGACATCAACATGCGTGTCAAGGCGCGCGCCCTGGGCCTCGCTGCCGAGGACTACCAGAACGACAAGACCCTGGAGGATGGTGATCTGCTGTATTCCGGCAGCCTGGCCCTTCCAGCCGATTTTTGGGCCAAGGCCGGCAGAAATGTCGAGAGCTGGCAGAGCGGTGCGCACATGTACTACCGCATCGGTGGCCCGCTCGTCGCCCAACTCATGGTCAACCAGTTCGTGTACTTCGAGGCTCCGGGGGAAACGAGTATGTACACGCGCGTGACCGAGATACGTGACAAGACGGCCGTCCTGGAAACGTTGAAGGACTACGGCTCGGCCAAGAATGCCGTCTGGGGCGTCAATACCCGCAACCGTGAGCAGAACTTCGCCATGAACCTGCTCATGGACCCGGATGTGGACTTCGTGACCCTCACCGGGACGGCAGGTACGGGCAAGACGCTGATGGCATTGGCCGCAGGCCTCACTCAGGTCCTCGATGAGCGTCGTTACACGGAGATCATCATGACCCGGGCCACGGTCAGCGTTGGCGAAGACATTGGCTTCCTGCCTGGCACCGAAGAAGAAAAGATGGGGCCATGGATGGGCGCCCTCGACGACAACCTCGAGTTCCTCGCAAAGGGCGATGGAGGCAACGCCGGCGAATGGGGACGTGCTGCCACCAATGAACTGATCCGCAGCCGTATCAAGATCAAGAGCATGAACTTCATGCGTGGGCGTACCTTCTTGAACAAGTACGTCATCATCGACGAGGCGCAGAACCTGACCCCGAAACAGATGAAGACATTGATCACACGCGCCGGGCCGGGCACCAAGATCATCTGCATGGGCAACCTGGCTCAGATCGATACACCGTACCTGACCGAGGGTTCATCCGGGCTGACCTTCGCCGTGGATCGCTTCAAGGGCTGGCCCCACAGTGGTCACATCCTGCTGGCACGCGGGGAGCGCTCGCGTCTGGCGGACTTTGCGAGCGAAGTGCTGTAGTGCAGCTTTGGGGGGGCGCCACGTCGTCGCTGCCGCGCGAGTTGATGTAGATCAGGCTCGCGCCTGCCGATATCAATGCGCCTCTGCTTGCCGTGCGGCCTCGATGCTGGCCTGCGTGTCGTGCTTTGCTCCGTTGAAGAACAGATTGAGCAGCACGGCAGCCAGGGAGGACAGCAGGATTCCCGACTCGATCAACGGATGGATGGAATGTGGCATCCACTGGCGGAAGTTGGGTGCCACCAGCGGGATCATGCCCACGCCGATGGATACGGCGACGATCATGGCGTTGTTGCGGTTGTGCTGGAAGTCGACCTTCGAAAGTATGCGAATGCCGGTCGCCGCCACCATGCCAAACATCACCAGACCTGCGCCGCCCAGCACCACGGTGGGCAGTGACTCGACCAGCGCGGCCATCTTGGGAAGCACGCCCAGCACGATCAGGATCACGCCGCCGGCCACACACACCCAGCGGCTCTTGATGCCGGTGACCGCCACCAGTCCCACGTTCTGAGAGAAGCTGGTGTAGGGGAAGGTGTTGAAGATGCCGCCGATCAGCGTACCCAGACCATCGGTACGCAGGCCGCGCTTGAGGTCTTCGGGCGTGATCTCCTTGCCTGTCATCTCGCCCAGTGCGAGAAACATGCCGGTGGACTCGATCATGACAACGATCATCACCAGCGTCATGGTCAGGATCAGTATCGGGTCGAAGACCGGCATGGCAATCTGAAACGGCAGAACCACGTCCAGCCACTTCGCGCTGCCGACCTTGTGGAAATCCATCAGACCCATGGCCGCCGTGATCACGCCACCGACGGCAATGCCCAGCAGCACCGAGATGTTGGCCCAGAAGCCCTTGCCGAAGCGAGCGATCATCAGGATGGTCAGAAGCACAATGCCCGAGATGCCGACTCCCGTGAGGTCTGCGTATTTCGGGTTGGGGATGGTCGGGACGATGGCAAAGCCCTTGGGGACGGGTGGAAGGTTGGAACCCGGGGCGCCCGCGGCGGCCTGGGCATCGGCGAGCCATTTCAGGTGCTCGGGGTTGGGGATGTTGGGCGCGGTGGGCCCCACCGGATTGCCAAAGATCCAATTGATGCCCACACGCATCAGGCTGATGCCGATGACGGCGATGATGGTGCCGGTGACCACCGGCGGAAAGAAGCGCAGCATGCGGCTCATGAAGGGTGCAATCAGGATGGACACAACCCCTGCGCCAATGACCGCACCGAATATCAGTCCGGCCCCGGCGTGTCCTCCCGTGGACTGCGCCATGGAAACCATGGGTGCGACGGCGGCAAAGGTGACACCCATCATCACGGGCAACTTGATGCCAAACCATTGTGTCGCCCCCCAGGCCTGAATCAGCGTCACGAGGCCGCAGACGAACAGGTCGGCCGAGATCAGATGTGCCACCTGCTCGGGAGGGAGGTTGAGCGCGCGCCCGACGATAAGGGGCACGGCCACGGCACCCGCATACATCACCAGCACATGCTGCAGGCCCAGGGCAGTCAACCGCCCCAGTGGCAGAGTTTCATCGACAGGATGGACTGCGGAACTCATCGCTTCGTCTCCAGAAATGCGAGCCGGGCCGGCGCGCCCGGATGAAGCCACAGCCATGTCAAGGTCGTGGCTAGTTGGTATGGAAAAAGTGTATACAGTTCATAAGACTCAACAGCTTGGTAGAAACCCGCGCGCCGCTTGATCGATGTGCGCTGCTTGGGTCGAGGCAGGGCGCCCGACATCCCCGAAAGGGAATGTCGGGCGCGCCTGGTTGGGTGATGTGGGGGCTACTTGCCCCAGCAGTCGGACACGATGGCGCCGGATGTTTGTCCGTTGGCGCCGCGCAGGCCGGTATTGCTCAATGTGTAGGTGCCGCACTTGTCGCCGCTCTGTGCCCCCTTGGGTGTGGCTGTGAGGGTGAAGGCAGCCCCGGAGTTGCCTGAAGCAAAGGCAATGTCATAGCGTTTGCTGGCGTCGCCACTCCAGGTGAGAGTCGCCGGCAGCGTCGTGGGGTAGGTGCCCGTGGCAGTGGCCGCTCGCTCCAGCCACTGCGCCGCCTGCATCAGGCCGGCGCGGGCATCTGCCCTGTGCCCTCGTCGCACGTACTCGGTATAGCTGGGATAGGCGATGGATGACAGGATGCCGATAATGGCCACCACGATCATGACCTCGATCAGCGTGAAGCCATGCTGTCTGTTGAGCGATTGTCGAATCATTGTGCGATTCTCACTTCAGTTGGCGCCAGCTGGGGCGCAGGGATTGCTCGGGCATGCATGCCATGGCGATTTTGTTGTTCTTCACGTCAATGTCGTAGTTCAGACAGTCGCCGCTTCCGCCCTTCTTGATCAGGGTGTGAGAGCCCTTGGCCACTGGCATGCGCGTCACGAGCAAGTCATCCCCGCAAGACGAGCAACCGCCACTGGGAGGCTGGCTGGGCGGCTGGCTGTAGAACATCCCGTTGCCGTCATGGTCAAGCAGCTGCACCGTCGGGCGCTTGCCGTCCATGATGTTGACCAGGGTGAGGTATTGGCGCTCCTCATCCACCGTGGTCGATTCGCAGCTTTCCACGTTCGGATCGGCATCGGACCCCTTGGCCGGGACTTGCGAATACATGGCGAGGATATTGCTTCCGTCGTAGAACTCGAGGGGCTTGAGGACCCGTTCACCAACGGCCGGCAAATCCATGTACCAGCCGTTGTAGTTGGCCCAGGTTTCCTTCTTGAGCTCATCTGTCGCATCCACACGCGCATGGCCATCGGAGCCCACGGCCGTGATGGACTGCATGGCCAGCTTGGCCGTCGCCACGCCCTTGCCCAGCGCGGCCGGTGCGGGAACGCAATTGGGGCCAGCCGGGCAGCTGCCGCCTCCCGGATGGACCTCCAGGCGCTTGCCCTTGGTGCCGGTGACGGTGCGGTAGCGTGTGTTGTCGAGCACGGAATACAGCGTTTGCACCTTGGCGTCGCTCTCGTCCGCCTTGGTGACGTTGCGACCCGTGCCGAAGGCCACCATCATGCCGCCGACCGATACCGTCTTGGCGCTCGTACCCGTTCCGACTTGCATGGTGCGATCGTTGGCACGCACCGTGGGCGCTGATGTGATGCGCTGAACCTGCGTGCGTGCGCTGCCCAGCGACGCGGGGCCCGTGGCCGTGAACAATGGCTGGCCGCCGAAGGCCACGTTCCACTGCGTATCATCTTCGTTGGTGAGATCGAACTTCCACAGGTTGCCCAGGTTGTCGCCCGCGTAGGCAATGTCGGCACGATTGTCGCCATTGAGATCCACGAGGCGCGGGGAAGACAGGCCATTGTCATTGGCGTTGCCGGTTCCCGTGGCATCGGCCAGAGCCGCGGAGAGGCGCTTGAGCTCCTTGGCTCCGTCCAGATATTGGATCAGCAGCACGGGGCGCTGGTTGGCGCTGTTGTAGCCATTGCCCATGACCACGGCCCAGCGGTTGTTGTTCATGCGCGTGATCTGCGTGGTACGCATGGGGTTGGTTTCGTCCAGCACGGGGCGGGCAGTGATGTAGCCAATGTCCCTGTCCTCCGCCACCGTCGTGTTGCATGCGGTTTGCTGTGCTCCGGTCATGACGGCGCAGTTGGGGGCCGCTTCGCTGCCACGGGTGCGATCAAGCACTACCAGCTTCTGTGCATTGCCCTCGCTGAAGCCGGGAAGCGTTCCCGCATCGCTGCTTGCTGGGTTGGTCACGTCCAGCACGAAGTAGCCCTTGCCGCCAGCGCCCATGGTGCCGACCAGTACGGTGCGCCAATCGGGGATGGTGGTCGTGGGGTCCGACGGGTCGGGGCCGCCCAGATCCACGTCGCCGGTCATGGGCGAGCCATCGACAAAGAATTTGTGCTTGTTGTTGTAGCTGGGATCGGTCAGCAGAGGAAGGCTGGCAATCACGCCACGCGGCGCGTAGGCGATCTGTTCTGTCCCATCGGTGGCAGAAAAGCCGTGCAGCAATCCGTCGTTGCCACCCACATAAATCATGGGTGTGCGGGACTTTCTGGCAAGCGTAAAGGCGCCATACCCCTTGAGCGCGTAGTTGCTCGCTGGCGCGCCGGTGTACCAGACAACCGAGTTGACGATGTCGCCCTGACGGCTCTTGCGTTCGCGCAAAGGTTTGCTGGTCGTATAGCCGGTGGTTTCTGAACCCTCCTTGGACTGATCGCCGCGGATGAAGTTGAGCCGGTTTTCTGCATTGGTGGCTACCGTGACGGTGCTGTCGCTCGGGTCCTTGCCCAGCAGGGCCTTCTGTGCGGTGCTGAGGTAGGTCTGGCCGTTGCTCCACTTGAAAGCCACGCCGCCCTTTTCCCCGGAGGTCACCCACTCATCGCTCCAGCTCAGGATCAGCCGGCTGTTGATGTCCATGGCATCGAGCTTGTCGGCCGTGTTCTTTCCACCCCAGCTCGTTGTGGGCACGGTGGTGCCATCCTTTTGGACCGTTTCGGCCGTAACGAAACCCTTCCAGGCGTTCTTGGGTTCGTAGTTGCCGGTGAACTTCCCCACATCGGTGCGCGAAATATTGGAGCCACTGGTCGCTGTGGAAGTCAGGTTGGGATCAACCTGGGTATTGATCTGCTGAAAAATGTCGCGAAAGGCCTTGGCGAGATCCTCACCCTTTTCAACCGCATAGAAGCGGCCTCGCCCGTTGAGCGCGGCATGCCACAAGTCAAGGGCGTTTCGGTCCTCTGTGCCTGTGGTCAGCTGAGGCCAGCTCACTTTTCCATTCACCAGGTCAGGGAAGCTGCCGTCATAGCCGAATGGCAGCATGGATGTGGGAGCAGTGATCTGCGGATAGCTCCACTGAAACGCCATTTTGCTGAAGCCAATGGTGTAGGTCACCATATGCGGCCAGGTGGCAGGGTTGTAGCGCGGGTTCCAGAAGCGATCCAGTTTGGCGTCGTTTCCAGCGGAGTCCTTGCCAAAGTCTTCCGTGACAGGAGCCTTGTTGTATTCGGCGGTTGTCTGCGGATTGCCCTTGAGCCCGGAGACGCCATTGGGATCTACGGCCGTTTGCAGCGGTGTGGCCCAGCTCTTGAACGCCCAATCGGCTAGGGTGTTGCTGTGAGTGTCTGAATACAGGTTGCTCTTGGGACGGTTGGTGGCATTGGTGCTGCCATAGATCGTGCCATCGGGAAGGGTGATATTCGTGGTGTTGTTGTCCTGGGAGCCTCCAGACGCGCTGCCGTTCCAGCGCCCGTCGGTCATGAAGATGTGGTAGTTGCGCCTACATCCCAGGTAGGGCGTCTCCTGGTCGCCAGGTATCGAGGCCCAGGGCCCGTTCTTGTTCAAAGTTCGGCGCATGTAGGCATCGGCCCGAGCAAGCATTTGGTGCGATGGCGTGCCCCCGCCTGGAGTTAGCTTGCTGACAAAACTGAGAAAGTTGGTGCGGTGGGCGCCCTCCAGCACCTTCATCGAGTTTTCACCGAGGGAACTGCTGTCCACGCTGTTTGCTCCCGCGTGGCTGGTGGTATTCCCGGACTTCCATTGAGTGCCGACGCCGGGTGATTTCCCGTTGTTCCACATGGTCTGCCAGGCGAGACGGATTTTTTTGTCCGGCAGCAGGGTGCTGTCGTACTTGGGGTGGGTGGGATCAAAAATGGATTTAAGCGCGTACTTGAGCACGTTCATGCGGCGGCTGTTCGTGGGCCAGGTGCCGTCTGCACTCGGTGAGGTGGTGTTGCTTGCGCCTTGGGTGGATTCGTAGTCCAGTCGGAAATTCATACTGCCCGAATCGTCTACCGAGATGATGACGTTGGGCGTCACATAGGGTTGCACCGTGCCCGGAGGCGCCTGCACGAGGTCGACGGCCCAGACGCCATGGGGTGCCAGCGCTGCGCCAATGGCGATGCAAAGCAGTTTCTTGTGAAAGCGAGGTGGCGTTGTGCAGTGCATGGCGGGCTCCTCCTGATGCTGTAGATGTGATAAGTGGATCGGGCTGCAGCGCTCTCGCGTTGGGCGTTGTCAGCTCATGTATTGATAGTGATGCCCTCAGTCCTTGGTCTTTTGCGGCGCATAGGTTTGCTGCAGTACGACCAGGGTTCCCTGCTTGCGCCCATAGGCCAGCGCCGTGATGCGATAGACCACGCTGGGCGTCAGGTTCAGCGGCAGGTAGTTGTTTGGCGCGTCGACGATCAGGGCGGCGGTTTTGGCGCTCTCGTCATAGGGCAGCACCTCGATCCAGTACCAGCCGCCCTGGGTTGCAGGAGTGTTGCTGTCCCATTGCAGGATCGGGTTGATGGGGTTTGTGCTGTCGCCCGTGCCGGCGCCGGTGAACTGGCCATAGCGAGCGCCGACGGCGGCATCAGCCATTTGCGCAAGCGTCACTCCCTCGCTGGCGTCGGAGTTGTTCCAGAAGTCCTGCTTTCCGACGCGCTTGAGGCACAGCCCCTTGCTGCATTTGCTGGCGTGCGCCTCCAGGCTGGCCAGCAAGGGGCCGACGTCCTTGGCTTCCAGGGGGATTTGTTCGCCAATCCCGGCGCGGCAGACATCGCCTGTTCCGGCGCATGGCGAGCCATCGGATTTCTGGTTGCGGATGTCCAGTTCCGCGTCCTGCAACAGGGCCTGTGCGGCCTCGAAAGCGCGTTGATAGTCGGCGTCGTTGCCGACCACCATTTCGTTGAACAGTGAGGTGCGCGATGCCCACAATGCCAGCAGCATGGAGAGCATGACGAACACGATGACGACAAACAGTGCGACACCGCGCTGTCGGTGGCGGCGGTGGCGGGCTTGTGGTGCGCGGAGCATGGTAGTCGTAGTCGGATGGGGGCTTAGAGCACCGTGCCTACCAGCCCCTGGCTGCGCAGCTGGAACACGTTGCGAAAGGCGATGTGCATGCGTCGCGCACGTGCACCGGTGAGCGTGGTCATGTCGACCAGGTTGTTCGCGGGCGTGGCGTCGTTGCCGCAACCCGTGTAGGTGCTGCCCGCCGGCATGTCGATGGGTTCGCTGCCATAGAGCACCAGACAGACCTCTACCGCCTGCACGCGGCTCCAGTTGGATCCGACGGCGCTTGCATCGACGTACTGAATATGTGTGTCCGCCGGGTTGCTGTTGTCCTGCAGCAGATAGCGGACCTGGAAGTCGGCCACGTTCTGCACGATGGGCTGGTCAGAGGCGCCGTTGCCTCCGCACCTCAGTTCATTCTTCGTGGCGTCGAATCGAAAGGCACTCTCCACCCGCTGGTCGTCCTTGCGGGGCGCCGTGTCGTCCGATGGGCCACCCAGGCAGTTGCGGGAGATGGTCTGTTGCGTTGCGCTGGTATGAACCGACTCCTTGTAACGACGGTAGCTGATGGTGAGCGTGGCCGGGTTGCTGGTGCCGCTGACGGTGTCTGTGGTGGGGTTGAAGCTGTATGTGCTGCTGGAGCCCGATGGCGGGTCGGCCTTGGCTTCGAACGCCACGGGGGCGGAGAGAACCTCGCTGGCCGCCGCATCGGTGGGGTTGGGGTTGAGATACAGCGATCCCGCCTGGCGCAACTGCAGGCCTATGACGCGCATGGCATAGGCTGCCTGCTGCTGGATGGCGCTGGCGTCACTCACCGTGCCGGAGACGCCACGCGAGACCATGAGTGCGCCCATGGCCACCGCCACGACCAGCAGGCCGATGGCGACACCCACCATGAGTTCGAGCAACGAGACGCCGCGCTGGTATCTGGGCACCCATGACGGGCGGACAACCTTGATGAAGGGCGTGGCTGGAGCGGTGGTGATCGGTCGCATGGGTCAGGCTCCGGGGCAGTAGTACATCTTTGCGCTGCCGCCGGCGTCATAGGGTGCGCAGCGCGCGGACACGGGTAGGTACTGCAGGTGGCAGGTGAAGCCGTTGGGACAGGTGGTGTTGCCGCCACCGATGGCTGTGTTGATGGCGCCCCGGTATGAAGTGACGTCCTGATCGTCGCTGTCGGATGTCTTGGCCACGCTCTCGTTTTCGCGCCACCGGATCATCACGCCAAGCTGGCGCGGGTTGGCTGCATCATCGCCCTGGGCCAGAAAAATGGTGGCATCTCCCAGAGGCAGGGTGCGCTGGACGGTGCCGAGCCATTGGGCCACGTCGTAGGTCGTTAGCTGCGTGCTGCTGCATGCCGTGGTTGCGCAGTTGACGGAAGGGGTCGGTGCAGGCGTGGAGGGCGTTGTCCAGGCGCTGGCGTAGCTGCCCAGGGTCAGAAGGGCGTTGGGGTGGGCCTTCATGCGCTCGCCAAGGTCTTCGATCAGACGAATCGCCTGTGCGCGGCGCACGGTGGTTTGTGTATCGGTCAGGGTGCGCATCTGCACGCCCAGGATGCCCAGGATGCCCAGGGCTGCCACGACGATGGCAACCAGCGACTCGATCAGCGTGATGCCGCTCTGGTGATGCAAGGATTTGGCAAAGCGCATAGGACTCAACCGGATGTGCATGGAGGATCGGAAATGACGCGAATGCGCCCGCCGGAGCTGACGCACACACCTCTGGCAGCCGCATCGGAAATGGACTTGTCTTTCGGAACGATGCTCACGCCGATCCAGGTGCCATCGACCAGGCCCCAGCGGTTGAGCTTGATGTTCTTGCCGCCGCTGGTGCGGGTGACCTTCAGGTTCGCCGGTGTGTCAAAGCGCTGCAGTGTCGTGGGGCTGACGCAGTTGCCGCTGGCATTGATGCTGCTGCAGGCCAGCACCTCCCAGCCGCAGCCCCAATCGTTTGAGCCGCTCGCGGTTGTGCAACTGCCGTTGTTGGAGAGCTTCTCAATGACGACATTGCCGCCGCGCTTGATGGCCTCGGAGCGGGCGAGATGGATTGTCGATTCCAGGGCCTCGACCGCCTGACGCACCCGCCAGCGCTCGATGAGTGGCGTAAAGCTGGGGGCAGCCAGCGCAGCGAGAACCGCGAGGATGGCGATGGTCACCATCAGCTCAATCGCCGTGAAGCCCCGCATGCGCGAACCTGGCGCGGGCTGCCGGTGTGTTTTCGAAGAGTAACTTGAACGCAACGATTGCATGTTTGTGATGCTATTTGTGTCGTTGCACTTTGAAACCTCCGAGGTGGACGAGCGGTGTGCCGATCCCGACGAGCGGTGCGAGGTGTTGCTTGCGGGCGTCGCAGCCGCGCCGGCGCGGTAGGCTCGCCCCATGTCGATCTGGATGTTTGAAGCCGCCATACCCGCCGCCGCCCTGCTGCTGGCCCTGGCCATTGACCGCTGGTGGGGTGAGCCGCCCGCGCGGCTGCACCCCGTGGTGTGGATGGGCTGGGCCCTGGGGGCCTGCGGGCAGCGCCTGGCGCCCGCACAGCCCACAGGGCGCGATTTATGGTCTTTTTGGCTTGCAGCGCTTGCCTGGTGCGCGCTGTCAGCTATTGTTTTTATTGCGGCTGCGATGCTGCAATGGGCGGCGCTGGCCCATCTGCCGGCCTGGGGCGCGGCGCTGGCGCTGGGCCTGCTGCTCAAGCCCCTGCTGGCCTGGCGCATGCTGGCGGGTGAGGTGCTGGCGGTGGAGGCGGCGCTGGGCGAGTCGCTGGCCGCCGGCCGCGCGCGCCTGGCCTGGCTGGTGAGCCGCGATGTGCAGCCGCTCGATGCCACGGCCGTGCGTGAGAGCGCCATCGAATCCCTGGCCGAGAACCTTTCCGACTCGGTGATCGCGCCGCTGTTCTGGTTTGTGCTGCTGGGTCTGCCGGGCGCGGCGCTGTACCGCTTTGCCAATACCGCAGACGCCATGTGGGGCTACCCTGGCATGCGCGGCGGGCGCTATTGGCAATGGGCGGGCAAATGGGCGGCGCGGGCCGACGATGTGCTGTCGTGGCTGCCCGCGCGGCTCACGGCGCTCTTGTTGTGGCTGGTGGCCGGCGGCGGCGTGCGCCTGGGCGCTTTGAGGGCGCAGGCGCGGGTCACGCCATCGCCCAACGGCGGCTGGCCCATGGGCGCCATGGCGCTGGCGCTGGGCGTGCGCCTGGCCAAGCCCGGGGTGTATGCGCTCAACGCCGCGGGACGGGCGGCGCAGGCCGTGGATACGCGGCGTGCCGTGAAATTGGCGTCAAAATCGGTTGCAGCGCTTGTCTCATGCGCGCTGACAGCTCTTGTATTGATAGCTATAGTGCGCACCCATGCCTGACCAAGCCCCGCTGCACGGCGGCCCGGACGCCCTGGGCGTGCCGCGCCACGACTTTTCCACCAACGCCAATGCCTGCGGCCCCTGCCCGCAGGCGCTGGACGCCCTGGCGCGCGCCGACCGCAGCCGCTACCCCGACCCGGCCTATACCGAACTGCGCGCGCGGCTGGCCGCCCGGCATCGTGTGGATGCCGCGCGCATCGTGATGGCGGCCAGCGCCAGCGAGTTCATCCACCGCATCACGGTGTACGCGGCGCGCGCCGGCCTGCGCCATGCCGTCGTGCCCGCCCATGGCTATGGCGACTACGCGCGTGCCGCCGACGCCTGGGGGCTGATGCTGGGCAATACGCCCCCGGCCACAGGGTTGCCCGCGCTGCATTGGGCCTGCGAGCCCGCAAGCCCCCTGGGCACACCCGACCCGGCCCTGGCCCTGTGGGCGCGGCGCGCCGGCCCGGCCGGCAGCCTGCGCGTACTGGACTGCGCCTATGCGCCGCTGCGCCTTGATGGCCTGACGACGGTGCCGCCCGACGATGCCTGGGAGCTCTGGTCGCCCAACAAGGCCCTGGGCCTCACCGGAGTGCGCGCGGCCTATGCCATTGCCCCGGCCGCCGCGGTGGCCAGCGGCGCGGTGGCGGCCGTGCGGGCGCTGGCGCCGTCCTGGCCGCTGGGCGCGGACGGCGTGGCCCTGCTCACGGCCTGGACGCAGGGCGACACGCAGGCCTGGCTGGCGCAGTCGCTCGCCACGCTGCGCGACTGGAAGGCGGCCCAGCTGCGCCTGTGCGCCGATCTGGGCTGGGCCGTGCTGCCGGGCAGCCTGGCCAACTTCTTCACCGCGCGCCCGCCGGTGGACGACCTGGGCGCGGCGCTCCACGCGCTGCGCGCGCGCGGCATCAAGCTGCGCGACTGCGCCTCGTTCGGCCTGGCCGGCCATGTGCGCCTGGGCGTGCTGGCGCCTGCGGCGCAGCGGGCGCTGGCGCTCGATTGGCGACAATCCACCTCATGACGAACAAGACATTCCCCGGCCCGGCGCGCTGCGTCATGGTGCTGGGCACGAGCAGCGGCGCGGGCAAGAGCTGGCTGGCCACGGCACTGTGCCGCCACTACGCCAACCAGGGTCTGAAGGTCGCGCCCTTCAAGGCGCAGAACATGAGCAACAACGCGCGCGTGGTGGCCACACCCGCGGGCGGGCAGGGCGAGATCGGCAGTGCCCAGTACTTCCAGGCCCTGGCCGCGCGCGCCACCCCCGATGTGCGCATGAACCCGCTCTTGCTCAAGCCCGAGGCCGACACCCGCAGCCAGGTGGTGCTGCTCGGGCAGGTCAGCGAGTCGCTGTCCGCCATGCCCTGGCGCGGCCGCAGCCAGCAGGTGTGGCCGCAGATTGCGGCGGCGCTCGACGCGCTGCGCGCCGAGAACGACGTGGTCGTCATCGAGGGCGCGGGCTCGCCGGCCGAGATCAACCTGATGCAGAGCGACGTGGTGAACATGCGCGTGGCGCGCCACGTCCAGGCGCGCTGTCTGCTCGCGGCCGACATCGACCGCGGCGGCGCCTTTGCCCATCTGTACGGCACCTGGGCGCTGCTGCCGGAGGAGGATCGCGCGCTGATCGCGGGCTTTGTGCTCAACAAGTTCCGTGGCGATGCGGCGCTGCTGGCCCCCGCGCCCGAGATGCTGAAGGAAAAGACGGGCGTGCCCGTGGTCGCCACCATCCCCATGCAATGGAACCATGGCCTGCCGGAAGAAGATGGTGTTTTTGACGCCCGCAGCACCGGGCAGGGCGCCATCCACACGCGCATCGCCGTGGTGGCCTATCCGCGCATCAGCAATCTCGACGAGTTCCAGCCGCTCAAGAACCTGCCCGGCGTGCACCTGGCCTGGGCGCGCAGCCCGGCCGAGCTGGAGGGCGCCGACTGGATCATCCTGCCCGGCAGCAAGGCCACGGCCGCGGACCTGGCCTGGCTGCGTGCCCAGGGGCTCGATGCCGCCATCGCCCAGCATGCCGCGCGCGGCGGCCGCGTGCTGGGCGTCTGCGGCGGCCTGCAGATGCTGGGCGAGGCGCTGATCGACACCCAGGGCGTGGACGGCAACGGTCCGGGCCTGGGCCTGCTGCCGCTGGTCACGAGCTTCGAGGCCACCAAGACCGTGCGCCTGACGCAGGCGCGCTTTGGCGCCGCGCAGGGCGCCTGGCAGGCGCTGGCGGGCGTGGCCGTGCAGGGCTACGAGATCCACCACGGCCAGACCGCACAGCACCCGGCCATGGCCGCCAAGGGCGACGTGGCGCGCGAGCTGATCCCCGGCCTGGCCTGGCAGAACCAGGGCGGCAACGTGCTCGGCCTGTACCTGCACGGCATGTTCGAGGATGCGGCCGTGCTGCGCGCGCTGTTTGGCGCCGGCGCGCCCACGCTGGACGCCGCGCTCGATGGCCTGGCCGGCTGCATCGCGCGGCACTTTGCGCCCGGGGTGCTGGACGCCCTGGCCGCGCATTGATTGCGTGGGGCGCCTGCCGCGGTTGCTATCATCCGCGCCCTCAGGTGCCCGTGGTCGCAAGGCCGGGGGAGAATCGGGAAGGCGGTGCAAGTCCGCCGCGTGCCCAACGCTGTAAGGAGGATGACCCCCGCTCGATGCCACTGGCCGCCAAGGCCGGGAAGGCGCGGGGGCCAGTGGAGTCCGAGCCAGAAGACCGGCCTGAACGTTCAACGCGCTGCAAGGCCGGGCAGCGTGCGATCTATTCACGCACAGGGGACTGCCATGAATACCGACGAGGCGCAAGCCACGCCAGGCGCGCACGCCTTTACACCCGAGGCCCGCGACGCCGTCTACCACGCCATTTTTTCGCGCCGTGACGTGCGCGGGCAGTTTCTGCCCACGCCCGTGCCCGACGAGGTGCTGAGCCGCATCCTCACCGCCGCGCACCATGCGCCCTCGGTGGGCTTCATGCAGCCCTGGAACTTCCTCGTGGTGCGCGCGCAGGACGCCAAGCGCCGCGTGCACGACGCCTTCGCCAGGGCCCATGCCGAGGCCGCCGACATGTTCCAGGACGAAAAACGCGCCATGTACCAGCGCCTCAAGCTCGAGGGCATTCTGGAGGCGCCCGTCGGCATCTGCATCACCTGCGACCGCGAGCGCACCGGGCCCGTGGTGCTGGGGCGCACCCACATGAAGACCATGGACCTGTACAGCAGCGTCTGCGCCGTGCAGAACCTGTGGCTGGCCGCGCGCGCCGAGGGGCTGGGCGTGGGCTGGGTCAGCATCTTTCACCAGGCCGACCTGCAGCAGGCGCTGGCCATCCCCAGGAACATCACCCCCATCGCCTACCTGTGCGTGGGCTATGTGAGCCATTTTCACGACCGGCCCGAGCTCGAGACCGCCGGCTGGCTGCCGCGCCTGCCCATGGAAGAGCTGGTGTACTTCGAGCAGTGGGGCCGGCGCGACGACCGGCAGCCGCTCGTCGAGCACCTGCGGCGCGACCAGGCCGCGGCGCAGCGCAGCCGGCGCGCCGGCGCGGTGTGAGACGCCGAGCCCACCCATTCCACCTGCTTTCATCGATGCGCAGGCCCGTGCGCGGGCCGCGCTTTCTTTGTCCATAGTTGCAACATCCATGACCACCCCATCGACTACCTCTACGTCCTTCACGCTGCCTCCGATTGCCGACCTCGCAGACCCGCAGCTCACGGTCGCCCTGCAGCACCGGCTGGACCACAAGACCAAGCCGCTGGGCGCACTCGGGCGCCTGGAGGCGCTCGCATTGCGCCTGGGCCAGATCCTGGGCACCGACACCCCCGTGCTGCGCGCGCCGCAGGTGCTGGTCTGCGCGGCCGACCATGGCCTGGCGGCGCGGGGCGTGTCCGCCTACCCAAGCGACGTGACCTGGCAGATGGTGGAGAACTTCCTCGCCGGCGGCGCTGCCGTGAGCGTGCTGGCACGCCAGCATGGCCTGCAGCTCACCGTGGCCGACTGCGGCGTGGCGCGCGAGATTCCCGCGCGCGCGGCCGCACCGGGGGCGCCGCGCCTGGTCAGCTGCCGCATTGCCGCGGGCACGCAGGACGCGAGCGGCGGCCCGGCCATGAGCGCCGCGCAGTGCGAGCAGGCGCTGGCCAACGGCATGGCCATCGTGCGCGGCCTGCCCGGCAATGTGCTGCTGCTGGGTGAGATGGGCATAGGCAACACCTCGGTGGCCTCGCTGCTGCTGGCGCGGCTCGCCGGCGTGGCGCTGGCCGACTGCGTGGGCGCCGGCACGGGGCTGGACGAGACGGGCATCGCACGCAAGCGCGCCGTGCTGCAGCGGGCGCTCGATGCCAACGCCGGTGCCACCGAGCCGCTGGCCGCGCTCGCGGCCCTGGGCGGGTTCGAGGTCGCCACGCTCACGGGCGCCGTGCTGCAGGCCGCGGCCGAGCGCCGCGTGATCGTGGTCGACGGCTTCATCACCAGCGCCGCCGTGCTGGTGGCCGCACGCCTGGCGCCCCATGTGCTGCAGCGCTGCGTGTTCGCCCACCGCTCGGGCGAGCGCGGCCATGCGTTCATGCTGCAGGCGCTGCAGGCCGAGCCGCTGCTGGACATGGGCCTGCGCCTGGGCGAAGGCTCGGGCGCCGCCCTGGCCTGGCCGCTGCTGGAATCGGCCTGCCGCGTGCTGCGCGAGATGGCGAGCTTCGAGAGCGCGGGTGTCGCCGGGCCCAGCGAGTCTTGATCTGGGTTAATGCGGGTAAACCCTGGGGTGCTATGGTTTCTGTGAGGGAAGGGCAAACGGTATTGCCCACCTCCATCACAGAAAGGACAGCGAATGATCAAAGAAGTCACCGGCGACATCCTGCTCAGCAAGGCGGATCTGTTGGCACATGGCATTTCGGCCCAGGACCCCTTCGACAGCGGCCTGGCCCTGGCGCTGCGCGAGCGCTGGCCTTCGCTGGTCAAGGACTACCGCCACGACACGCGTTCCAACGCCATAGGCGCGGGCGAGGTCTGGGCGTGGACGGGCGTGCAGGAAGGCGGCGGCGTGCGCCGCATCATGAACCTGGTCACGCAGAACACGCTGGGCCAGGGCCCGACGGCAAAACCTGGCAAGGCCAGCATCGAAAACGTGCGCGCCGCGCTGCAGAACCTGGCCCGCTTCGTGCGCCAGGAGCAGATCACCAGCGTCGCCCTGCCGCGTCTGGCCACGGGTGTGGGCGGCCTGGAGTGGGACGAGGTCAGGCCGCTCATCACGCAATACCTGGGCGAGTTGGGCGTGCCCGTGATCGTCTACAGCACCTACCGCAAGGACATGCAGGCCGACGAAGGGCTGTGATGGCCCAGATTGCCGGCGCCGCTCAAGGCGCCGGCGTCTTGGGCTCGTAGTCGCAATAGGGCGCCACAGCGCATTCCCAGCAGCGTGGCTTGCGCGCCTGGCAGACATAGCGGCCCAGCAGGATCAGCCAGTGGTGCGCGTCCACCAGGTACTGCTGCGGCACGCGTTCGAGCAGGCGCTGCTCCACCTCCAGCGGGTTCCTGCCCGGCGCCAGGCCCGTGCGGTTGGACACGCGAAAGATATGCGTGTCCACCGCCATGGTGGGCTGGCCGAAGGCCACGTTGAGCACCACGTTGGCCGTCTTGCGCCCCACGCCGGGCAACTGCTCGAGCGCCTCGCGCGTGCGCGGCACCTGGCCGCCATGCTGCTCCACCAGGATGCGGCAGGTGGCCAGCAGGTTCTTGGCCTTGGTGCGGTACAGGCCTATGGTCTTGATGTAGCCCTCCAAGCCCTCCAGGCCCAGGTCGAGGATGGCCTGGGGCGTGTTCGCCACCGGGAACAGCCGGCACGTGGCCTTGTTCACGCCCACGTCGGTGGCCTGGGCCGAGAGCAGTACCGCGGCCAGCAGCTCGAACACATTGGTGTATTCCAGCTCGGTATTGGGCTGGGGGTTGGCGGCCTTGAGGGTGGCGAAGAAGGCTTCTATATCGCGGGGCTTCATGGCGGTGATTGTCACCGCGCCGGCGAGGGCGCCGCGATTGGCGACAATGCAGGATTGTTCGCCAACCGCTCTGCCACCCACGCCATGCAATTTGCCGACCGTCTCGACAACGTAGAAACCTCCGCCATCCGCGAGCTGTTCAAGCTGCTGGGCAAGCCCGGCATCATCAGCTTTGCGGGCGGCTTTCCCGACAGCGCCATGTTCGACGTGGAGGGCATTCGCGAGGCCAGCGCCCGCGCCCTGGCCGAGGAGCCCGGCGCCGCACTGCAATACGGTGCCACCGAGGGCTACGAGCCGCTGCGCGCGCAGCTCTCGGCCTTCATGTCCGAAAAGGGCGCGCGGGACGTGGCCCCGGGCGAGCTCATCGTCACCACCGGCAGCCAGCAGGCGCTGGACCTGCTGGGCAAGACCATGATCAGCCCTGGGGACAAGGTGATCGTCGAGGGCCCGACGTTTCTCGCCACCATCCAGTGCTTTCGCCTCTATGGCGCCGAGCTCATCAGCGCGCCCATCGACGGCGATGGCGTGAACACGGATGCGCTGGAGCGGCTCATCGCCGAGCACCGGCCCAAGCTTGTGTACCTGATTCCCACCTTCGGCAACCCCAGTGGCGCCACGCTGAGTCTGGCGCGGCGCAAGAAGGTGCTGGAGCTGGCCGTCAAGTACCAGACGCTTGTCGTCGAGGACGATCCCTATGGCGACCTGTACTTTGGCGAGGCCCCGCCGCCCAGCCTGCTGGCGCTGTCGCACGAGGTGGCGGGCAGCCGCGCGCTGCTGGCGCATTGCGGCAGTCTGAGCAAGGTGCTCTCGCCCGGCCTGCGCGTGGGCTGGCTCATCGCCGCGCCCGAGCTCCTGGCCAAGGCCACCATGTGCAAGCAGTTCAGTGATGCCCACACCAGCACCTTTGCCCAGGCCACGGCGGCGCAATACCTCAAGGCCGGGCGCATGCCGGCCACGCTGGCCCATGTGCGCGCCGTGTACGCCGAGCGCGCCCAGGCCATGGGCGATGCGCTGCGCGCCGAACTGGGCGCGGCCGTGGACTTCGTCCAGCCACGCGGCGGCCTGTTCGTGTGGGCGCGCCTCACGGGTGCGGGCGGCGTGCTGGCCGACGGCAATGTGCTCGCCAAGCGCGCCATCGACCAGGGCGTGGCCTTTGTGCCGGGCGCGCCGTTCTTCTGCGCCCAGCCCGACCCGGCCACGCTGCGCCTGTCGTTCGCCACGGCCGATGTGGCGAAGATTCGCGAGGGCGTGGCGCGCCTGGGCGCTGCGCTGCGGGGCTGACGGAGGCTGACGCCATGGACGACGCACGGCAGAGGCTGGAAGAGCGCCTCGAGGCGCTGGAGGTCAAGGTGGCCTTCACCGAGGACATGCTCGACCAGCTCAACCTGACCATCTACCGCCAGCAGCAACAGATCGAGCAGCTCGTGCGCGAAGTGGTGCAGCTGCGCCAGCAGCAGCCCGAGGGTGGAGCGGCAGTGCGCAGCCTGCGCGACGAGCTGCCGCCGCATTATTGAAGCTCGTGCGGCAACAGAAGAGGAGTGAACATGCAACCCGTGGTACTTGATGGCTACTACACCTTGATCGTCGCCACGATCGTGCTCATCGTTGGCCGGTATTTGGTTCAGAAGGTCAAGCTTCTCAACGATTTCAACATCCCCGAGCCGGTGGTCGGCGGGCTTGTGGCAGCGGTTTTGCTGACCATTGCCCATGCCATGTTCGGCTTTGTCATCAGCATCTACGGCAGCCTGCAAACCGCCATGATGCTGATGTTTTTCTCCTCCATTGGCCTGGGTGCCGATTTCAGCAAGCTCAAGGCAGGTGGCAAACCCCTGGTGGTACTGACCATCGTGGTGGGTATTTTCATTCTGGTGCAGAACATCACCGGTATCACGGTGGCAACCCTGTTTGGCATGCACCCGCTGACCGGGCTGGTGACGGGCTCCATCACGCTGACCGGCGGGCATGGCACCGCCGCAGGCTGGGGGCCACGGCTTGAAGAAATCGGCGTTACCGGCGCAACGACGCTGGGCATTGCCTGCGCCACGTTTGGTTTGGTCATTGGCGGCTTGTTGGGCGGGCCAGTGGCCCGGCGCTTGATCGCCAAGCACCATCTGACCAACACGCGTCACACCTCCTCGGGTGCGACCCCGGACAAGCAGGCACTGGATGCCACCGGGGCCGAGCCTGCGCTCAACGAGGATGGCTACATCGATGTCGCCCAGTATCCATTCGAGAACCCGGAGCAAGTGCGCCTCATCACCGCACAGTCCGCGCTGGAGACCTTGAGCCTGTTCGCCGTCTGCCTGGCCGTCTCGTCCTATATCTCCACCTTCTTCTCGACCAACTTCCCCAACGCGCCCATCACCATTCCGACCTTCGTCTGGGCCTTGGCAACGGGTGTGGTGGTGCGCAATCTGGTCACGCCCCTGTTCAACTTCAACGTGTTCGACCGCTGCGTTGACGTGATCGGCAACGTCGCGCTGTCGCTATTTCTGGCCATGGCGCTGCTGTCGCTCAAGTTGTGGGAACTGGTGGATCTGGCGATTCCGTTGCTGGCGATTCTTGCCGTGCAAACCGTTGTGATGGCGGTGTTCGCCAGCGTGGCGACCTTCCGCGCCATGGGCAAGGACTACGATGCCGCCGTTGTCGCCGCGGGCCACTGTGGCTTCGGCATGGGCGCCACGCCCACGGCGGTGGCGAACATGCAGGCCATCACCTCCAAATACGGCGCTTCGCACAAGGCGTTTCTCATCATCCCGCTGGTTGGCGCATTCTTTGTCGACATCATCAACGCCACGGTGCTGTCGATCTTCACCTCCCTGCCGTTCCTGCGCTGAGCCAGAACGATGTCGCATCGCCGGCCCGGGCGCTGCTTGAGGCATATCGAAAATCAGGTAAAAAAATCCATTGAAACGCCTGTCAGCAAAGCGCAGGCAGCTCTTTTTTTTGTAGTAATGTAGCGCCCGTGCATCCGTCCACGCCCTGACTTGCCGATCCGGCCTATCCGCTGCAGGCAGCGCAGGGCCTAGCCACAGAAGTTCCCGCATGTATCCCTACATCTTTGCCCTGCATGTGCTGGCCGCCACCGTCTGGACCGGTGGCCATCTGGTGCTGGCCCTCACCGTGCTGCCGCGCGCGTTGCGCGCGCGCAATCCCCAGGTGCTGCTGGACTTCGAGCAGGGCTACGAAAGAATCGGCATGCCGGCGCTGGCGTTTCAGGTGGCCTCCGGCCTGTGGATGGCGCTGCAGCTCGTGCCCGACTGGGTGCGCTGGTTCAACCCCGATTCGGCGCTGGAGACGGCCGTGGCCGCCAAGCTGCTGCTGCTGGCCGGCACGGCGCTGGTGGCCGCGCATGCGCGTCTGCGCGTGATCCCGCGCCTGAGCGCCGCCACGCTGCCGCTCATGGCCTGGCATGTGGCGGCCGTCACGCTGCTGTCGGTGGGCTTTGTGCTCACGGGCATCAGCTTCCGCTACGGCGGGCTGTGAGGGGAGGGTGGCAATGGAGATCGCGGGCTGCACGCCCGAGCGGCTGGCGCTGCTGTTCACGCGCGAGATGCCGTTCGGCAAGCACCGCGGCACGGTGATTGCCGAGCTGCCGGCCAACTACCTGCACTGGTTTGCGCGCGAGGGCTTTCCGCGCGGCGAGATCGGGCAGCTTCTTGCGCTGATGTACGAGATAGACCTCAACGGCCTGCGCGACCTGCTCGCGCCGCTGCGCAGGTCGGTTCAGCCGAAATAGCCGCGAAACAGGTTGCGCGCAATGCCGCGCGCCGCCTGCTGCAGCTCGCGCGCCACCTCGGGCTCGAACAGCGCATCGGTCTGCCGGCCCCAAAGGCGCAGCCAGATGGCGAAATGCTCGGGCTCCACGCCATCGACGGCCATGTGCTTGCCGAACACGTCGCCTTTGAAGCTGCGCGCGCCCAGCATCACCGTGCTCCAGAAGTCCACCATGCGCGCCAGATGAGCGTCCCAGTGCGGCTCTATGACGCGGTCGAACAGGGGGCCGAGCTGGGCGTCGGCGCGCACGTCGGCGTAGAAGCCATGCACCAGCGCGGTGATGCCCGCCACATCGAGCGGGCGTTTGGTCTGTGTTGCCGTGTCCATGCTCAGCTGCAGCCGCAGCCCGAGCCGCAGCCGGCCTGCTCGGTCCTGGCCTCGAACTGCGGGAACAGTACGTTGTTCTCGAGGTGGATGTGGTTGATCAGGTCGTCATTGAGCTGCGCCAGGCCCGAGTACAGCGCGCGCCAGGTGTTGCAGGCCTCGGCCGGGGGCGTGATGTCGTTGGTCAGCCGGGCGATGTGTTCCAGGGCCTCGCCATGGTCGGTGTGCTCGTGGCGCATCATGGCGATGGGCTGGCTCACGAAGCTGTTGCCGCCGGCGCGCAGCATGGGGAAGAGCACGGCCTCTTCCTTGTGCATGTGCAGGGTCAGCTCCTGCTCCATGGCCTCGAGCGCGTCGGCCAGCCCACGCGGGGTGTGGGGGTTCTCGCGGTGCACGGCCTCCACACGGCGTGCCATGCGGATCAGCTCGGGCAGCTGGGCGCGGTGCACCTCGTGGTAGCGGGCGACGATGTGGTCGATGAGC